>NZ_JAVIWK010000001.1:3396218-3702620 GCF_034314165.1 Pseudomonas sp. Bout1 | reverse complement strand
CGCGGTGGTTGCCGCCCTTGGTTTCGATCAGTTCACCGGTGTGCGGGTTGTGGTAAACCTTGACCACACGTGCGCGGCGCTGTTTTGGTGCAGTGGCGACAGATGCGCCGGACTTGCCAGCGTTGGGATCGAGGATGGAGATGATGTCGCGCAGGCTTTTGCCGTAGGTTTTCATCAGCCCTTGCAGCTTTTCTTCGAATTCGATTTCTTTCTTCAAGCCAGCATCGTTCTTTAGGGATTCCAGCTGGGCAAGCTGCTCTTGAAGGGCTTTTTCTGCTGCGCGAAATTCGGCGAGTCTGGACAAAATCTATACTCCAATAGTGTATTTGGCTGATATCTACTGCAAACAAAGCGATAAGCCAAGAGCCTTAAGGCAACTCAACAAAAGTGGCCTTCCTGCCAATTCAGCACAGGCAGGAAAAATTGTAGTAGTTAATCAGTCATGAGTAAATCATGTCTTTTGTGTAATTAACAATATTTCCGTTGAAGTGCATGGCTATTCAATGACCGTTCAGGAATCTAATGAACTCATCGCAAGGTACAGGCTTGCCAAACAGGTAGCCTTGTAGGAAATCAACACCATGAGATGCAAGATATTCGCATTGTTCTTGTGTTTCGACGCCTTCAGCGACGATGCCCAGGTCCAGCTTGACGGACAATTCAATGATGCTGTCGAGTATATGCCGCGAAAGCGCATCAACACCGATCATCGCGACAAAGCTCTGATCTATCTTCAAGTAATCGACATTGAAGTTGCGTAAATAACCCAGGCTGGAATGGCCGGTGCCAAAGTCGTCAATCGCGATCATTACTCCCATTTCGTGCAGTGCCTGGAACAACTGGCGGGTGATATCCGTGGGCTCGATCAACTCGCGCTCGGTCAACTCCAGTACCAGAATCACCTTACCCGGCGCGAAGGCGGCGAGGAACTCCCGGCAGTCCTCCACCAGTTCCAGGTCGTGACAATGGCGGGCGGTGATGTTGATACCGATATGAAAACTGTCGGCGAACTGACCAGCATGGGGGGCCAGTTGCAGGGCAGTCTGGCGCATCAAGGCGCGGGTCATTGGCACAATCAGGCCCGAATGCTCGGCCAGCGGGATGAACAGGTCGGGGCGCACCAGGCCTTCTTTCGGATGATTCCAGCGCATCAGCACTTCACAGCCCGCCCATTGGCGAATGTTTTCGCCGCGCACCACGGGCTGGTAATAGGGCACAAATTCATTGGCGCCCAATGCACGTTGCAGCTCGAGGGTCGGTGCCGATGAGCGCTTTTGCAGCCAGTGGGCGAGGATGCCCGCCAACACCCCGAAAAACCCCACGAGGACGAACAGTGCAGGATAGCGCGCCTGCATGTAGCGCCAGGTTTCGCCCTCGGGCATCCCGGCCTCCACGCTGTAGGTATATCGCTGGGAGTCCAGGTGGTGGTGCGCGACTGCAAACGTTGGCAGCGCCGTGCTGTGCACCTTGCCAGTCGCCGACAGCCAGTTGGAACCCACCTGCAACACCAGGTCGGCATAACGGCTGATCAGCCGCAGGGCGTTAGTCAGGTGGTAGCCATCGATTGAGGCAAAGGCACCCCGATCGCCTTCGGTGAGGCGATACACCAACAATGCCGTGTCGGGTGTGACCGGGTTGCCTTTCATCAGCCAGAGGCGACCGTCGACGTAGTCCTCAGGGTTGACCGGCGACTGGTAATTGCTGCCGAACAACGAACTGCAATAGATGTTTCTCTGCCAGGACAAGGTTGTGGCGCGCACGAAAGGGCGGCGTGTGACCTGTTCCCGCAGCGCCAGTTGTGTCGGGTTATCACATTCATGCCCGGCCAGCGGCAGCAGTTCCTGGGCAGCGAGGCCGGCATTGTCGAGCATCAGGTCAAATTGCCGTACTGCCTCCTGAGCCGTCTGCGCGGTGCTGTGCTCCAGGGTGCGCCCGGCTTGCCAGTACAGGATAAGCACGCCGAGCAAAATCGGCAGCACGCCACTCAGTAGGGTGATCAGGTGGCGAGTGGCGGCTTTTCGTGGGCCTTTGACGGTCAGTGGCATTTATGCGGCCTGTAGCGGAAGGGGGCGATAAGACGCTTAAATGCGGCCGGGACAACCACGTTGGCCTTCCAACAAAGCGTATTGGTATCGGCCATGATAGATGGCGGCACGCGACCGTGCATGCTCAATCAGCTGACGCAACATCGATACGCCGCTCTTCCAGCCACTGCATCACCTGGCGATCGGGCCTTGATCGATGTGCACCTCGATGCCCGGATGCAACCGGCGATACTCCCGCAGGATCGCGGGCAACAGGCGAATCGATGAGGCGGGGCCGAACGAACCGATGCGCAACGTGCCTCGTTTCACGTCGCGGGCATCGTCGGCTTCCGTTGCAATGTACTGGCCAGCCCGATGGGTGATACTGCTGGGCATTTACCTGTGCAACAAAGTCCTTGCGCGCGCCTGGGCAATGGGGATTTGATAAGAGTACGGACAAACCAGGTTACGCTGTGTAGAATCGATTTACGCATACAAGAATAAGGACTTGCGCTAACGCAAGCCTCGCCCGTAAGAGACTGATGCAACCATGAAGCTACTCGGGTCCCCCCTCATCTTTGGTGACTTCCTCGCCCGCAGCGTGCGGGGTATCTCCTGCGCGCCACCTTGCGCCCTCATCCTTGCCTGCAAATGACTCTGTGTTAATTACAAGAATGATGAGGCGCCGAAAATGGCAGATTTATACGAAAACCCAATGGGCCTGATGGGCTTTGAATTCATCGAACTCGCATCGCCAATTCCGGGCACCCTGGAGCCGATCTTCGAGATCATGGGCTTCACCAAAGTGGCGACCCACCGCTCCAAGAACGTGCACCTGTACCGTCAGGGTGAGATCAACCTGATCCTCAACAACGAACCCAACAGCATTGCCTCCTACTTTGCGGCCGAGCATGGGCCCTCGGTGTGCGGCATGGCGTTTCGCGTCAAGGACTCGCAACAGGCCTACAACCGGGCCCTGGAACTGGGCGCCCAGCCTATCCATATCGAAACTGGCCCGATGGAACTGAACCTGCCGGCGATCAAGGGCATTGGCGGCGCGCCGCTGTACCTGATCGACCGTTTCGGCGAAGGCAGCTCGATCTATGACATCGACTTCGTGTACCTCGAAGGCGTTGAGCGCAACCCGGTGGGTGCCGGCCTGAAAGTCATCGACCACCTGACCCACAACGTATACCGCGGGCGCATGGCCTACTGGGCTAACTTCTACGAGAAGTTGTTCAACTTCCGAGAAGCGCGTTATTTCGATATCAAGGGCGAATACACCGGCCTGACCTCCAAGGCCATGAGCGCCCCGGATGGCATGATCCGCATCCCGCTGAACGAAGAGTCGTCCAAGGGCGCCGGGCAGATCGAAGAGTTCCTGATGCAGTTCAACGGCGAGGGCATCCAGCACGTGGCGTTCCTCACCGATGACCTGGTCAAGACCTGGGATGCGTTGAAGAAGATCGGCATGCGCTTCATGACCGCGCCACCCGACACCTATTACGAAATGCTCGAAGGCCGCCTGCCGAACCACGGCGAGCCGGTGGACCAGCTTCAGGCGCGGGGCATCCTGCTGGATGGTTCGTCGGTGGCGGGGGACAAGCGTCTGCTGCTGCAGATCTTCTCGGAAACCCTGATGGGCCCGGTATTCTTCGAGTTCATCCAGCGTAAAGGCGACGACGGTTTTGGCGAAGGTAACTTCAAGGCACTGTTCGAATCCATCGAGCGCGACCAGGTGCGTCGCGGCGTGCTCACGGCTGACTGATCGGTGATGTAAAAAAGCCCGGTCGTGGCTATCCGCGACCGGGCTTTTTTTGCCTGCAATCAGGCCTTGCGCTGGCGAACCAGATGCTTGAAACCTTCGTATACCAGCACCAATACCGCCAACCAGATCGGTATATAGGTCAGCCATTCCCCGGCCTTGATACTCTCTCCCAGCAACAGCGCGACCCCAAGCAACAGCACCGGCTCCACATAACTGAGCAGGCCGAACAGGCTGAAGGCCAACAAGCGGCTGGCGACGATGTAGCACACCAGCGCCGAGGCACTGATCAGCCCCAGCATCGGGATCAGTGCGTACAGCCCCTTGTGGGCGTCAAGCACCGCAAAACCCTGTTCGCCGCTTTGCACAAACCACAACGCCACGGGCAACATCAGCGCCATGTCCAGCCACAGCCCACCCAGATGGTCGGTCTTCAGGCGTTTGCGCACTATGAAGTAGACCGGGTAACCGATGATCACCACCAGCGTGGCCCAGGAAAATCCGCCGACCTGATACAACTCGTTCAGCACGCCGCAGGCTGCAAAGAACACCGCGACCTTTTGCAGGCGCGACAACTGTTCGCCATACACCAGGCGGCCGGTCAGCACCATGGTCAATGGCAGCAGGAAATACCCCAGCGAAACATCCAGGCTGCGCCCGTTAAGCGGCGCCCACATGAATAGCCACAACTGCACCCCCAGCAAGGCTGACGACACCACCAGCCCGCCGGTCAACGCGGGCCTGGCGGCTACCAGGCGAACCAGCTCCCACACCCGTCGCCACTCACCGCTGACGATCATGAACACGGTCATGCACGGCACCGTCAGCAACATCCGCCAGCCGAAAATCTCCAGCCCGCTTAATGGCGCGAGCAGCGACGTAAAGTAATACATCACGGCAAACAACACCGAGGCCAAGACCGATAACACCACACCTTTAGACACACTGTCCTCGCGAAAACCGATTCACACAAAGAAGGAAGATTTAAGCGAGGGAATATAGTGCTTTTAAGGTGAGATGTTTGCACTGTTTTGTGGCGAGGGGGCTTGCCCCCTCGCCAGAGGCAGGAGTATGCCGCTCGGCTATCGTGCGATCCGCCCTGAGACAAAGTGGCTCACGTCATTGAACCCAGGTGTCGAGGCATGCCCCGGCGTAACCAGTGAGTCAATAAACGCCTCATCTTCCAGTGTGATCTTCACCTCCAGTGCGCCAGTGTAGGCATCCCACTGCGCCTCGGTGCGCGGCCCGACAATCGCCGAACTGACCGCCGAGTTGTTAAGTACCCAGGCAATCGCGAACTCGACAATTCCCACGCCACGGCCCTGGGTGTACTGCTGGATCTGCTGGGCGATGCGCAAGGATTCAACCCGCCATTCGGTTTCCAGGATGCGCTTGTCCTGGCGCCCGGCACGGCTGCCGGCTTCAGGCGTAACGTCTGGCGCATATTTGCCACTGAGTACGCCACGGGCCAGCGGGCTGTACGGCACCACACCCAGGCCATACGCGGCGGCAGCGGTAATCTGCTCCACCTCGGCCTGGCGGTTGACGATGTTGTACAGCGGCTGGCTGATGATCGGCTTGTCCACTCCCAGGCGTTCGGCCACGCGGATCACTTCGGCGATACGCCAGCCGCGGTAGTTGGAGAGCCCCCAATGGCGAATCTTGCCCTCGCGGATCAAGTCGCCAATCGCCGAAACGGTCACCTCCAGCGGCGTGTTGTGGTCTTCACGGTGCAGGTAATAGATGTCCAGGTAATCGGTGTCCAGCCGCGTCAGGCTGGCTTCCAGCGCATTGAAAATCCGCTTGCGGCTCAAGCCGCTGCGGTTTGGCAGGCCGTCTGCCGGGCCGATGCCGACTTTGGAGGCCAGCACCCAATCCTGGCGCTGGCGGGCGATGGCTTCGCCGACGATTTCCTCGGAGCGCCCGCCGGTGTAGACGTCGGCGGTGTCGATAAAGTTGATGCCTTGATCCCAGGCCTTGTCGATGATGCGCAGCGAGTCCTCGGTGCTGGTCTGCTCGCCAAACATCATGCTGCCCAGGGTCAATGCGCTGACCTTCAACCCGGACTGGCCCAGTGTGCGGTAAATCATCGTGAACACCTCAAAAGGGGGAGACAGGCCTTATCCAATACCAGAGAGCAAGGCTCTGGAACAAGCCCCCCGACGGTTATTGCGCTAATAGTTCGGCGCAGCGCAGTTGCAGGAACCGGTGCAGTACCTTGACCCGCTCTGACACCTGCAGCCGGTGTGGGCACATCAAATTGAACGGGGTCGGCTCGCCTTGCCAGTCGGTGAGTAAAGGCAGCAGGCGCCCGGCCTTGATATCGCGGGCCACATCCAGGCGTGCCTTATAGGCGATGCCATGGCCGGCCAGCGCCCAACGCCGGACGATCTCGCCGTCGTCGCTCAGGTAGTCACCCGTCACCTCGACTTCCTGGAGCGCCGCGCCCTGGCGAAAGTACCATGTGCTGTTTGCGCGGCCCTGGCGCATGTAGCGCAGCGTGCTGTGTTGCGCCAGGTCCTGCGGCGTGCCCGGCGTGCCGTGGCGCGCCAGGTAGCCGGGGCTGGCGCACGCCACTCGCTGGTGGTCGGGCACCACCGGCAGCGCCACCAGGCTTGAATCTCGTGGCACGCCGAAACGCAGGGCAATGTCGACGGTTTCGCGGAACAGGTCGGCGTTGCTGTCGTTGAGCAGCAACTGAAGCCGCACGTTTGGATGTTCGAGCTTGAACTCATCCAGCCAGCCCAGCAGCACGTTGCGCCCGAAGTCCGAGGGCGCAGCCAGTTGCAGCAAACCACTGAGGCTCTGGCCTTGCTGTTTGATCGACTGCTCGCCTTCGGCCAATGCCTCCAGCGCCACACGCACGCTGTCGAGGTAGCGCCGACCTTCCTCGGTCAGGCGCATGCTGCGGGTGGAGCGCGCCAGCAGGCGGATACCCAGGCGGGTTTCCAGGCGCTTGAGGGCAATGCTTGCTGCTGCCGGGGTCAGGCTCAAGCTGCGGGCGGCCGCCGACAAGCTGCCGGTGTCGGCAGTACGTACGAATACCTCAAGGTCGAGGATTGAACTCATTTGTAAAAATCCTTTAAAGATCTTGTCGTTTTACCGGGATTTTTCAACGATTGCCAAGCTGGGAAGATGAAAGCTCATTTTCTAAGCCAGGTATTTCTGCATGACTTCTCCTCTCAATGGCAAAATCATCATCGTCATCGGCGGCAGCAGCGGCATCGGTGCGGCCGTGGCCAAACAGGCTGTGGCACGCGGGGCCCATGTGGTGCTGGCGGGGCGGCGCTTGTCTTCCGGGGTGCAGAACGGTGTACGCAGCGAGCAAGTAGACGTGACCGATTCCAACTCGCTTCAGCGCCTGTTCGCTGCGGTGGGGCGGTTTGATCACCTGGTCTATACCGCCGGCCCGGCAGTACAGGCCAAGGCATTGATCGAGACCGACCTGAGCCTGGCGCAAGACAACTTCAACGTGAAACTTTGGGGTTCGCTGCGGGCGATCCAGGCGGCGCTGCCCTTTCTTGACGAGCGCGGCAGCATCACCCTGACCTCCGGGCAACTGGGACGCAAAACCGTGGCAGGGCAGTTCATCAAGACCGGCATCAACGCGGCGACTGAAGCGCTGGGCAAACAGTTGGCCAAGGAGCTGGCACCACGGCGAGTGAACGTGGTGAGCCCGGGCGTCATTGACACCGAGGCGTATGCCGGGTTGTCCGACGAGCAGCGACTGGCGATGTTTGCCAAGGCGGGCGGGGCGTTACCAGTGGGCCGAGTGGGGCAGGCCGAAGAAGTGGCAGCCGGGTACGTGCTGGCAATGGAAAACGGGTTTATCACCGGTAGCGTAATTGATGTTGATGGCGGTGGTTTGCTCTAGGCGCAGTTTGCCGGGCAAACAAAACAGGCCCCGCTTTCAGGTGGGACCTGTTTGTTTGCGCCAGGCTTGATGACCCGCTCGGTCTTAATAACGCGGTACCGGCGCCGGTTGAGGCGGGTAGTAATAGCCCGCAGGTGGCGCCTGGTAATAGACCGGGGGCGGTTGCTGGATGTACACCGGCTGCGGTTGGACATAAACCGGTTGTTGCACATAAACCGCAGGCGGCGAATTGGCGACAACCGAGCCAACCACCAGCCCACCGACCACTGCACCCAATAGCGCCGGACCACCCCAGCCCCAGCCACCGCGGTATCCGTGCCCGTAGCCGTAGCCGTAACCGTGGCCCCATCCATAGCCATATCCGCCACGGGCTTCTGCCTGTCCCGCAATGGCGAGCGTGGCAATGAGCAAGATGGCTACTTTCATTGTTGAAAGTCGACTGATCATGATGAGTCCTCTGCCGATGCACCGAACCGGTGTTAATAATACGCCGGGCATACGTTTCAGACAGCTGTTTTTGACGCGATTACGAGGCGCCAAGGTAAAGACTGGGTAAAGGTTGTAGCCAGTTTGTTACTTGGCGTTGGCTCCGGTGTTAACACATGAGTCGTGCGGTTTTTTGACTATAAAAAACCCTCCGTCTATGCCTGGTTGCAGCGCGCCATGCATAACGTTTATGCCTTGAAAATCCCCTTGTCGTTCAGCTGATCGAATACAGCTGCCGAGGAAGTCATCTGCGTACCCTCTTACCGGATTGATGTTTGTCCCCTCGTGAGGGGACAAACGATGCAACTACACCTTTAACGTGCGCGTCATTCGCAACGCCAACACGCTGCCGGCAACAATCACCGCCGCGAGCAAGTACAGCGCCAGGTCCGTAGACCCGGTGGCATCCTTCACAAACCCGACGATATACGGGCTGAGGAAGCCCGCCATCTGGCCCATGGAATTGATCAACGCCAAGCCGCCCGCCGCCGCACCCGCACTGAGCATGGCGGTGGGCACCGGCCAGAACATCGGCAGGCCGGTGAGGGCGCCCATGGTGGCGATGGTCAGGCCGAGGATTGCGATGGCTGGGGTGGTCGCAAAGTTCACCGCAATCACCAGCCCGATTGCGCCCATCAACATTGGCCCAACCAAGTGCCAGCGACGTTCTTTACGCAAGTCGGCCGAGCGGCCCACCAGCAGCATGAACACTGCCGCCAGCAGGTACGGGATTG
Organism: Pseudomonas sp. Bout1; assembly: GCF_034314165.1. Lineage (GTDB taxonomy): Bacteria > Pseudomonadota > Gammaproteobacteria > Pseudomonadales > Pseudomonadaceae > Aquipseudomonas. Next base: position 3,693,737 of record NZ_JAVIWK010000001.1, on the reverse strand, counting down.
CGCTCAACCAGCCGATCACCAGGTTATCGCTGAAACCCATGTTCTTGATGATCGACGGCAGCCAGAAGTTGATGGCGTAGACGCCGCTCTGGATGCAGAAGTAGATCAGGCCGAACGCCCAGATGGCCGGGTTCTTGAACACATCCAGCAGCGAGTCGCTGGTGGTTTTCGGCTTGTTGGCGAGGTCGGTCGCCTGGTCGGCTTCAAGCACCGCGCGCTCATGCGGGGTGAGCCACTTGGCGTTGGCAAAGCTGTCGCTGAGCAGGAAGTAGGCGAGGGCGCCGAGGATCACGGTCGGAATGCCCTGCAACAGGAACATCCACTGCCAGCCTGCAAGCCCGCCTTGGCCGGCAGCAAAGTGGTTGAGGATCCAGCCGGAGAACGGGCTGCCCAGCAACCCGGACACCGGGATTGCCGACATGAACAGCGCCATGATCCGCCCGCGGCGGAAGGTCGGGAACCACTGCGAGAGGTACAGCACCACACCTGGGAAGAACCCGGCTTCAGCGGCGCCGGTCAGCAGGCGCAAGCCGTAGAAGTGCGTTGGCGTGGTGACGAACAGCAAGCACGTAGACAGGGTGCCCCACACGATCATCATCAGCGCAATCCAGCGCCGTGGACCAAACTTGGTCAGCGCCAGGTTGCTCGGCACGCCACACAGCACGTAGCCGATAAAGAAGATCCCGGCACCGAGGCCGTACACGGTCTCGCTGAATTTCAGGGCGTCGAGCATTTGCAGCTTGGCAAAGCCGACGTTCACGCGGTCGAGGTAATTGAACAGGTAGCAGATGAAAATGAAGGGGATCAGGCGCAGGGTGATGCGCTTGTATACGGCGTTTTTATCGTCATCGGTGGCCTGGGTAACAGCGGCGCTCTGTGACATGGCAGTCTCTCTTTATTATGATTTTTCGCGATGCGAGGGTAACGTTGATCGCCCAATGAGTCTCGGCCACCTCAAGGCCTGCTGTCTTTGTGCTCGCGCACAGTGAAGCATGGTTTGCGCTGTGCCTATGAACAATCCACTTTCCAGGAATTTAGCCCCATGTTCGAGCTGGATCATGACTTGGCGCAGGATATCGTCAATCGCACCATGGCGATCCTGCCCTACAACGTCAACGTCATGGACAGCCAGGGCCTGATCCTGGGCAGCGGCGAACCCGAGCGCATCAACACCCGCCATGAAGGCGCGCAACTGGTGCTGGCAAACGGACGGGTGGTGGAAATCGACGGCCAGACCGCCAAGCACCTCAAGGGCGTGCAACCGGGGATCAATTTGCCGCTGCTGCATGATCAGCGCCTGATCGGAGTATTGGGCATCACCGGCGAGCCGCAATTGCTGCGCACGTATGCGCAACTGGTGCGCATGACCGCCGAAATGCTGGTCAGCCAGCGTCACCAGCAAGCCGAGCAGCAGTGGCGTCGCCAACGCTGCGATGACCTGCTGGCGCTGCTGCTGGCCGAAACCGGCGAGTCGCCGCGCCTGGTGGACGAAGCGCAGCAACTGGGGCTCAAACCGCAGATGGCTCGCACGCCTTACCTGTTTGAACTGGGCAGCGGCCAGTCGGCCGAAGCCTTGAGTGCATGGTTGACTTCACGCTACCCCGACAGCTGGTGCGTCAGCTCGGCGCAGTTTTCCCTGCTGTGGTGCCGGCCAGCGGCCGTACAAGTCGACAACCCGCGCCTGCTGGAAAAACTCGAAGGCCTGGGCTGGAACATCCTGCGGGTTGCTGTCGGCGGGCAGGCAGACGGGCTGGCCGGGCTGCGTCGTTGCTATCGGCGTGTGGGCGATTTGCTCGCCTATGGCCGCGATGTGCTGCCCCAGTCACGGCTGCTGACCCTCAATCGCTTCCGGCTGCCAGTGATGCTCTGGCGCCACCGCAACGACGATGCCCTCGACGAATTGCTCAACCCGTTGCGCAAGGTGCTGGCCAAAGACAGCAACGGCCAGTTGCAGGCGACCCTGCGTAGCTGGTGCGAGCACGATGGCCAGAGCCAGGCCTGCGCCGACGCCCTGGGCATCCACCGTAACAGCCTGCGCTACCGCATGGAGCGCATCGCCGAGCTGAGTGGGGTTGACCCGCTGACACTCGACGGCATGCTTGCCTTGTACCTCGGCGTGCAGCTATTGCCGCAAACTTTGTCGGAATGAACAACAAACCCCTGCCACTCTTGTGCAATGGACCGGCGTTATTGCCGGTGCCAACTGGCAGCATGGGCGTTATAAAAACCGGAGAAAGCCCAATGAAAATCATCATCGCCCCTGACTCGTTCAAGGACAGCCTGAGTGCTGAAGGCGTGGCGAATGCCATTGCCGAGGGGCTGGCCACCGTGTGGCCCGAGGCCGAGCTGATCAAGTGCCCGATGGCCGACGGTGGTGAGGGCACGGTGGAGTCGGTGCTCGCCGCCTGCCAGGGCGAGTTGCGCACCACCTGTGTGCAAGGGCCGTTGGGCGCCAGTATCGACGCGCATTGGGGCTGGTTGGCCGAGAGCCACACCGCACTCATCGAAATGGCCGAAGCCAGTGGCCTGCAATTGGTGCCGCCGGGTAAACGGGATGCCTGTTCCAGCAGCACCTTCGGCACCGGCCAACTGATTCGCGCGGCCCTGGATGCCGGCGCCCGGCGCATTATTCTGGCGATTGGCGGCAGCGCCACCAACGACGGCGGGGCCGGGGCGATGCTGGCCCTCGGTGTGCAATTGTTTGATGCCGAAGGCGCCGCATTGCCCTTGGGCGGACTGGCACTGGGCAAGCTGTCGCGCATCAGTCTGGAACAACTGGACCCACGCCTGGCCGAGGTGCGCTTCGAAATCGCTGCCGACGTGAATAACCCGCTGTGCGGCCCCCACGGTGCCTCCGCGATTTTCGGCCCGCAAAAAGGTGCCAATCCCCAACAAGTCGAGCAGTTGGACGCTGCCCTCGGCCATTTCGCCGATCACTGCGCCAAGGTCTTGCCCAAAGACGTGCGTGACGAACCCGGCAGCGGTGCCGCCGGTGGCTTGGGTTTCGCCGCCAAGGCGTTCCTGGGCGCACAATTTCGTGCGGGTGTTGAAGTGGTCGCGGAGCTTGTCGGGCTTGAAAGCGCCGTGCGCGGCGCCGACCTGGTCATTACCGGCGAAGGCCGCTTCGACGCCCAGACCCTGCGGGGCAAAACCCCGTTCGGCGTCGCGCGCATTGCCAAACAGCACGACGTGCCGGTGATCGTGATCGCCGGCACGTTGGGAGAAGGTTATGAGCAAATGTACGCTCACGGTGTGGATGCCGCGTTCGCCTTGCCTTCGGGACCAATGACCCTGGAACAGGCCTGCAGCGAGGCGCCGCAGCTGTTGCGCGAGCGGGCGGCAGATATTGCCCGAGTGTGGAAGCGGGTGGCTGCGCGCTCCCGATAATTGCAGTGCAGGGCTCGCCATGCTGAGGTTTTGCCGCCTACACTGGCCCGCCATGTGTTTTTCAAAGGATGAAACACAATGCACACACCTGAACCGAAAATCGTAATCACGCGCTTCACCGAGGCCCACCTTGAAGGCGTCGCTGCGTTGTACAACGATCCGGCTGTATGCCGTCAGGTGCTGCAAATGCCTTTCCAGTCGGTGGAGGCCTGGCGCAAGCGGCTGGTACAGGACAACGAGCGGCGGCTACAACTGGTGGCGTTGCATGCCGGCGAGGTCATCGGCCAGCTCGGTCTGGAACAGTATTTGCGCGTGCGCCAAAGCCATGTCGGTTCATTCGGCATGGGTGTCGCCACGGCTTGGCAGGGTAAGGGCGTGGGCTCCCGTTTGCTGGGCGCGGCGCTGGAGGTGGCGGATAACTGGATGAACCTGCACCGGGTGGAGCTGACGGTGTACGCCGACAACGAAGCCGCCCACCGCCTGTACCATAAGTTCGGCTTCGAAACCGAAGGCCGGCTGCGCGATTACGCCGTGCGTGACGGTGCATTTGTCGACACCCTGACCATGGCGCGCATCCGCAAGGCGGCCTAGTCGGCCTGCAACGCAAACGCCACCGCAGCCTGCGCATGCAGCTCGGTGGTGTCCAGCAGTGGCAGGTCGCTGTGCTCGGGCTTGATCAACAGGCTGATTTCCGTGCAACCGAGGATGACGGCCTGGGCGCCGCGCGCGGCCAGGGACTCGATCACTTGCTGGTAGACCTGGCGCGACGCGTCGCTGATCACCCCGACACACAATTCTTCATAGATGATCCGGTGCACCGCCTGGCGCTCGTCTGCGTCCGGCACCAGCACGGTCAGCCCCTGGGCGGCCAGGCGTGACTTGAGAAATGCCTGCTCCATGGTGAACGCGGTGCCCAACAGGCCCACGGTCAGCGTGCCGGCCTCTACCGCCGCAGCCCCGGCGGCGTCTGCAATATGCAGAAACGGTATGGACACCGCTGCTTCAATGCGCGGTGCCACCAGGTGCATGGTGTTGGTGCACAGCACAATGCATTCGGCGCCACCGGCTTGCAGGCGCCGGGCGGCATCCTCGAGGATCAGCGCAGCGTCGTCCCAGCGGCCGGCATGCTGGGCCTGCTCCACCGGGCCGAAGTCGACGCTGTACATCAACAGTTGCGCCGAGCGCAGCGGCCCGAGTTGGTCGCGCACGCGTTGGTTGATGATGCGGTAATACTCGGCGCTGGACTCCCAGCTCATGCCGCCGATAAGGCCGATGGTGCGCATGCGTTGCTCCTGAAATGGACGGGCGAGGGCATCACATTACCCGCGCGCCATGCTTTAGTCATACGCCTGTGTGCGGCATCTGCCATGATCAAGGCTCGCAATATGGGTCACCCAAGGAACACGGCAATGGACGATGTACAACAACTGGGCGAGATGCTTCGTCATTACGCCGACAGCGAAGCCCACAAGAAGCAGCAGTTCGACGTGCAGTCGGCCCACTGGGCACACAAGATCGGCGAGCTGTTCGGCCAGATCGAGCAGTGGCTGGAATCGGTGAAGACCGTCGGCTTGCTGGAAGTGCAGCGTGAGGCATACGTGGCTTTTGGCCCCAGCGTGCCGGTGGAGACCTCCACGTTCAAGGCCGAAAAACTGACTATCCATATCGCCGGCAAACCGGTGGAGTTCGTGCCGGACGTAATGGGCGCCGGCGGCCTGATTTCGCTGTCGGTGATGGGCTTGACCGCCGCCCGTTATGGCAGCATTTCCCTGGTGCTGCTGCCGGGGAAAAACGACTGGTTGTGGAAGAAAACCAACGGCCTGAAAGACCCGGACACCTTCGGCTTCGATGCCAACTTCCTGGCTTTGCAGTTGCAGAGCCTGATACCCCGCGAGCGCGGCTGAGATTTCACGGCGGGCGTTTGAGGGAGCGGGTAAGCCTGCTCCCACAGCAGGCGGTCTACACCGCAAGCTGTGCCACGTTCCCAACCTCACTTCAGCGCCGGGTCCCCGGGGTTGAGCTTTTTCCACGACTGCATCACTACCTGCGCCTTGGGTTCCTGCCCGTTCTCCAGGTAATACTGGATCAACGACAGCCGTGCGTTACGGTTATAGGGCTGCAGCTTGAGCAGCCGCTCCAGTTGCTCGCAAGCCTGGTCTATATGCCCACTGTCGTGCAGGGCGACCGCCAGCACGAAGCTGTACTGCGGGTTAGCAGGCTCCAATCGCGCGGCTTCGCGCAAATACGCCATGGCTTTGGGTGTATCCCCGGCGCGAATCAACATCAGGCCCTGGGTGTGCTGCAGCAGCGGCGCCTGCGGGTTTTGGCGCAGGTTGTCTGCCACCAATGTCCGTGCCTCCTGAGCGCGACCGTTGGCCTCCAGCCATTGCGCCAGGGTCACCAGCGCCGGGAAGAAGTCCGGGTCTCGCAGCAACGCAGTGCGCAACTGCGCCTCAACCTTGTCGCTGCGGCCACTGGCCTGATACAGCATCGCCAGGTTGAGATTGGCCTCGGCGCGTTCCAGCAGACTCAACTGAACATTCTCGTACTCAGTGATCGCCTTGTCCCAGTCCGGCCCGAGCCCTTGCCCCGAAGCGCTCAATAAATCCCGCGCGGCAATAATGCGCACCGCCCGCACCGGGTCTCGGAGCAACGGTCCGTACAACGCCACCCGTTCTGCTGGCGGCACAAACGCACTCACCGCCCGTACCGCACTCTCTCGCACGTTCGGCGCCGGATTACCCAAGTCTTTGGTTGCCAGTTTCAACGCCTGCTCACTGGGGTAATTCGCCAGTTCGGCCAGTAAGGTCGCCCGCTGGATTGCCGGCAGGTTGTTGCGCGCCAACTGGTCATACAGCGCTTGCGCTGCGCCCGGCTGCCCACCGCGAATCAACACCATGCTCTCGTCATAACGCGGTGCATGCTCGGCTTCACTGCTGTTCCAGAGTTTGAACTGCTCGCTGACCTGGTCGCCGGGCCTTGGAATGCTGAAGCTATGGTCGTGCCTGAAATCATTGCCCATGTAGAACTTGCCGGGCATATGGCAATCGACGCAGAACGAACCTGGCTCACCGGCAATGTGGCGGGTGTGTTCCGGGGAGTCGTAGTGCTTGGCTTGCAACCCGCGACCGTCTACCGTGGCCACCGAAGTTTTGCCCGCGGTGTTGTGGCATTGCAGGCAAACCCCGTTGCCCGGCGCCTTGAGCTCGGCGCTGTGCGGGTTATGGCAGTCGCTACAGCGCACGCCCTTGTCAGCCATTTTGCTTTGGGCGAACGAGCCGTGTTCGAACACCTCGTCCTGGATCTTGCCGTCCAGCGTATACAGCTCACGGGTCAGCAGGCTGGGCAGGTAATCGTCCATCAGGCGCTTGCCGACGGTGTGACCGTCTCCCAGCGGGGCGCGGCGAGCATGGCAACGGGCGCAGGTTTCGATCTCGACGGTGGCGTCCTTGTCTTTCAAGTCCACGGCAAAACCTGCGTGCAGCAGGTCACCTTTTTTCGCCGCCCACGCTACATGGTTCGACGCCGGGCCATGGCAGGCCTGGCAGCCCACGCCCAGGCTGTTCCACTGACTGTCGAAGGTGTTTTTGGCCGCATCGAAATTGCGCTTATAGCCGGTGGTGTGGCACTCCACGCACATGAAGTTGGCGTTTTGGCTGGGCTTGCTCCAGTGCAGCGGGTTCTTGAAGTTCACACCCTGGCCGGGGTAGAGGTGAAACCAGCGGTTTTTTTGCGTATCCCAGGCCACGCCCAGAGCCTGCAAGCGCCCATCACCGACCTCGATCAGGTATTGCTGCAACGGTGCGATGCCGAATGTATAGGCAACCTTGAAGTCTGCGGCCTTGCCGTCGGCGCCGGGTGTGTTGACCCAAAACTCGTCGCCCCGTCGCGAGAATCGGGTGGTTTCGCCTTCGCTGCTGAAAGACGCACCGTTGAAGTCGGCGGGTACTGTTTCAGGCGTGGCTGCCTGCATTGCCAGTTGATGGTGCGAGCCTTGCCAGTCCTTGACCTGGGCCTGGTGGCAGCCCTGGCATTGCTGCTCATCGACCATTTGCGCAGGCGGCAGCACCGCCACCGGCGTGGCCACGGGCGCAGGCGCCGCCGCCGGCAGCTTGGGCGTGCTGGCCTGGAGGAAAAACCAGATGCCGGCCATGGCCAACAGCAACAGGGCGATCACTACGGGGTACAGGTAACGGCTGGATGAGTCACGGGGAGGCACGGTTTTATTATCAGGCTTGGGCATTACGACTTCCGATGTCCGATGCATTGACGCTCTAATGGCGCGCTTAAGCTCCGTGCAGCTTTGACGTTGGGCGCTTGCCTGTCAAATAGAAAAGTCGCTGTGAAATACCCCACAACCTGCAACGCCTGCCGGGTTATTTTCCCAGAGTTGGCTATAACTACAGCTCAGTGTTCCTACGATGACAGCCAGGGAGTTCCAAGATGAAGCTAGGACTAATGATCGGCTCGGTGTGCATTGCCTCGATCGGGGTGGTGGGATGTTCGAGCAAGGTTACGCAGCCAGACGAATACTCCGGGTTTCTCTCCGACTATAGCCACCTGCAGGAAGCCAAGTCACCGTCGGGGGCGCAAGTGATGCGCTGGGTGGACCCTAACCTTAACCTGAGCCGCTACACCGCGGTGTACATCGAGCCCACTCAGTTCTACCCCAAGCCGCAAGCCACCACCAGGATTCCTGACAGCACCTTGCAGGGCATCAATACCTACTACAACCAGGCGCTCAAGCGCGAACTGGAAAAATCCCTGCCACTGGCCAACGGGCCTGGCCCGGGGGTGGTTGTGTTGCGGGCGGCCATCACGGCGGTCAGCAGCAAGACCGAAAGCCTCAAGCCGTATGAATACATTCCCATCGCCCTGGTGGCCGCAGCGGTCAGCACCGGCGCCGGGATTCGTGACCAGGAAACCACCCTGGGCACCGAGGCCCAATTCCTCGATGGCGACACCGGCAAGGTGATCGCCCAGGTCGTGCGCAAAGGCACCGGCAAGCCGTTGTCGAACGACTCCCAGGTGATGAAGGCCGACGATGTGAAAGCTGTGATCGACGGCTGGGCCTCGGACATGCACCAGTCGTATCTCAAACTCAAACGCTGAGAGGTTGCGCCCCGGGGTTCGTGCCCCGGGCCAACTGAGCGCTCAACTACTGGCCAATAAACCAGCGGTAGTAAGGGTTGACGCTGTCTTGTTGCAACACCGCCTGAATATCCCGCCCCCAGGCGGTGCGGTCCCCGTCGTAGGCATGCAGGCTGGCGCGATAGAACTGCATCAGGCGCTGTTGCTCGCTGTCCAGGGTGCGGGAAAACGCCGGGTCGGTATTCAGCAATGGCGCCGGTACGCGCAAATCCAGCAACGCTGGGAGCACCCGAGCGATCTCCTTGCTGCGCACCCACGGTGCGTATTCGATGCGTGGCTGGTCGTCGGTGACCGGTAAGGCATTCTCGGCGAAGCGCTCCAGGCCCTGGCGGTCGGTGACCCAGGTCGCGAGCAGGGTGGCGGCCGAATCGATACCCACATCCCCCAACGCGCTGCTGACAGTCGGCTGCTCAAAGCGCTGGCGAATGCGTGTGGCGTCCAACTTGATGGGCTCCAGGGACCCCACCAGCAGCATCTCGTGGAATTCGCTGGTCCACAGCGTTGCGTAGGGGAATACGTCGAGGAAGCTGCGCACCAGTGACTGCGAGTCCTCGATGTTTTGCGTCGGCAGCGGCAGCCATTGGGCCAGCAGGCCGTTTTTCTCCAGGCGCCGCGCTGCCAACTGGTAGAAGTCGCGCGAATACAGGTTGACCACCCCGGCAGCCGAAGGCGGCGGCGGTTCGAGGGTGATCAGGTCGTACGCCTGTGGGTTGCGCAGCAGCTCCTGGCGACCGTCCCGCAGGCGCACTTCCACGCCTGGGTCACTGGCGGCATTGAAGTTGCCCTTGAACAACGGCGCGGCCTGGATCACCGACGGCAGTAACTCGGCGACCACCCGGTGTTCCAGCCCGGGATAGCGCAGCAATGCCCCGGCGGTAATCCCGGTGCCGAAGCCGATCACCAGCGCCGAACGGGGCTCGCCGTTATGAATCAGCAGTGGCAGCAGCGCCTGGATCCGCATATAGCGCAGGGACGGCATGGCGTCGCCGGTGTTGGACACGCCCTGGATGTACAGGCGCTGAAAACTGCGGGCGCCTTGGCCTTGAGTGACCACGGCGACGGTGGCGCCGCGGCCTTCCTGGTAAAACGCCAGGCTCGCATTGCGCGCACCCGGCAACAGCTTGGCCAGGCGATCCACCGGGGTCAGCAACGCTACCGCCAGTGACAACAGGCCAAGGGCGACCACGGCCTGGCGCCGGCCTTTCTTCACCCCGTGACCACGGCGCACGGCCATATAGCCCACCACGCCGGCAATCACCGCCAGCAACCCCAGGGTACGCACCAGCCCGAGCCAGGGGATTAGCACAAACCCACACAGCATCACCCCGACAATCCCGCCCAGGGTATTGAACGCTACCACTGCGCCGACATCCCGCCCCACATGCTCGCTGCCTACGCTCAAGCGCAGGGCCAGCGGAAACGCTGCGCCGAGCAACAGGGTCGGCACAAACACAATGCACAGGGCCGCCACCGCAAAGCGTGCGCTCATGCCTGGCAGTTCGGCGCCGCCCAGGCTCAACACCAGGGCTTCGGCCTGGGTTTGCAGCAGCACCAGCCAGCGGCCGAGCAAGGCAATTTCCAGCAACGCGACCAACCCGGCCCCGGCGATCAGCAGGCCGAACACACCCCATGGGTCACGGATACGCTCTACCCGGCGTGCCATGAACTGGCTGCCGATAAACAGCCCGGCCAGGTACGTGGCGAGTACCACGGCAAAGGCATAGGTGCGGGTGCTCATGAACTGCACGATCGATTGCGACCACACCACTTCGTAACCCAGGGCCACGCCACCGGCGATGGCGTACAACACCAGGGCCAGGCGCGCCGGTTGGGCGCCGCGGGTGTGAGTTACTGGGGCAGGGGAGTGATGCCGCACGTACAACAATGCACCGACGGCGGCCAGCAGGTTGAGCATCGCTGCCACCAGGGCGCTGCCGCGCACGCCGAATGTGGCGATCAACACAAACGCGCAGAGCAAGGTGCCGGCAATCGCGCCGGCGGTGTTGGCCGCATACAGGCGGCCACCGGCCTGGCTGAGGGACTTGGGGTCGATGTCCAGCGAACGCACCAGCACCGGCAAGGTGCCGCCCATCAGCAGCGCCGGGATGCCCACCAACACAAACGGCAGCACCCAGGCCAACAGGCCGATCTGGTGTTCCAGCCAGGCAAACGGGCTGGCGGCCATGCTCAGGGCGACAGTGGCGCCCACGCCAAGCACGGCGACAAGAATTTCGAGGATTGCATACAGCAACAAAGGTCGCGACAGGCGATCTGCCCAGCGTCCGAAGAGCAACCCACCCAACGCCAGCCCGGCAAAAAACGCGCTGATACCGGTGGTAATGGCGTACACCTCCACCCCCACGACCAGTGACAGTTGCTTGATCCACAGCACCTGGTACACCAGGGCGGCCATGCCGGAGATGAACAGCAGCAGGGCGGGGATCAGGGTGGTTGAAGCGTGAGCCAGTGCAGCGGGTTTGCTGGAGGTGCGTGACGACATTGCCAATAGCCTTATGCAAATACCGATCAAAGTGTGGCGAGGGAGCTTGCTCCCGCTGGGGTGCGAAGCGCCCCCAAAGCCAGACACCGCGATTTACCTGAAAAACCGCGCTGTCTGGATGGGGGCTGCTGCGCAGCCCAGCGGGAGCAAGCTCCCTCGCCACGGGTTGGGCGCCGCCCATAAGCGCGGCGCCGACGGCTATTGCGCCGGGTTGGCCTTCATTTTTTCAGCAATTTTCTTGTCCACGGCTTCGCGGATCTGGTCGATGCTGAAGCTGGCCGGTTTCTGGCTCGGCGGGTACTCGATAAACGTCTCGAGGAACTTCGCCGACTTGGTCACTGCCACCGCACCCAGGTAGATGTTTTTGGTGCTCCAGTCGTAGTACTGGTCAGACACCACATCCGCCCGTTCATACGGGTCCATCCTCAGGTTGAAGATCTTCGGTACACGCAACTGCACGAATGGCTCGCTCCAGACCCGGAAACCGCCCGGCTGGCGCTGTTCGGCGAACACCACTTTCCAGTTGTCGAAACGTACCGCCACCAACACGCCGTCATCGTTGAAGTAGAAGAACTCGTGACGCGCGCCCTTGGGTTGTTGGCCGGTCAGGTACGGCAGTTGGTTGTAGCCGTCCAGGTGCACCTTGAAGTTGCTGCCGCCGGCCGTCGGGGCCCAGCCCTTGAGCAGCTTGTCTTTCACGTCTGCGTCACCCGCGGCAGCCAACAGAGTAGGGAACCAGTCCATGCCCGAGACCATTTCGTTGGAGACTTCGCCAGGCTTGATCTTGCCCGGCCAGCGGATGATCGCCGGCACTCGATAGGCGCCTTCCCAGTTGGAGTCTTTCTCGTTGCGAAACGGCGTGGTTGCCGCGTCTGGCCACGAGAACTGGTTCGGGCCGTTGTCGGTTGTATAGACCACGATAGTGTTATCGGTGATTTTCAGGTCGTCGAGGGTTTGCAGGAGTTTGCCCACATCGCCGTCGTGTTCCAGCATGCCGTCGGCGTACTCGTTACCGGGCATGCCGCTCTGGCCCTTCATCGAGTCACGTACGTGGGTGAACACGTGCATGCGCGTGGTGTTCATCCACACGAAGAACGGCTTGTTGGCTTCGGCCTGCTTCTTGATAAACGCCTGGGCGGCTGCGGTGGTTTCGTCGTCGATGGTTTCCATGCGCTTGGCGGTCAGGGCGCCGGTGTCTTCGATCTTGCCGTCGGCAAAGCTGTGGATCACACCGCGCGGGGTGTTGGCCTTGACGAAATCGGCGTCATCCTTGGGCCAGTATGGGCGCTCAGGTTCCTCCTCGGCATTGAGGTGGTACAGGTTGCCGAAGAACTCATCGAAACCATGGTTGGTCGGCAGGTATTCATCCTTGTCGCCCAGGTGGTTTTTGCCAAACTGCCCGGTGGAATAGCCCAGCCCTTTAAGCGCCTGGGCGATGGTGATGTCGCGTTTTTGCAGGCCCACCGGTGCACCGGGAATCCCCACCTTGGACAAGCCAGTGCGCAACGGCGTCTGGCCCGTGATAAAGGATGAGCGCCCGGCGGTGCAGCTGTTCTCCGCGTAGTAGTCGGTGAACAGCATGCCTTCCTTGGCGATGCGGTCAATGTTCGGGGTTTTGTAACCCACCACGCCCATGGAGTAGGCGCTGATGTTGGTTTGCCCAATGTCATCGCCGAATATCACCAGGATATTCGGCTTGTCGGCGGCCCAGGCTGATGCCGAGACCCCCATCACCGATACTGCCACCAGGGCGAGTTTCGGCAGCCACTTGCGTATGCGAGTCATCTGACTTGCTCCTTTCTCGGCTTGAGTCGCATTGCCTGCGACCAACGTTTATTACAGTCCATCGCGACGTCTTTTCTTATTGCACCTGCTTTTGCACAGCGGGCTCGAAGGGGTAGATACGGTTCCACTCGGACGCCATGTCCACCACGCTCCAGCCTTTTGTCTTGGCTTCATCCAGCGCCTTGTCCAGGCGTCCTATTTGAGAGCTGCGGTCATAGGCCCACTCGCGCCTGGCGTCGGTGTGGTGCACCAGGCCCATGAAGCGTTTGCCAGTCCCTGCTGCCGTCCACTGGAGCATTTGCAGGTCACCGTCGGAGTTGCCGAAGGCCAGGATCGGCCGGCGGCCAATGATCGCGTCGATGCTTTCCGGCTTGCCCGGGCCGTCGTCGTTGTGGGCGAGCTTGGCGGTGCGCAGTACCTGCGGGGCGCCGTCCTTGATCTGGAATGCGGTGACGAAGCTGGAGCCGATCACCTGTTCCGGTGGCACGCCGTAGACCACCTCGGCGAAGGCACGCATGAAGGCGGTATCCCCACCGGAGACGATGTAGGTCTTGAATTGCTGGCTGCGCAGGTAGTCGAGCATCTCCAGCATCGGCTGGTAGATCATCTCGGTGTAGGGCTTGCCGGTTTTCGGGTGGCGAGCCTGGGTGAGCCAGGTTTTGGCATTGTCGACAAAGGCGTCGGTGCTGATGCCGGTGTGGGTCGCGCCGATGATTTTCAACAGGCCGTCCATGCCGCTTTGGGCCAGGGCCTGGTGATCGTTCTCGATGACGGCCTTGAACGGTTGGGTGGTTTTCCATTCGGGGTGCTGCGGCGCCAGGCGCTTGATTTCGTCGAAGGCAAACAGCACCTCGAAATAAGCCGGCTGTTCGCTCCACAGCGTGCCGTCGTTATCGAATACGGCGATGCGCTCGGCGGGTTTTACGTAGTCCGTGGAGCCTTCGGCAGTCACGGCCTGGACGAATTCGATGATGTGTTTTTTGCTCGGTCCATCGTTCCACGAGGGCAGCGGATCAGCCGCCATTGCCGGCAGGCTGAACAGCAGCAGAAGAGGCAAGACAGAACGGAGGGACGTCATGGGAAATCCTTTTCGCGACGGGGGTTCAGTGGTAGCAAGCGTAGTCGACGAAACAGCCAGCGCAATGCCGCGCAACCACGTCGCCACAGTGGTGGAATTCGTGGCCATATGCCATGCACGAGGTAGGCAACCAGCACCAGCAATACCAGGGCGGTACCCCACGCCAACCCGTGCCGCGACCACTGCCAGCGGCTGTGCTGGCCGAGTTGCTTGAGGTCCTGGGCGATGGAAAACGTCGGGGTGTAGGCGCTCGCCGCTGTTGCCTCGACGGTGATCTCGGGTACCCGGGTGATTTGCAGGTGATGGTTGCGGCTGTCCCACCATTTCACACTGATGGCGGGCAGTTGGTAATGGCCGGCCTGCTCGACACGGTAAACCTGGCGGTCGATGCGTTGGCCGCCGGTGGTGGTGCCGCGTCCATCATCCAGGTTGCTGATGACGGGCGACTGCGGGTAGCGGCGCAAACCTTTCACATTGGCCTGGTCGGGCGGTGGCAAAGACAGGCCGGGGGTGTTGTCGGCTTGCAGGGTGAGCGTGCGGGTGAAGGTGTCGCCGACCTTGGGCGGTGTGGTGGTGACGGTCTGGGTCAGGCGCAGCCCGTCGGCCACCAATACGGTTTCCCCGGGTTCGAAGCCAGGTGGCTGGGTAGCCTGGAATGCCAGCGGCGCCGTTTGCGCACTCAACGCCGCAGTGGCCTGGCCGGGCTGGGCCTGTACAGTCAGTGGCGGAATATTGAAGGTCTGGGCCACGGAAGGGGTGATGCGGTAGCGGTAGCGCATGCCGTAGAAGGTCTTGCCCTCGATCACCTGGTTAACGTGCTCGGACTCACTGCCCGGTGCCTGCACCCGTGCGCCGGCCAGTTGCAGCGGCGGCAGGCTGGCGGCGGCGGTGAACCAGCTGTCGGTCAACACATCGACCTGCAATTGCACCTGCTCGCCCACCACGACGTTATTGCCAGGCAACAGTTGTGCCTGCACCCTCAGTTGCGGTTCAGCTGCCCACAACGGACCTGCGATCAGCAGCAACAGCCAGCAGAGCCGGTTCATGGCTGGGCTCCCTGATCCTGAAGGCTGAACTTGCGCCGCAAGAAGTTCGCCGGGGAAGTCGTCAGGTTCTGCAACCACAAGGCATCGTTGCTCGCCTGTTCCGTCTGGATCGCCTTGCTCTTGCCCTTGCCGGCCGCCTTGTCGAACTTGACCGCGTCGGGCTTGACCTCGGGGGCGTTATCGGAGGCGTTTTCGGTGTCTTTTTTCAGCGCCAACGCCAGAGCCAGGTTGGCGCTGGCTTCTGGAAACTGTGGCTGTTGCTGCAACGCCTGTTGATAGGCCGCAATGGCGTCGTCGAACTTGAAGCGGCGCACGTGGATATTGCCCCGGTAAAACGCAGCCTGTGCGGTGTCGAGTTGGGCAAAGGTCGCCAGGGCCAGGTCGTAATCGGCGGCGTTGTAGGCGGCAATGCCTTTCCAGTACGGGTCGACGAACAGCGCGGCAGCGGCGGGGTAGTGATGGTGTTCGTAAGCCCAGCGGCCTTGTTGGTCGCGGGTGAAGAACGCGTCGGTCAAGGCATTGGCTTGCGCGGGGGCCGGTTGCAGGAGCACCCCCAGCACCAGCACCGCCATCCAGTTCAGGCTCCAGCCCCGGCGTACACTGAAAAACGCCAACAGCAGCAGCGGCCAGCACAGCCAGTAACCGGCATCTTTCCATTGCAGGTTGCGCTGTTGTTCGTCGGCGTTCTGGAAGTGCTGTTGCGCGTGCAATTCGACCCAGTCCAGGTCGTCGTCGTTGAGGGTCAGGCTGCCCAGTGGCGCGTCGGTGGCGGACGCCAGTTGCTTCAGCGCGTCGGCATCGAAGTTCACGCCGACCGCCAGCACCAATACTTGCAACGGGCTGTCGGCCAAGTGTTGTTTGAGTGGCGGCAATTGCGCGAGGTCGGCGCCGTCGGTGACCAGCAACAGCGTGCCTGGGGCCTTCTCGGCCGCCAGCAAACGCTTGGCCTGGTCGATCACCCCGGCGACATCGCGGCCGGGTTTGCTGATCAGGTCGGTGGCCAGGGCCTGGATAAAACTGTCCAGCAGCGCCGGGTCATCCGTCGGTGGCAATACCAGGTGCGCGCTGCCCGCGTACACCATCAACGCGGTACGAGCACCCTGGCGGCGCTGCACCAGGTCCTGCAACTTGTGCTTGGCGGCTTGTAGGCGGGTCGGCGGCACGTCGGCGGTGTCCATCGACGGCGACAGGTCGAGGGCAATGATCAGCGGTGCGCGGTTTTCCAGGAAGTCGGGCCGGTCCTGTTCCCACGTAGGCCCGGCGCTGGCCAGGGCGCCGAGAATCAGCAAGGCACTGACCAGGTGCACCGGCCGCAGACGATGAGGATCCGTCGGCATCAGCAGCAAATGCGGCAACAGGTGCGGTGCGATATTGCCCCGCAAGCGTCGCTGCAGGTCCTTGCTGCGGCGCCACAGCAGTGGCAGCAACAGGCCCAGCAACCCCAGCAATAGCCAGGCCGGGCGCAGGAAGTGGAAGTCACTGGGGTTGAACTCCATCGCGGACCTCCCGATGGCGCCGTCTCAGGTGGGGCCACAACGCGGCGATCAGGTGGTACAACGCGAGCAGGCCGATGGCCGCCGCCAGGGGCATCCAGAACAGGTCACGCTTGGGCTGGTGGCTCAGGGTCTTCACCTGGTGCGGGGTTATCTGGTCGAGGGTGGCGTAGACCTGGTCCAGGGTGTCGCGGTTTTCGGCACGGAAATAGCGCCCGCCGGTAACGTCGGCAATCTGTTGCAGCGCGCTCAGGTTGACCTTGGACTCACCCGTGGCGTCAGGGTCGCCAATCCCGATGGTATGAATGACCACGCCCTTGGCCGCCGCCATCTTTGCTGCATGGTCCGGCGGGATCGCACTGCTAGTGTCGTTGCCGTCGGTGAGCAGGATCAGCACTTTCTCTTGCTCATGGGCCTGGTCCAGCAGTTTCAGGCTCAGGCCGATAGCATCGCCAAGCGCGGTGTCAGGCCCGGCCATGCCGATGCCGCTGTCATCCAGCAGCAGCGACAGGCTGGCGTGGTCAAGGGTCAAGGGGGCTTGGGGATAGGCGCCGCTGCCGAACAGGATCAGGCCGATGCGATCATCCTTGCGGCGCTGGATAAAACCGTGCACCACCTGTTTGACCGCTGCCAGGCGGTTGATCTTCTGGCCGTTGGCGTCGGTAAAGTCCTGGGTTTCCATGGACTGCGAGATGTCGATGGCCAGCATCAAGTCGCGCACCGGTTGTTGGCGTTCGATGGGTTTTTCGATCCAGACCGGGCGGGCAATGGCCAGCACCAGCAACGCCCACACCAGCAGGTTGAGCAGCAATTGCAGGCGGTTGCTGCGGATGCCGCTGGCCGCCGGCGTCTGGCCCACGGCCCGACTGAGGCTGGCAAAAAACGGTACGCGCACCGCGCTGCGGGCTTCGCGGTATTGCGGCAGGTAACGGTAGGCCAGCCATGGCAGCGGCAATAGAAGCAACAGCCAGGGGTAGTCAAGCTGCCACATGGTGATGCTCCACCCAGGCTTCGCACTGGGCCAACAGCTGTTTACGCTGCGCGCTGGAAATATCAACGGATCCATACGCCAGGCTTGCCAGTTGGCGGCTGAAATCCTCCGGCAACGGCGTGCGGCCATGACGCAGCAGGAACGCCTGCCAGTCGGCGCCGCTCAAGGTTGGCACGCGTTGGTGTTCTTCAGGCGCAAGCGGCATCGACAGTGCGACGCGCTTGAGCAGTTCCGGCAACTCTTGCAGGTCCTCAATTACCTTGAGACGCGCCAATGCTTCGCGGCGATAGGCATTGCGCCGCCAGTGCAGCCAGGCACGGATGCCGAGCACAACGAGGCCAATCGCGAGTAAGCCGAGCAGCGCCCACCAGCCCCAGGCCTGCGGCCAATAGCTGACCGGCGCTGGCAAACCCATCTCCTTGAGTTGTTCGATGCTCGGCACATTGGCGTTCATCGCCGCGCTCCATTGCGCCGGCCCAGTTCATCACGCAACTGGTCAATGGCCGGCAACGCGGTGCTGATCATTAACAGCGGCACCTGGCTGCGGCGCAGCAGGCTGGCGACGTCCTTGAGGCGGCCACCCAGGAACTCGCCCAAGGGTTGGCGCACTTGGCGTTTGTGCACGGCCAGTTCGACCTGCAACTGGCCTTGGGTGACCATCAGGTGCCCGGTATCAGGCACGTTCAGCGCCAGCGGGTCGTAGACTTGCAAGGCGATCACATCGTTGTGGGCCGACAGTTGCCGCATCAATTGCAGGGTGCGCTCGCCAGCACCGGCGAAGTCACTGACGATGCAGATCAAATGGTCATGCCCGGCCAGCGCCAGGCACTGTTGCAGCACCTTGTCGAGCTGGCCGCAGGCTTCATGGTCCGGATTGCTCGCGCTCAACGCGGCGTTCTGCTCGATGATCCGGCTGCACAGGGTTTCGATACGCTTGCGGCTGCGCAACGGCGCCACGCTGTCGATGCGCTCATCGTTGAACACCAGCCCACCGACCCGGTCGCCTGCGTTGAACACCATCCACGCCGCCAGCGCGCCCAACTCAGCCGCGACGGCAGATTTGAAGCTGCGCACCGAGCCGAAGAACATCGACATGCGTTGGTCGACCACAATCAGCGCAGGGCGGTCGCGCTCCTCGGTAAAGGTGCGGATCACCGGTTTGCCGGTGCGCAGGGAGGCACGCCAGTCCAGATGGCGCAGATCGTCGCCGGGTTGGTAGCGGCGCAGTTCATCGAAGTTCAAGCCGCGCCCGCGCAGCCGCGAGGCATGGTTGCCGGCGAGGATGCTGCCCTGGGGCTGGCGCGCGACAAAGCTCAGGCCACGGGTCTGGAACTGCAGCGCCATCAACTGCCCCAGGGACACATAGACCAGGCCATCGGCGTTCATGCCGGGATCGCCACTTTGTCCAGCAGGCGGTCCAGTACCTGGTCGGCGGTGACGCCATCGGCCACCGCGTCGTAGCTCAATTGCAGGCGATGGCGCAGCACCGGATGCGCCACTGAGCGCACATTGTCCGGGGTGACGAAGGCCTGGCCTTGCAGCCAGGCGTCGGCGCGGGCGGCGCGGTCCAGGCCGATGCCGCCACGGGGGCTGGCGCCGAGGCTGATCCAGCGCGCCAGGTCGGCGTCGTAATCGGCGGGGT
The DNA here is from genome assembly GCF_034314165.1 of Pseudomonas sp. Bout1. Classification (GTDB taxonomy): domain Bacteria; phylum Pseudomonadota; class Gammaproteobacteria; order Pseudomonadales; family Pseudomonadaceae; genus Aquipseudomonas. Next base: position 3,674,664 of record NZ_JAVIWK010000001.1, on the reverse strand, counting down.
GGCGCGTGGCGTTGACCAGGTCGATCAGGTAGCGGTCGATCGCGGGGGCCACCTGGATCGCACTGACTTCCTTGCGGGCGGCGAAGATTACCTCGGGCGCGAGGGTGAACCCTTGAGTCGCCGCCATGGCCGCGTGTCGTTCCTCTTCGCGTAACAGGCGCAGCACCTGGCTTTCGTTTTCGGCGCTGGGGTAATCCAGCAAGACCTTCATCAGGAACCGGTCCATCTGCGCTTCGGGCAGCGGGTAGGTCCCTTCCTGTTCGATGGGGTTTTGCGTGGCGACCACGATGAACAACTCGGGCAGCGGGTGGCTGGCGCCGGCCACGGTGATCTGACGCTCTTCCATGGCTTCAAGCAGCGCCGCCTGGACCTTGGCCGGGGCACGGTTGATTTCATCGGCGAGGATCAGGTTGCCGAACAACGGGCCTGGCTGGAAGCGGATCTGGTTCTGGCCGTCCACCTGGTGCAGCACCTCGGCGCCGGTGATGTCCGAGGGCAGCAGGTCAGGGGTGAACTGGATACGGCTCATCTTTGCATCCAGATGCCGGGCCAGGGCCTTGACCGTGCGGGTCTTGGCCAACCCGGGCAGGCTTTCCAGCAGCAAGTGACCGTTGGCCAAAAGGCCGATGAGGATCTGGCGGATCACCTGATCCTGGCCCAGCACGCTTTCGGCGATGCTGGCTTGCAGGGCGGTTAAATCGTTGAGCGCTGTCATCACAATCATCCTTGAAACGGTGGGTCACCAGGGCGCGGCGACCACAATGTATTGCACAGAACTGCCGACGTATTGCGGCTGGTACCACGTGGGTCCGCAGTGTTGGTAGGCCACGCCATTGGCGACCACCGAGACGCAATCCACCGGGACCGTGGTGACGCGGGTGCCGATGGCGAGGAGAGTCGCCGTGGTCGCGCCGATGACGGCCGCAGTGGCCCATGGGTGGTACCAGTCATCTCCGTGGGGTGGCGGAGGTGGTGGTGGCGGTGGAGGCGGCATCGGGTACGGATGCGGCCCCGGATACGGATGTGGACCTGGCTCGGGATGCGGGCCAGGCTCGGGATGCGGGCCAGACTGGGGGTGGGGCTGCGGGTGCGGTTCCGGGTGCGGCGGCATTGGCCGGGGCGCGGGCATCGGGTGCGGTGCCGGCATTGGCGGGCGGTAGCCACCGCCCCCATGGGGCACCACAAACGTGCGCGCGCCGCCACCGCCGCGTAATTGCCAGGCCTGGGCGGCCAGTGGGTCGAACAGCGTCAGCAGCAAACTTGCGGTCAGCACCGCCGCTGTGCGTTTCATGGCTGCTCTCCCTGAGGCTCCAACTGTTGCAGGGGCACCGCACGGGCACCGGCCGGCGGGGTGAACTCAAAGTCGACAGGCTTGGGCGGGCTGTTGAGCTGCCACAGGTAATTGACGCTGTGCCGGGGGTGCTCGGCGGTGTCACGGCGGCTGATCACCAACCGGCAGGGCAGAGGCTGCGTGCCTTGGCGAACCCACAGTTGCCAGTCGATGTCGGGCTGGCGATAGGCGTAATGGGTGCAGGTCTGGCCGTCGATGGTTTCGCTGCCGATCAGCACAGCGTTGCTGATGCCCACCTCCGTGGCGGTGCCGGGGTTCCAGCGGAACAGGTCGGCCAGGGGCAACTCGATGCCGTAACGCTCGCTCAACTGATCAAGCAACCCGCCGATATCCGCTGGCGCCGCCTGGTTGGCGAAGTAGCCGCTGCGGCTGTCGTAGAGGGTGAATCGCTTGCCGTTGTAGAACAGGCTGCGACGCGAACCGTCGCTTTCCACCGAGACTTGCAGCTTGTCCGGCTGCATCGCCACGAGGCGCGTCTGATGGCTGAATTCGATGGTCTGGCCGTTATCCAACACTTGGTCGGTGTGGCTGTGGGCGTCGATGCGAAACTGCTGCAGGCTGCGCAGATAGCCGCCCATCTGCTCCAGGGCGGTGAGGGCCCTGGGTTCCAGCTCGTCGGCCAAAACGGTGTGAGGGGCGAGCAGCAGGCCTGCCAGCAATAGACGCGCGAGATGAATACGGGACATGGCGCACTCCGTTCATTCCGTGAAGGTGGCTCTCACCAGACGTACTGCAGGCGGAAGGTCCAGGTGTTCACATCGGGCGAGCCGGTGCGCTCGGAGACCGTGTCGTTATAGGCGAGCAGGCCACCAAACTGGGGTGACAGCATAAAACCCAGGCTGGCCCCCAACAGGCCGTTTTCCTGTTTGTTGTCCTGCCAGTCGCCGTCGATCTTGCTTTCGCCGCCGCGGTTATAGGTGGCGTCCAGCGAGACCCAGAGCGCGCGGTTGATGGTGTAGCTGTAGTGACCCTCGATGGCGTACAGCGGCTTTTGCTCCAGCTTGCTGTCGCCGTGGTAATCCTTGTTGGCGCCGAACATCGACACGTAGGTGTTGATCTCCAGCCAGGTGGGGCCAATCGGTGTGCCGAAGCCCAGTTCTGGCTTGAATACCCAGCGGTTGGAGCCGATGTTGATGATGCGGTCCTTGTCATAGTCGCCGGTGGGCATCGTCACCCAGAGTGCGCCGGTGAGGAATGTCTCGGGTTTCCAGCTCGCAAACTCTTCGGCGGTAAGAGCGGGGCCACCGAAAATGTTGTGGGCGAACACCACTTGGGCGTCACCGGTACCGCCGTTGTGCTTGGTGCCGCTGAAGTACTGCGCATTGTCGAAGGACGCCGACACGTCGGCGTAGGGCTGGATGAACTGAATGGCGCTGTTGCGCCCGTCGATGCTGAACGAGCGGGCGTAACGGAACAGGTAGAGGTCGGCATTCAGCGACAGGCCGGTGATCGGCAGGGTGGTGTCGATCGGGGTGTTGGTGTCGACCCGGTTGTAGTAGCCGAACACCATGTTCAGGTCCGTCGGGGTGTTTTGCCAATCCCTGGCATTATCGGCAAACCCTATCCCTGGCATCAGTGCCAGCGTGGCGGCGGTAAACGCACTCAGTTGACTACGTGAAACCATGGCTCTACTCCTTGTAAATGCCTGATGTCAGGGGTGCTACGTGATCAGGCGCTATTTGATCGGTGTGAGCGGTGGCAGCTTCCATTGGCCGTTGCCCACTTCGGGCTTGGGCAGGTACATGCGCAACACGGCGTAGAACGGGCCGGGCGGTGCAGGCAGCCAGTTGCTTTGTTCGGCTTTTGGTGGCTCGTGGTGCGCCACCAGCAACGTCAGGCCGCCATCGGCGTCGAGCTTGAAGCTGGGCAACATGCGCGAGTTGAGCAGGTAGCGCTTCTTCAGGTTAGGCACCAGCAGCTTGGTCTTGGCGTCGTACATGGTCAGCGACCAGAACGCATCGGCCGGTGGCAACTGGTCCTTGGCGAAGTGCAGGGTGTAGCTGTGGCGAGCACCATTGGCGGGCTTGCCTTCGCTGTCGACAAAGTAGCTCATGTAGGCGGCTTCATCGCTGGAGTTGCCGAAAATGCCCATGTTGGCGCCGGCGTAGCGGTACAGGTAGTTGTTCTGCAGGTGGTCGCGATTGCCGAACAGGTCACCGCTGGACACCTGGTGGGTGTCGACCTTGTCTTTCTTGAACGCGGCAAACTCAGCCTTGCCGTCGGCAATCCCGTCTTCCAGGGCTTTGCGCTGCTCGGCCGTCAGAGCCTTGAGGTCAAACGGCTTGCCGGCTTCGACGCCGATTTTGGCAAACCGTGCAAGCACGTCCTTTTCACTGTCCTGGGGCGCCGCGTAGCCGAGCATGAAGTTGAGGTAGCGAAACAGATGAACGCTGTCGCTCATGGTGGGCGTAGGTTTGGGCCAGGCGATTTTTGGCGGCTTGGTCGGTTTCGGCTGGTTTACGTAGTTGCTGAGGGTCTGGACCTTGTAGCCGGCCTGGATCTGCTTGACCTTGCCCAAGTCCTTGTCGTCGAGCAGTTGCGTGCGGTACAGGGCATAGGCGATGTTGCTTTCGCTGTACACCACGCGGTCGATGTTGGTGGGCTGCTGACCTTTCCAGCCGGGGCCGGCGATCATGTAGTGGCCACCGTTGTTACCGGTGCTGCGGGTGCCCAGGTAGCCAAAGTTCTGGGTGTAGAGGTCGATCAACTGCACTGAGTAGTAGCGGTTGTCTTCGATTTTCGGCAGGGTCAGCACCACGGGCTCGGCGCGCAGGTCGAGCCAGACGAAGGAGTAGGGCGTGTCCGAATTAGGCGTGACGAACGCCGTATCCTTGGGTGTGAACAGCTGTGCGGTGTTGCCGATATGGTTGAACGGCGCCTTGAAGTTCGGCCCGGTCTTGTCGACGGCCTGGGTGTAGAGGGTCTTGTACATCTCCACCACCGGGAAGCCATACAGGTAGGCTTCCTTGGCGATGGCCCGGGCTTCACTCGGCGTAGCAGTGAAATCGGCCCAGGCGCCGGTGCTCATGAGAATCGAGAGGCTCGCCAACAGCAGGCGCGTCGGAGTTCGAATCATGTTGTTGCGTCCTTACTGAATCAGTCTGATGTCGTCGAGTTTCCAGCTTTTGTCGAAGTAAGCCTCGGTGGGCGCATACAGTCGCAAATAGCTGAACCAGTGTTTGCCGGGCAGAGTTTGCACCCAGTTGCTCTCGAAGTCTTTTGGCGCGTGAGGGCCGAAGTAAAGATCTATCGATCCGTCGGCATTTTTCTTCAAATCCTGGCGTGACGACAGGTCGGCCTTGCGCTGTGGGTTGTCGATCAGGCAGCGGCTTTCGATGTCGTACACGGTCATCGACCAGAACTGCTTGGCCGGCGGGTTTGCGCCGACATGCAAGGTGTAGGACTTGCCGCCATCGAGCCATTCGCCCTTGTTGTCGGTGTAGGCCCCGAGGTAGGTCTGGCCCAGGCCCGGGGTCTTGGAGACCATGCCCTTGGTGTTGGTTACTGCTTCGTAGAACCAGGCGCTGCGCTCCCACAGTTGGTCGTAATAGGCGACGCGCTGGGACGGTTCGGCGATGTTGAGCACGGTGTCCCATTGGCGATCCTTCCAGTACTGGGCCTGGGGGAATCGTTTGGCGAATGCGTTGGCCTTGGCGATCAACTCGCCCACCTGCGCACCTTGCTCCAACACCTTGCGCTGGTGTTCGTTGGGGTTGAACGGTTTGTCTTTCTCAATGCCCAGGCTCGACAGCATGGCCATGTAGAAACGGTCGCGTTCGTTGACCGGCTCTTTCTGGATAATCCCGTGCAGGCGTTCCCAATAAGCCATGCCGTGCGGCTGGGTACCGGACCAGGGCTTGCCGCCGGGCGACAGCAGGCGGGTTTTGCCAGGGTTGGCACGCTGGGCATAGGGGTACATCTTGAATTGCTCTACCAGGGCCTTGCCCTTGGCCGGGTCGGGGTCGAGGACGCGAAACCCCACCAGCACGTTCATGGTTTCGGACTTGGCCAGGTAGTACTTGCCGGCGTCGGCAGGTGGCTGCTGGCCGGGGGGCAGTACCAGGTACTTGCCGCCTTTGCCCTGGTCGGGGCCGGTCTGGCCCATGTCGATGATTGCACGTTGCCAGAAGTCGCCGATCCCGCCGGCGGTGGGGCCAAGCGGCAATTCGATCACCAGCGGGCCGGTTTCGTTGAGGTCGACAAAACCAAGAATGTACGGCGTAGTGGCGTTGGCCGTGATCACCCCGAGCTTGTCCTCGTAGCTGTTCAGCACCATCAAATCGCCACTGCGGGCGCCGAGCTTGGTGCTGAATTCATCCTGCCATTGGGCGTAGGACACTAACGGCAAGGCCCACAGAAAACTCTGGGTGGCCTGTTGGAAATCCAACTCGCCATACAGCTTGGCGATTTCACTGTGGGCCGGCAGTTCACCGTCCATGGCGATGGGGCCGATGCGGGTGTCCAGGGTCTGTGCCTGTATGGCGCCAGCCAGGGTTAACAGGCACAAACCAGCACTACGAATCAGGGTGTGCATAAAACATCCTTATTTCCCAAACGTGACGTTGATCCCGGCAAACAGGGTGAACTGCGGCAAGCCGTCGCCTTTGCGAGCAACGGTCCACTGCGGTTCGACATAGGCGTTGAGAATGTTGCTGCCGGATTTCCAGGCCTTGCCGGCACCGAAGCCAATCGGGATGTAATGCGTGTCGTTTTTCAGGTCGAAGGTCCAGGTGCCGGTGGAGCGCAAGTACCAGCCTTTGGGCAGGTTATGGATGATGAACGGCTGGAAGGTGGCGCTTTCTACGTGGGCGCGGTCACGGTCACCGGCGAACGAGCTTTGGTATTGCACCAGCGCGCCGAGCAGGCCGCGGGGCGATGCATCGATGGCCACCGCCGCGAGACCGGCCTGCCACTTGCCGGTGCCCAGCTCATCGTGCTCGGCGGTAGGCGCGGTGATCTGCGGGCCGATGCCCAATTGCACGCCATCGGTCTTGAGCAGGAAGATATCGAACAGGTTCAGGTCGCCGATCCCGGTGCTGTAGCCGCTGTGAGGATCGGGACGGGTGCTGATCGGCAAGGTGGCGCGCAATAACTGTGGCACACCGATGAAGTCCGACGGGGCAACCGGCAACGTGCCGCGCAGCAGCGTGTCATTGGTATGGGCGTTAGTGTCAAACAACCTCGGCGTGTAATAGTCCTGCAAGTTCGCCCCGGGCGCGAGGTTCAGCGGGTTGTTACTTTTGTTGGCCGTGTCGGCGTTATCGGCTTGGGCCGACAACACAGGCAACACTAAAGCCGCCAGCACTAATGCCGGAATACACAATGACCTGAGCATGACCCTTCCCCAATTCCCTGGTGACGTACCCGATAGCGCGCTTATGCAGGCCGGCGGGTTGCCCTTATTCGCTAATACTTGTAGGACATGTCGTTTGAAGCTAGCAGCAAATTTCAGACTCGCTAGTGCTTCTAAAGAATTAGTTGTTTGGTAGGGGGGCGCGTCACAGAAATTTCTGAAGGGGGCAGGCCGCTGAAAATGCGGCCTTTGCCTGGCGGCACTGAAGGGAGGAGGTGATCAGGCGAGTATGGATTTTACTTTGTCGCGCAACTGGTCAATCGAGAACGGTTTGCCGATCACGTGCATGTCGGCGGGCGCGTCGATGTTTTCGGCATAGCCACTGGCAAACAGGATGGGCAGGGCGGGACGTGATGCCCGGGCCTTTTGGGCCAGCTCCTTGCCGTCCATGTCCGGCAAACCGACATCGGTCATCATCAAGTTGATCGCTAACCCGTCTGTGTTGATGATGCTCAGGGCTTGCTCGGCGTCTGCTGCTTCAAGTACATGGTATTCCAGCTCTTCAAGCACATCGACGATCAACATGCGCACGATGTCGTCGTCTTCGACTACAAGAATGGTGGAGGCTGGCATAGTGAGGGTTCCCGAACAATTGAGGTACAGGTCTTGATCAGTTGAAAGACCATCCTCTAATGAGTCGCGTCAATCCCGGCAAGTTCCCGAAACAGGGACGGTATTGTGGAGGTATTGGCGGGGAATGTCTCGTGCGCTCGACGATTGAGCCGGGAGGGCCGTTATCCGCGCTTCGCGCACAGCGCTGGCGCCCCTACAGTAGGGGGGGGCGCCAGCGCCAGGCCAGGGATTAAACGCGGGTGTTGAACAGGCGACTGACGCTCGTGACGTCTTTAGTGGTGTTCATCAAGTCCAGTTCACTGAACTCGACCACCCTGTATTCCGGGACCGCGCGATTGACCCCATAAGGTTCGAGCAACGCGCTGGTTTTACCGCTGTTCAATAGGCTTTCCAGGCCTTTTTCCATCGATTGCTGGGTGGGGAACTTTGCCAGCCCAAAATTCGGGTCGAAGTAAAACCAATGTTTCTGGTTGTTTTCGACCACCACACCCGCCGTCAACCCATGCCCCTCGTCTCGGATCAACAAGGTCTTAGACCTTGGCGATGTGCCGAGTTCGGAAATAATCGAAAGGTGGGAAATCTGAAGCGGGTCCTGCGTTCCATGGAACTGATTCTTCAAAATGTCCTGGAAGTTGGTCAGGTTGTTGCGAAACTTGATGGCGGCTGGCAGGTTCGGATTCGCAATGGCCGAAAAGAAATTCTCAATCAATACGTGCTCCCTTTTTTCCTGAATCGCCAGCGCCATGGCATTTGACAGTGCTGCACATTCACCTTTTGAAAGCAGGTCCGTCTGGCTCAGGTAGAAACCCTGTGGCATTGCAGTGGTGACACCGCCGGCAGCCGTTACTTCATTGTTGAAATATTTGAAGTTATTCAGGCTTACCTCGACGCGGTTTTTTTCGATCAGCCTGAACAACGTCCCTATGTCCTCTGGCGCGTGGCCACCCGCAACGGTTAATTCCTTGAGTTGATTTAACGTCATGCTCGGATAGTAGCCATTAATAGTGTCCGGGTTGCCGGTGTCATAGCCCTTCTTGAATGCGTCGCCATCTATTGCCTTTGCCTGGCTGGTTACTTTTTCAAAGACCAGCGGCAATTCCGGGGTGGGCACGTTCGGCGCCACAACACTACTCAGCCAACTATTAAAGTGGCGGATGCCCTGGACATTGCCCTCGATGGCCGCGACCTTTGGAACAAAGCCCTCCAGAGGGGGGCCGTAGGGGCGCATTTTGTCTGCATCAAAGGCATACCACTTGCCTTTTTGCAGGACTGCGCCGCCCTCGACAGTGCTTTCTGCGACATTGAGGGTGCCAATGGCGGCGGTGTTGTAGTGATTGCTGGCGGCTTTCAACAGGTCATAGCTACCGCTCGCACCCTTGAGTTTATTGATCCCTTTGCCAGCGAGTTTTGCGCCGCCCGCAATCAAGTCCCCTAAGCCGTCCAGCGGGTTAAACGCGCCGACGGTGGTTGCCCCGACGATTTTCGTCACCTTCAGTGCCTTTGCAGCCAGGGAAAGGGTTTGGCCCGCGACCTTCACCACCTTGGCTGCTGCGGCCGCGCCGGCGGTGACAAAACCGAATACGTCCATTAACAGGTCGGTCGCGCCGTCCAGGTAATGGCCGTTCTGGAAATTGACAATTGCTGAACGCAACGGAATCAGGTCCAGGAAAAAGTTCGTGACGTTCCACTCGGTTGCGTTCTGTTGGTCGAACGCCGTTACACCTGCGGCATGACTCTTTACGTCGGCACTGTCGATATCCAGGTGCTCAACGAAGGCATCTGCGATGGCCTGGGTGCGAGGGCTGGAGAAACTGGCGGGGATCACCGATGGGCCCGCCGCCGGTGTTCGACCAAATTGCGCGGCATCGACGCCCTTGGGGATAAACGGCTGCGTCTTGAAGATCGTATTCGCCTGTCGCGCTTTCTCGGTGGTCAGTTCCGAGGCCGGGACTTTCTTGATGTGGCCCTTGTGCAGGTCAATTTCATAAACGGTGTCGTGGTTGCCACTGGCCTTCATCCACACCCTCTTATCGGTTTCCTTGAGGGTGCGCGTGGTGAAATTCGTGCCCAATGTGTAGGTTTTTTTCTGAAAAAACTCGATCCCTGCAGATTCCAGATGCTGCCTGTCCGCCAATGGCAAGTGTGCAATAAGGTGTTTGACCGTGGTGCCAATCCCCGTTTTGCGGGAAGTGATCGCCTGCGCATACTGCGTGTCGAAGGTGCTGTTCACATCGAGTTTCAGGGGCTTGGCTGCCGTCGCTTCAAGAATGCGCGGGTCTTCACTCTCCCATTTGTATTGTTCCAGCCCGCTCATCGCGATATCCAGCATCGAAAACCGACCTGCAGGGGCACGATTAGGATCGTAAAGTGGCTGGATTGACGGTTGTTTGCTGTCGACCACCGCCAGGAGCTTTTCTTCAAAAGGCACATTTTCGCCAAACCGTTCCTTCAGCTTTGCCAGGGCAATGTCCTTGCGGCTTGGAATTTCAACTTCCAATAACCTGGACGCTTCCCTGCGTTGGGTCATCTGTTGATTGAAGGCGGCCCTGACTGTCTCCAGGTCCGCAGGGCTGTAATCGTCATCGGCTTTTTCGGCAAGAATGCCGTTGGCCACGCCCCAGTTCGCCAGCGCGGATGCCTGGGCATGGCGGGTGGCGTCAAGGTCCTGCAGGCCTGCGTTTTCAGCCGCAGACATGACTTGGGCATAAGTCATGTTCGGGACCTTTCCCGGGGTTTGCGCTTCGATGGTCGCCGCCGCGACGGCCAGGCTGACCCAGGCCATGCTGCCGTAGGTCACGCTGTCCGGTATGTGCTTGACCAAAAACTCGGGGGCCTTCCTTGCCAACAACAAGTACGCGCCGGCCCCGGCCATCTCAGGCGAGGTTCTGGTGCCTTCCTGCAAATGGTCGCGCAGGCCGTCGAGCACTGCGGACGCGGGTTTGCCCCAGTGATCGGGTTGGGCCAAGTCGAAACCGGCCACCTTGTTTCGGTGAGGCGTGGCGATGGACTCTGGGTCCAGCACCAGATTCATGGCCGTGAGGACGTATTCATTGACGCTTGTCTCGGAGCCGATCCCGTTCAGTTTTGTTTGCATGGCTTGGCCAAGCGCTTGCCCGCGTGGGGAGCTGACCAGGGTTTCCAGTACGTGTGCTGGGTCCTGCAACGTTTCGGCAGAAACCGCCGTGGGGTGGTTCAAGAACTCCAGCACGCCAACGGCGGCACCCTGTTGTGGCGAGTTCGGGTGGCTGCCGGCGTAGCGCATGGCGTCGATCAGCAACACGCGCTGCCCGCTGACACTCAGCGGGACGGGCCATGACAAGCCACCGCCAAAATTGCCGAGAGGGTGTACCAGCGCTTTGTCACCCACCGAGTGCGCCAGGCCTGTGAGTGAGAAGTGGCTGGCAGGCAAACTCAGCCCAAGGGAGCCGATGAAGCTTGCAAGGGTGGCCGCGCTGCCTGCCTGTGTGGCGTAGGAGGAGTCCGGATGAATGTCCAGCGGCGTGCTTTGCAGGGCCGCCTGCACCGCCTGAGGGGTGGCGTTTACGCCCAGCCGCGTCGCGACGTCGTTGAGCTTTTGCCCCAGGGTTCGCAAGTTTTGCCGGTCGCCCAACGCAGCCTTGAGGCCAGGTTTGCGGTGCAACGCAGTGACGGGTTGCGGGCTGGGCACGCCCTGAGTGGGCGCAAGGCCGAGCGGTGGTCGGTGGCTGGATCCTTCAGGGGTCGGTATCGCGGCTGGCTGCGGGGCTGCGAGAGGGAGTTGTGGTGAGGCGGTGCCAAGACTAAGCATAGGGGGATACCTTGTTTGTTGATGAGATACGCGCCTTCTAAAAGGAGGTTCCCTGTTCCCAAGACGCCTTATTGGGTGGGCGGCCCCCCCGTCAAGGTTCCTGCGTCAGGCCCGTTGTTATGTAAGAAGCGAAGTCAATGTCTGCGTGTAAAAGCGACACTGAGGGCCAGTGATTTCAATGAGTTAACGAATGTTTCTGGTCACTGGCGGCAGAAAAATAGCGTTCAAGCGTAACTTTGGGGCAAACTCCTCGTTTTTCCGCATTTGGCCAAGGCATGCCCATGACTCCCGCGTCGTCCGTCGATGAGAAAAACTTCCGTAAATTGCTGGGCCGCAACGTGGCGTTGCCGCTGGGTGTCGGTGTGTTCAGCGCGGTGTTTTTCGTCTGTTTGATCACCTACCTGTTGTCGGTGATTCAGTGGGTCGAGCACACCGACCGGGTGATCAACAACCTCAACGAAACCTCCAAACTGACGGTGGACCTGGAAACCGGCATGCGCGGCTTCCTGATCACGGGCGATGAGCATTTCCTGGACCCGTACGAGGTGGCCAAGCCGCGGATCATTTCTGACTTGCGCAATTTGCAGGCGCTGGTGGCAGACAATCCGGAGCAGGTGGATCGGCTCAAGCGCCTGGAGTCGCTGCAATTGGCGTGGAACACCTACGCCCAGTCGATGATTGATATGCAGCGCCAGAACGGTGATTACCGCACCGCCGTGAAAGCCGGGCGGGGCAAAAGCCTGACGGACGAGATTCGCAAGGAGTACGACCGGGCGGTGGCGATGGAGCAACAGTTCCGCATCACCCGTAATGAAGATGTCACTCGCACCACCATCATCAGCGTCTCGTTGTATCTGGTGTTTGTGCTGGGCCTGAGCGCTATCCTTGCGTATGTCGGCAGGAAGAATTTACTAGAGCTTTCAACAAGCTACAGCGAAAACCTGATGTCACAACAGAGGATCGCCAAACGCCTTGAGCAGCAAGCCTGGTTGCGCAACGGCCAGACCGAACTGGCCGAGCAGGTACTGGGCCAGTTGAGCCTGAACATGCTGGGCCGCAACGTCCTGCAGTTCTTCGCGCAATACATGGGCTCGGCAGTGGCGGCGCTGTACGTGCGTGAAGAACACGGTGGCCTCACGCGCGTGGCCACCTATGGCTTCTCCCGCGAGCAAGAGCAGCAGGAGCAATCGATCTATAACGACGAAGGTATCGTCGGCCAATCCGCCCGGCAGGACCGCCTGATTCGCCTGGACGATGTGCCGGTGGACTACTTCAAAGTCAGTTCGGGCCTTGGCGAAGGTTCGACCCGCAGTGTGCTGGTAGTACCGACCAGCGACGATGGCCGGGTCAACGGCGTGATTGAGCTGGGCTTCCTGCGCGCGCTGGACGAGCGTGACATCGAATTGCTCGAATTGATTGCCGACAACATCGGCACTTCCATCGAAGCCGCCCGGTATCGCCAGCGCCTGCAGGAAGTACTGGCTGAAACCCAGCAACTCAATGAAGAGCTGCAAGTGCAGCAGGAAGAACTCAAGACCGCCAACGAAGAGCTGGAGGAGCAATCACGCATCCTCAAGGAATCCCAGGCGCACCTGGAAACCCAGCAGGCAGAACTGGAACAGACCAACGAACAATTGGCCGAACAGACCCAGACCCTGGCCGAGCAGCGCGACGCCATGGACCAGAAGAACGTGCTGCTCAACCGCGTACAGGTCGAGCTGGAAGAGCGCGCCGATGAATTGCAGCGCTCGAGCAAGTACAAGTCCGAGTTCCTCGCCAACATGTCCCACGAGCTGCGCACGCCGCTCAACAGCTCGCTGATCCTGGCCAAGTTGCTGGCCGAGAACCCCCAGGACAATCTCAGCGCCGAACAGGTCAAGTTTGCCGAGTCGATCTACTCGGCCGGCAATGACCTGCTCAACCTGATCAATGACATTCTCGACATCTCCAAGGTCGAGGCCGGCAAACTGGAAATGCGCCCGGAGAATTCCAGCGTGGCGCGCCTGGTGGACGGTTTGCGCGGGATGTTCGAACCGCTCGCCGCCGACCGCAAGCTGGGGTTCCAGGTGCAAGTGCAGGAAGGTTCGCCGCACATGCTGTTCACCGACCGCCAGCGCCTGGAGCAGATTCTGAAAAACCTGCTGTCGAATGCGCTCAAGTTCACCGAAAAGGGCGAGGTCAGCCTGACGGTCTCCCGCCAGCCGGGGGAGGGCATTGCCTTTACCGTGCGCGACTCCGGGATTGGTATCGCCCCGGACCAGCAGGAAAGCATCTTCGAAGCCTTCCGCCAGGCCGACGGCACCACCAACCGCCGTTACGGCGGCACCGGCCTGGGCCTGTCGATCTCCCGCGACCTGGCAAACCTGTTGGGCGGCTACATCAGCGTCACCAGCGAGCCGGGCCAGGGCAGTGTGTTTACCCTGGTGGTGCCGGAACACTATGTGGAGCGTGAGGAAGACGCCCCGATGATCGAAGCCCCGCGTGCCGTCGTCCCTGCGCCGGCGCCGGCGCCGATCAAGGTGTCGCCGATGCCGATCGCCCATGAAGCGCTGATCCCGCGCTTTATCGACGACCGTGACAAGGCCCCGTTCACCACCCGCTGCATCCTGGTGGTGGAGGATGAGCCGAACTTCGCCCGCATCCTGTTCGACCTGGCCCACGAACTGGGCTACCACTGCCTGGTGGCTCATGGGGCAGATGAAGGCTATGCCCTGGCGGAGCAATACATTCCCGACGCGATCCTGCTGGACATGCGCCTGCCCGACCATTCGGGGCTCACCGTGCTGCAACGCCTCAAGGAACACGCCGGCACCCGCCACATCCCGGTGCATGTGATTTCCGTGGAAGACCGCGTCGAAGCCGCCATGCACATGGGCGCGATCGGCTATGCGGTCAAGCCGACCACCCGCGAAGAGCTCAAGGACGTGTTCGCCCGCCTGGAAGCCAAGCTGACCCAGAAGGTCAAGCGCATCCTGCTGGTGGAAGACGACGACTTGCAGCGTGACAGCATCGCGCGCCTGATCGGCGACGATGACATCGAGATCACCGCCGTAGGCTTCGCCCAGGAAGCCCTGGACCTGCTGCGCAGCCATATCTACGACTGCATGATCATCGACCTCAAGCTGCCGGACATGCTCGGCAACGAGCTGCTCAAGCGCATGTCCACCGAGGATATCTGCTCGTTCCCGCCGGTGATCGTCTACACCGGGCGCAACCTGACCCGCGATGAAGAGGCCGAGCTGCGCAAGTACTCGCGCTCGATCATCATCAAGGGCGCGCGTTCTCCCGAACGGCTGCTGGACGAGGTCACACTCTTTCTGCACAAAGTCGAATCCCAGTTGTCCCATGAACGCCAGACGATGCTCAGGACCGCCCGCAGTCGCGACAAGGTCTTCGAGGGCCGCAAGGTGCTGCTGGTGGACGATGATGTACGCAATATTTTCGCCTTGACCAGCGCGCTGGAACACAAGGGCGCGGTGGTCGTGATTGGCCGTAACGGCCGCGAGGCGATCGAAAAACTCAATGAAGTCGACGACATCGACCTGGTGCTGATGGACGTGATGATGCCGGAAATGGACGGTTACGAGGCCACTGCCTTGATCCGCCAGGACCCGCGCTGGCGCAAGCTGCCGATCATCGCGGTAACGGCCAAGGCCATGAAGGACGATCAGGAGCGCTGCCTCGCGGCCGGCTCCAATGATTACCTGGCCAAGCCCATCGACCTGGACCGGTTGTTCTCTTTGATTCGCGTGTGGTTACCCAAGATGGAACGGATTTAATTGGAACGAAGCACTGACATCGAACTGCGCTTGTTGATTGAGGCGATTTACCTCAAGTACAGCTATGACTTTCGTGATTACTCCGGCGCCTCGGTCAAGCGCCGCGTGGCCCATGCCCTGCGCCAGTTCGACTGCAATACCATCTCGGCCTTGCAGGAGCGGGTGTTGCATGACCCGACGGCGTTCATGCAGTTGCTGCAGTTTTTGACGATTCCGGTGAGCGAGATGTTTCGCGACCCGTCGCACTTCCTGGCGATTCGCCAGGAAGTGGTGCCCCTGCTCAAGACCTACCCGTCGATCAAGATCTGGATTGCCGGCTGCAGCACCGGGGAGGAGGTGTATTCCATGGCCATCCTGCTGCGTGAGGAAGGCTTGCTGGAGCGCACGATCATCTACGCCACCGACATCAATCCCCGGTCTCTGGAAAAAGCCAAGCAGGGGATTTTTTCGCTTGAGAACATTCGCGCCTATACCCATAACTACCAGCAGGCCGGTGGGCAACGCTCGTTTGCCGATTACTACACCGCGGCCTACGATCATGCGATCTTCGACAAGACCCTGCGGGAGAACGTGACGTTTGCCGACCACAGCCTGGCGACCGACAGTGTCTTTTCAGAAACTCAATTAATTTCGTGTCGTAACGTACTGATTTATTTCAATAAAAAGTTGCAGGATAGGGCGTTTGGGTTGTTTCATGAGTCGCTGTGTCATCGCGGCTTCCTGGTGCTGGGCAGTAAGGAAACCCTGGATTTCTCTGCCTACAGCAAACAGTTCGAACCCTTGGTCAAGCAAGAACGGATCTACCGAAAATTATGAATGAAGCTGGTGCCAGCCCGGTGTCCGGGATCGAAGCCATTGTGATCGGCGCTTCCGCAGGCGGTGTCGAGGCGTTGCTGAACGTTTTTGGCGAATTGCCCGCCAGCTTCGCCTTGCCGATTATCACCGTGCTGCACCTGCCGGACGAGCGCCGCAGCCAATTGGCGCAAGTGTTCGACCGGCGCGTGTCGATGCAGGTCGTGGAGGCGCGCGACAAGGAAGTGATCCTGCCCGGCACCCTGTATTTCGCCGGCCCGGGTTATCACTTGTCGGTGGAACACGACCGCAGCCTGTCACTGAGCCAGGAAGACCGCGTGCACCATTCCCGGCCGGCGATTGACTACCTGTTCGAGTCGGCTGCCGACGTCTATGGCAAGGGCCTGCTGGCGATCCTGTTGACAGGGGCCAACCAGGACGGGGCCCGTGGCCTGGCCCACGTCAAGCAGTGCGGCGGCATCACGGTGGTGCAAGACCCCTCAGAGGCGCGCGTTGCCATCATGCCCCGGGCCGCGCTGGCACTGCATACACCCGACCATATTCTTCCCTTGAGCCGCATCGCCCAGTTGCTGGCTTCCCTGGAATCTTCCCCATGTTAAGTACTGTCCAGGCCAAACTGCTGATCGTCGACGATCTGCCGGAAAACCTGTTGGCCCTTGAAGCGCTGATCAAGCGCGAAGACCGTCAGGTCTACAAGGCGTTGAGCGCCGACGAGGCTTTGTCGCTGCTCCTTGAACACGAGTTTGCGATGGCCATCCTCGACGTGCAGATGCCCGGCATGAACGGCTTCGAGCTGGCCGAACTGATGCGCGGCACCGAAAAGACCAAGAACATCCCCATTGTGTTTGTCAGCGCCGCCGGCCGTGAACTCAACTATGCGTTCAAGGGTTATGAAAGCGGCGCCGTGGACTTCCTGCACAAGCCGCTGGATATTCATGCGGTCAAGAGCAAGGTCAATGTGTTTGTCGACCTGTACCGCCAGAGCAAGGCCATGAAGCAGCAGGTTGAAGCCCTGGAGCACAGCCGCCGCGAGCAGGAAGCCTTGCTCACGCGTTTGCAGGCCACCCAGGCTGAACTGGAGCAGGCCGTGCGTATGCGCGATGACTTCATGTCGATCGTCGCCCACGAAGTACGCACGCCCCTCAACGGGCTGATCCTGGAGACCCAGTTGCGCAAAATGCACCTGGCCCGGGACAACGCTGCGGCGTTCACCCTGGACAAGATGCACGCCATGGTCGACCGCGATGAGCGGCAGATCCAGAGCCTGATCCGCCTGATCGAAGACATGCTCGACGTGTCGCGCATCCGTACCGGCAAACTGTCGATTCGCCCCGGCCGCTTTGACCTGACGCAACTGGTGCATAACCTGCTGGAGAACTTCGCCCCGCAAGTGGCGGCCGCCGAGTCGTCGGTGACTTGGGTCGAGGAAGGGCCGGTGGAAGGCAATTGGGATGAGTTTCGTATCGAACAGGTGGTGTCCAACCTGTTGACCAATGCCTTGCGCTACGGAGCCAAGAGCCCGGTCGAAGTGCGGGTGTATGCCGCGCATGGCGAAGCGCGGGTCGAGGTGCGTGACCACGGCATCGGCATCAGCGAAGAAAACCAGAAGCGTATCTTCCAGCAGTTCGAGCGCGTGTCGGCCAGCCACGCGGTGGCTGGCCTGGGCCTGGGGCTGTTTATCTCCGAACAGATTATTGCGGCCCACGGCGGTACTATCGAAGTGGAAAGCCGGATAGGCGAGGGCGCCTTGTTTCGTGTGTGCCTGCCACTGGAGGCCGGGGCATGAAATCAATCGTGAATCCGACGCAACCTCTGCGTGACCCTATGGTCGTATCAGCAGCAATTGACCGGACAAAGGCTTCCCATGAGTGAAGATGCGCAAGATGTGGTGCTGATCGTCGAAGATGACGAATCGATTATGTTTGTGTTGGGCGAATACCTGTCGGGCCTCGGGTATCGGGTGTTGAAGGCGATTGACGGTGAGCAGGCGTTTGAAATCCTGGCCACCAAGCCGCACCTGGACCTGATGGTGACCGATTACCGCCTGCCAGGCGGCATCTCCGGGGTGCAGATTGCCGAACCCGCGATCAAGCTGCGACCCGAATTGAAAGTCATTTTTATCAGCGGCTACCCGCAGGAAATTCTCGACTGCAACAGCCCGATCACCCGCAACGCCCCGATCCTGGCCAAGCCGTTTGACCTGGACACGTTGCAGGAGCATATCCAGCGGTTGTTGGCCTGATACACATCCCGTCACTAAGCTTGCGCCCGTGAAATGGAATCGCGGGGCCTGTTCCCGGTACGAAAGATTATCCCCTAGCAGACGAAAAGGCGCTGCGCAGGATTTCTGACTGTATCGATGGAGTAGACCTCGTGACCATTTCCACTCGCACTGCGCGCCATGCCCCTGAACTTACAGCGCAACCGGATTCGACGCCAAGCACGCCCGCCGCCGTTCAGCTTCAGGGCGTCGTCGCAAACCGGGCGGCGGTGAACGAGGTGCCCCTCGATTCGCCCCGCGACAATGCCGATCGCCAGTTGGCGCGCAACTTTGCCCAGGGGCTGCGCCAGGTTACCGGAACGCCGGGGACGGATGGAGCCATCATGCTGGACATCCCGCCCCAATCCACGTTCGGGCAATGCTGGGCGTTGCTGTCGCGTGCGTTCAAGTCCCCGGATGTGGTGCAGTGGATGGCTGACATCCACCTGGACCCCTCATCGGTCAGTATCGAACCGTTTACCGGTCGACTGTATGGGCGGATCAACGGCCGTTTAGATGTCCTCACGCCCGGGCTGGGTGATCGCGGCTGGGCGAGTGTGAGCGGCCCTATTCGCCAGGCCATCGACAGCCTGGCGGGCAACAGTCCTCGTCCGATCAAGCCCGCAGTGCCCGGCAACACTCAGCGCGCGCCATTTGATCGGGTCAAGAGTTTTTACTTCGAGGGCAACCTGCCGGAATCCGGGCGCGCTCTACGTGCGCAGGAAATCGAGCGCAACAACGCGCCCTTGGCACTCGATGACGCTCACTTTGGCCCGATTAACGAGCAGCGCTCCGAGCAATCCCTTGATGTCCAAAAGGGCGTGCTGGGCGATATCGCGCTCAGGCACACGTTGTTGGAGAAATTGCTGGCGTTCGACCCGGACGACAACACCGCGCTGACCGAATACCTGCAGCACGTCACCATGGCCGTGCCTTCAGACTCCACGTATGGCCGCCAGACGGGAGTGGCGCACGCGACACTGGAAGACGTGCTCGCGGGCAATGGCTGGCGCCTGGCGGAAAACACAGAGCCGAAGATTCAGTTCGAAACCCTCGTCAACGCCCTGAATGCACCCGAATTGCCCGAGCAACGTGACGGCAATCTGGGAGGTGCGTTGTCTTGGCCAAGCCCTTTATCTGTCCAGGATCAAAAAGCGGTCTATAGCCACATCACCCACAATAACCTCGGCCTGCCTGGCCTGGAGGACCGCGACGCAGCACCCTCGCAGGTGCGTGATAAAGGTGCATTAGGCTACCTGGCGAAGGGCGTGCAATGGCTGCCGGGCGAACTGAAGAACCCGCGCAACGCACTGAACAAGATCCTCGAGTCTGACAAGGCCCTGGCGCTGGGGAAGGCGCTGCAAGGCAAGATGGGGGCAATTGGGACCGCCTCCAGTGCCAGAGAGTGGGCATTGACCGCGATTGTCCTCACGCTGGATTCCCAGAGCATTTATTCGCCGCAGCCCCACCATGTCGCAGGTTTTGACCTGGCGGCCACCGAAAATTACGGCCAGCCTGTCAGCGTGATTCAGCAGCGGCTGATCGATCACTTGGTGAGCACGCACAAAGCCAGCCCCGAAATGGCCCCGGTGGCGGCGATGATATTGCTCTCACGTGCCGCACCCGAGTTGCAGATAAAAGGTACTCCGCCCAACGTAACCTACGGTTCGTTGGCCTGGGTGAGCCTCAAGGCCGCAGTGGCGCGTATTGAAGCGACGAACCCCGGGGCCTCTGCCCAGATGACCTTTGCCCAGGTGGCGATGTTTGATGCCGTTGAGCCTGTCACGGATACGCAGCGCGACATCCAGAAGCAAGCGCAGCTGACCGCAGTGACCGAATGGGGGGAGATCAATGGAAGCCTATCGAAGCCTGGGCCTCACTCGCCGGCGCAGATCAACGCCACCCAGCAAGCATTGGCCCAACAGGGGCAGGCATTGATCGATGCCGATGAAGCGTTCAAAGCCCCTCTGCCGACCCAACGCAGTGTTGCATTGGCAGAGCTCAAGGCCGCGTTCGGCGACGCAATTCCCTTTGAAGAAAAATCGATTCGCAGCCAATACGTGAAAACGGACGCGCATCGACTGACGCCTTCGATCACCACGAACTCGCTTGGCGCGTATTCGGTGCTGGATATCTACCTGTCGAAGAAAACCCACGAGTCGACAGGGTGGCAGTCGGACAACGACCAGATCCCGATCAACAGCCTGTTAGCGCGCATTAAACAGCTGCCCGACCCCAAAGCTAAACATGCCGAGCAATTTGCGGCGTATAAAAGCAATATCGAAAAAGCCTATGTGTCGATTACCACGAACCTGATTGCCAACTTGCCCCTGGAGGATCGGAAGAATATCGAGTCGGGGGAAATAACCGTCTACAGGCAGGGTAAGGTTCTGCGTACGGTAACCACCACGCCAAATGGCTCCCATACCGCCGAGCAGGCAGAACCGCTGCAGTCGGATGGCAACAGGGGCCTGCTGATCAAGACTCACCGTGATGGCCAGGTGGCCTACTACGGGATGGACCCCCAAAACAACGCCATTACTCGCCGCGACGATGTGAAGGACACCTTCAAGCCAGGTATTCAAGGCGAGTGGGTAGAGCAGAAAAGTAACTCGGTACTCACAGAGTCTTACGCCAACACATCGATCGTCGAAGTGCGTCCCGATGCAGATGGCCGGGCCAAACAACAGGCGGGTAACCCTCCTGCGGGTAACCCCAAGTCATTCAGCAGTGCGCGAAGTGAGTACCTTGGGCAATTGCTCTCGCGTAATGCCACTGTGGCCCATCGGTTCGGTGAGCAGGAGGACGCCGCCAAAGCCGTCACCACCTTTGATGATGAGCAAGCGAAGCAATCGATGTGGCGCGAAATACTGTTGGGCTTCATACCCGGGCTTTCAGTGGTTCGCAATATCGTCAAAGGGGATTATGTCGCAGCCCTTGGGGATGTCATCTTTGATGGTGTGATGTATTTGGTGACGGCCGGTATCGCCAAAGGTGCGGGGGCATTGAAAAACGTGCGTGCTGCCAAACCCAGCCGCTTTGGCCACTCACTGTTCAAACGCTACACACCTGACGCGCGCGCCGCAGCCTACAACGGGTTCCTGGGCGACGTGACACCCTTGCGTGCAGTTATACCGGGCGCGCAGGCGCGCCAGGGCGCACGATTCACCAAGGCGCAGCTACAGGAAATTTCCCAGCGTACCGACCTGCATGTAGGCACATACACAGTACCCGGGAGTGACGTCACTGGCAGGACGGTGGCCAAGTTTGATTCGATAACCCATCAGTGGTTTCCTTACAACCCGGCAACTAAACAGCCCTATGGGCGCCCCTTGGACGGGTTTTCCGCCCTCGAACCCACCAACCTCGAGATCCGCTGGCGTGAGGTAACCACCAAGGCAGAGAACGGCCCTGACAAAACCAGCTTTCAGGAAGGCTACGTCCAGGGTGATCCAGCCAAGATTCCCGGTTATTCGTCGAAGATGATGTCTGCGCAAGTCAAAAAACTGGCAACCAAAGGAAATTTGTCCGCCCGGGATATAGGAACGCTGGCCAGGCAACATGAGCGCCTGGCGGTCCAGGCCAGCTTGAATGGCGCCAATCTATTCAATAACAAGGTGCGCGCTGCCGGCGGGCGCATTACCGCCATGCCGCAGTTATTTTACTTGAGCCAGACTCAGCCGTTGTCGCCGGGGGAATGTGCAGCGCTTTCGCACCTCATGGCGCTGGCGATGAAGAAGGGCAAGGCCCAAGTGCTGATTGACAATTTTTTTAAGGCCGCCGCCAATCCTACGGCAGCCGCGTCCAAAAAGTTCATTGCGACGCTGACGGTTCTGCAACGCAAAATCGGCGGGGCTACTGCATTCCACGGTATCAGCGACGTCAAGGCCAAGCCTTACACCGCCGTAGCTTCAGAGCTGTCGATGGCCACGCAATCGCAAACACTGATGTTTGGGGACAGTGGTCACGCGATGACTGCCGGGGTTGTCGTCAACGGAAATCAAAAATCGTTCTTCTTTTACGAACCCAATTATGGCCTGGCCCATTTCCCGGACGCGGCCAGCTTCCAGCGTGGGGTCAACGACATTTTTACCTCCCCCGACTTTTCCCGCAGGTACAAAACGGCGGGAGATGACCCCAAAGTGCTGGAGTTCAAGATCAGCCCCCAAAACGACAATACCGTATTCAAAACGGGGGTGGATGCCCGCGCATTGGAGGACATGTATACCGTCCAATTGTGAGCATCTGACAAGGCTCCCATGCCTCCCGGACCTACTCCGGGAGGTGTGCCTGAATCATCTCCCGCACTTTTGCCGTCAGCAAATCAAAGGTAAAAGGCTTGGTGATCATCTGCATGCCCGGGTCGAGAAAGCCGCCGCGCACCGCGGCGTGCTCTGCGTAGCCGGTGATAAACAGCACCTTCAAGTCCGGACGCACCTGCCGCCCGATTTCCGCCAGTTGCCGGCCATTCATTCCCGGTAAACCCACATCGCTGATCAACAGGTCAATCCGCTGGCTCGACTGGATGATCGGCATGGCGCCGTCGGCATCACCGGCTTCGACGAAGGCATAACCCAACTCGCTAAGGACGGCACTGACCAGCACCCTGACGGCGGGATCGTCCTCGACAATCAGTACCGTTTCACCCGCATTTGCAAATGGCAGCAGCGCCGGGTTGATCTGTTTGTCAGCCATCACCTCGCCGACAAACCGCGGCAGGAACAGGCTGACGGTGGTGCCTTGGCCCACCACGCTGTGAATCGTCACATGCCCATGGGATTGGCGGGCAAAGCCGTAGATCATCGACAACCCCAGCCCGGTCCCCTGGCCGATGGGTTTGGTGGTGAAGAACGGGTCGAATGCCCGGCTGATCACGCTGTCGGGCATGCCGCAGCCGGTGTCGCTGACGCTCAGTTCCACATAGTCGCCGGGGATGAGGGTGCCGTAGGCCGCGGTAAACACGCTGTCGAGGTGCCGGTTGGTGGTTTCCACCACCAGTTGGCCGCCGTTGGGCATGGCATCCCGGGCATTGATGGCCAGGTTGAGCAGGGCGCTTTCCAGTTGGTTGGGGTCGGCTTCGGCGGTCCATAGCTGTTCGGTCAGGCGGATGTCCAGGGCGATACTTTCATTGAGGCTGCGTTGCAGCAACTCGCCCATGGAGATCACCAGTTGATTGATCTGCACCGGTTTTGAATCCAGTGACTGGCGGCGGGAGAATGCCAGCAGCCGGTGGGTCAGCGCGGCAGCGCGGTTGGCCGACGTGACACCCAGGTCGATCAGGCTGTCGAGGTCCTCTGTGCGGCCCCGGGCCACGCGCCTTCGCAGCAGTTCCAGGCTGCCGATGATGCCGGTCAGCATGTTGTTGAAGTCATGGGCAATGCCGCCGGTCAGTTGACCGACAGCTTCCATCTTCTGCGACTGTCGCAAAGCTTCTTCGTTATTGCGCAACTGTGCGGTGCGTTCTTCTACCTGCTGTTCCAGGGTTTCCAGCGTACTTTGCAGGCGCTGTTCACTTTGGCTCAGGTCGATCAGGCGGTCGCGGGCCTCGTACTGCCGGCGCCGACCGCGCAGCGCTGTGGTCACAAGGCTGATCAAGGTGACCGGATGGAACGGGCGCTCCAGGAAGGTGACGTTGCCCAGCAGTACACTCAGGTGCGACGAACCGTTCTGTTCACTGCCGCCGTGGTGCGTCATCAACACAATGGGCAAGTCTGACCACGCCGGTTGCTGATGCAGGTGCGTGAGCAGGGGCTCCAGGTCGATACCGCGCATGGCTTCGGCGGCGATGACCAGCAGGCCGGCGCCGTGCTCCAGTTCGTCGCACAACATTTGCAAATGGCTGGCGATGATACCGTTGAAACCCGCCTCGTTGAGCATCATCAAGGCCAGGGAGCTGTCGCGGCCCAAAGGCGCAAGGATGATCGCCCGTTCGGTAATGGCCGGCAGGCCACTCATGAACTTTCATCCTTGAGCAGCGGGTTATCGGTACCCAGGTAGTTCGGCACGCCGCGCAGCACACCCTGGAAGGCATCGAGGGGTTCCCCAATGGTCATGCCCCGGCTGCCTATGCGGTATTCGCGAATCGTTGATTCATGGCTGCCGGTGCGTTTCTTGATGATCGAGATGGCCCGGCGGACTTTACCGAGGGCTTCGAAGTAGCGCAGCAGGATCACGGTGTCGGCCAGGTAAGTGATGTCTACCGGGGCCTGCATGTCGCCTACCAGGCCGTGTTGGGCGACGGTCATAAAGGTCGCCGCGCCACGTCGGTTGAGGTACAGCAGCAGCTCGTGCATATGCAGGATGAGGGCGTTTTCTTCCGGCATCGCGGCCTGGTAACCGTTGATGCTGTCGATCACTACAGTCTTGATGCCACGCTCATCCACGCAACGTCGCACCCGGTGGGAAAACTCGCCGGGGGACAATTCGGCGGCGTCTACCTGCTCGATCAGCAAGTTGCCGGTGTCTTGCAGGGCTTGCAGGTCGATGCCCATGTTCTTCATGCGTTCGAACAGCAGCCCCAACTCTTCATCAAAAATGAACAGCGCGGCTTTTTCGCCCCGACCCACGGCGGCTGCGGCGAAAATCATCGAGATCAGCGATTTGCCGGTGCCGGCCGGGCCCAGGATCAAGGTGCTGGAGCCGGTCTCGATCCCGCCGCCTAACAGTGCGTCCATCTCGTGGATGCCGCTGGTCAGGGTCTGGCGGTTATAGCCGCCACGGTGCTCGGCCGCTACCAGGCGGGGGAACACATGCACGCCGTCTTCCATGATGGTGAAGTCGTGAAAACCGCCGCGGTACTTTTGGCCACGGTACTTCACCACCCGCACACGGCGTCGTTCGGCGCCGTAGTTGGGGGTCAGTTCTTCCAGGCGAATTACCCCGTGGGCCACGCTGTGCACGGTCTTGTCGAGGGATTCGGTGGTGAGGTCGTCCAGCAGCAGGACCGTGGCGTCATAGCGCACGAAGTAGTGCTTGATCGCGAGGATCTGCCGGCGATAGCGCAGGGAGCTTTGCGCCAGCAAGCGAATTTCCGAAAGGCTGTCGATGACAACACGGGTGGGCTTGACCCGTTCCACCACTTCAAAAATCTGCCGGGTGGCTTCACCCAGCTCAAGGTCCGAGGAATACAGCAGGCTTTGCTGGTGCTCGGCGTTTAGCAGGCTTTCGGGCGGTGTCAGCTCAAAGATATGAATGTGCTCGTCCAGGTCCCAGCCGTGGGACTTGGCACCCTGGCGCAACTCGCGCTCGGTTTCTGACAGGGTGATGTACAGCGATCGTTCACCGTTTTTTGCTCCAGCCTGTAGGAAGTGCAGGGCCACCGTGGTTTTACCGGTGCCGGGCTCACCTTCCAGCAGGAACAAATGGCTACGGGAAAGCCCCCCGGCAAGAATGTCGTCCAGACCTTCAATACCAGTGGCCGCCTTTGCTGTGAACAGCTCTTTGGATGTAGACAAGAAGTGCCCTCGGGTCACGTATAAGTAGTAGGGAGCGCCCGTTGGGGCGCGCCATATTTACTTGACCGTGGCGCCGTGTGGCGGTTCAACGCTTTGTATCAATTTGGGCGTTACAGGCCTTGTTGCAGCGCCGGGTCATCTGGGTTCTGCTGTTCAAGCTGGGCCAGCAAGACCTGGACATTCTGCAACTGGCCGGTTTCTTTCCAGTAGTTGACCAGCAAGACCCGCGCCCTGCGATTGGCCGGGTTGCGCTGGACGATCTCTTCCAACTGGCGCTGGGCGGCGTCCAGTTCCTGCTGGGCATGCAGGGTGGTAGCCAGGTCGTAGCGGTAATCCTGATTGTTCGGCTCCAGCTCCACCGCCCGGGACAGACTGAGCAGGGCAAAGGCGCGCTCGCCATGATGCAGCAACCACATGCCCAGGGCATGTTGCAGGTAGGCCGAATCGGGATGGGCCTGCAGTTGCTTGGCCAGGAGCTGGCGTGACTCGTCGACCTTGCCCTGTTTATCCAGCAACTCGATTTGCGCCACCACCGCCTGCAGGTTGTCTGGTTGCAGGCGCATCGCCTGTTCCAGGGCATTTTGGGCATCGGGCAGCAGCGCGCTGTGAATGTACAGGCGGGCCAGTTGAATCCAGCCTTCGGGGCTTTCGGGTTGGGCTTTGAGCAACTTCACGTATTCGTCGAGCACTTGCTGCAACGGGCCGAAATACAGGCCCAGGGTGTCGGGAGACAGCCCCAGCAAGGCATTCGCCGCAGCAAACCTTACGCTTTGCTCCGGGTCGTCCAGCAGCGGCCCGAGCAACAGCGTGCGCTGGCCACTGGGCACCAGGCCGACGATGCTGTGAATGGCTGCCTCGCGCACCATTGGCGCGTCGTTGGCCAGGTCCTTGTCCGCCAGCTTCAGGGCCTGGGGGCTGGGATAGTTGGGCAGTTCGGCATGCAGGGCGGCGCGGCGCACATCGGACAGGTCCGGGCGGCCCAGTTGTTGATACAGCACGCGGGCGGCGCCGGCTTCGCCGTTATGCGCCTGCTTCAAAGCCTTGGCGTAACCGTGGGCGATGGCCGGGGGCACAACCACCGGTGGCGTGCGGGTGAAATACCAGGAGATCAGCACAATAAACAACAGGGCGCACAGGCCGACGATGGAGTAACGGCGTGACTTTGACATGCAGGCGTCCGAAAGCTTGGCAGCTAGTGCAAAGCCATCAGCTTCGGTCAGGTGATCGCGAGTGTCAAACGCGCATCACGTCAGCACGAACTCAATCGGCTCGAGGGCCGGCGGTAGCGCGGTTTCACCGAGGGCGGCGAGAATTTCGCGCTCCAGCGTGCGGACGATGGCGTTGCAGGGCAGGTCGTTTTCGTCGAAGCCGAAGGGGTCTTCGAGGTCGTCGCCGATTTCATCCAGGCCGAAGAAGGTGTAGCTGACGATCGCGGTAAAGATCGGCGTCAGCCAGCCCAGCGGCTCGGCCATGGCGAAGGGCAGCAGAATGCAGAACAGGTAGATGGTGCGGTGCAGCAGCAAGGTGTAGGGGAAGGGCAGCGGGGTGTGTTTGATGCGTTCGCAGGAGGCCTGGACCTGGCTCAGGCCGTACAGGCGGGTTTCCAGTTGGGTGTAGCGCCAGTCGCTGATGTGGCCTTGTTCGGCCAGTTTGGAGCAGCGGGCGCCGAGGTCTTGCAGGATGCTATCGGGGAGGTTCGGGTGGGTGGCTTCGACGTTGATCCAGGGTTGGATCGCCCGGGCTTCATCTTCCAGGCGCAAGCGGGCGATCAGGCCGTGGGCGAAACCGCACAGGCCACGCAGCAGGTGTTCACGTTCAGCGGGGTTGAAGATTTGGGTTTCGCGGATCAGTGAGCGCACTTCGATGATCATTTGGCCCAGTTGTTTGCGGCCGTCCCACCAGCGGTCGTAGCAGGCGTTGTTGCGAAAGCTCATGAAGATCGATAGCGACAGGCCGAGCAGTGTGAAGGGTGTGGCGTTGACCTTGGAGAAGTAGGCCGGGTGCAGGGTTTCCACCAGCACGATGACTGAGGCCAGGAGGGTGACCAGCAGGCTGCGCAGGGCGATGCGCTTGGCGATTGAGCCTTTTAGCGAGAACAGGATGCCGAGCAGGTTGGGTTTGGGACGGACGATCATGGGCGGGCTTCTTGGGTGGCGCAGGCCTCAAGCTTAGAAGCTTGGGGGTAGAGCGTCCAATCGTCTGTGCTGACTGGGTGATTGGTCGGGTCTATCGGGGGGGGCTTTTGGTGGTGTACATATCCGTTATTTAGGTCATGGCTACTTAGGGTTCCGCTCTTACAGCGGGTCACTTTTGGCAAACGCCCCAAAAGTAACCAAAAGGTCTTTGCCCCACCACTCGGTGCCTCGCTTAGGCTCGGCATGCCCGCACTCCGGCACGGTTCCGCGGGCCGCCGCGACGGGCCATCCATGGCCCGGCGCGGCTAAATCGGCATCCTTGCCGATTTACCCGCTCCACCGTGCCTGCTTGCGGCCATCGTGGTTGACGGGGCCTGCAGATCAAGGTCAACAGCAAGAGCACGGCGGCCTGAAAGCCGACCTGAGTGTTAAAAGCAAAAGCAAGGCGTAGGAGCTGGCTTGCCAGCGATGCAGGCAACTCGGTTTTCAGATACACCGAGGTGATGCCATCGCAGGCAAGCCAGCTCCCACATTGGAACCGTGCCTGCTTTAGCTTTTGATCTGGCTTTTAACACTCAAGCCGGCCTGTAGGCCGCTGTGTTCTTGATCTGTTGTTGATCTTGCTCTGACTGCCCCATTCAGCCCGAGGCCGAACGCAGGGATTGAGGAGCGGGTAAACCGGCAGGACGCCGGTTTAGCCGCGACGGGCCAGGGACGGGCCGTCGCGGCGGCCCGCGGAGCAATTCCGGAGTGAGGGCACACCGAGCCTAGGCGAGGTGCCGACAGGCGGGGCAGAGCGTTTTGGTTACTTTTGCGCTTTTCAAAAGTGACCCGCTGTAAGAGCGGAACCCATCTAAGCCATCACTCAAATAACGGATATACACCCAAAACCCACCCACAAAAACACAGCCCATTGGCCAAACCAGTCAACCAAGTTGAAGGCTTTGACCATTGCCCACCCACCGCTCTAGAGCGACTATTTCACCGGTCTACGTCCCCATCCTGAAAATAAAAAACACACAGGGATTTGAAGCGATGCGCGATTACTCGGCTGCCACCACCCAGTTCAACTACCAACACACCGTCGACGCCGCCCTGACCGGCAACCTGCAGTCACTCAATGCCTGTGTCGAATGCTGCGACCGCCACGCTTTACCCGGCCGCATCGCACTGTTCTGGGAGGGCAAGGACGGCCGCAGCAGCACCTCCACTTTCACCCAATTGCAAGACCAGGCCGCTCGCTTTGCCAACTTCCTCCTGGCCCAGGGCATCAAGCGCGGTGACAAAGTCGCCGGCCTCCTGCCACGCACCACCGAGCTGCTGGTGGTGGTACTCGCCACTTGGCGCATCGGCGCGGTCTATCAGCCATTGTTCACTGCGTTCGGTCCCAAGGCCATCGAGCACCGCCTGAACAGCTCCGGCGCCGCGCTGGTGGTGACTGACGCCATCAACCGCCCCAAGCTCCATGAAGTGGCCGGCTGCCCAACCATCGTCACCGTCGCCGGCCCCAACGGCGAAGGCATCGTGCGGGGCGATTTCAGCTTCTGGGCAGAGCTGCCCCACTGTTCCAACGTTTGCGAGCCGGTCCTGCTGGGCGCTGAAGAGCCGTTCCTGTTGATGTTCACCTCCGGCACCACCGGCCCGTCGAAATCCCTGGCAGTCCCCCTCAAGGCCATCGTCGCGTTCCAAAGCTACACCCGCGACGCTGTAGACCTGCGCCCCGAAGATGCATTCTGGAACGTCGCCGATCCGGGCTGGGCCTACGGTATCTATTTCGGCGTGACCGGCCCTTTGTCCATGGGCCACCCGATTACGTTCTACGACGGCCCGTTCACCCTCGAAAGCACCTGCCGCGTGATCAACAAATATGGCATCACCAACCTCACTGGGTCGCCCACGGCCTACCGCCTGCTGATTGCCGGGGGCGATCAGTTCGCCAAGTCGATCAAGGGCAAGCTGCGCATTGTCAGCAGCGCCGGCGAGCCGCTGAACCCGGAAGTGATCCGCTGGTTCGCCGATAACCTCGGTGTGACCATCCACGACCACTATGGCCAGACCGAACTGGGCATGGTGCTGTGCAACCACCACGGCCTGGAGCATCCGGTGCACGTCGGCTCCGCCGGTTTCGCCTCGCCAGGCCACCGCATCGTGGTGCTCGATGACAATCACCAGGAACTCCCGGCCGGCCAGCCGGGCATCCTCGCCATCGACCGCGAACAATCACCGATGTGCTGGTTCGCCGGCTACGACGGCGTGAAGACCAAAGCCTTCGTCGGCAAGTACTACCTCAGCGGCGATACGGTGGAGCTGAACCCCGACGGCAGCATCAGCTTTGTCGGGCGCAGTGACGATGTGATCACCACCTCCGGCTACCGGGTCGGCCCGTTCGATGTGGAAAGCGCGCTGATCGAGCATCCAGCGGTAATCGAAGCAGCAGTGGTGGGCAAGCCATGCCCGGAACGCACCGAGATCGTCAAAGCCTTTGTGGTGCTCAGTGAGCAGTACCGCGCCGAGCCGGCCCTGGCCGAAGAGCTGCGCCAGCACGTACGCAAGCGCCTGGCCGCCCATTCGTACCCACGGGAAATCGAATTTGTCAGTGAGCTGCCCAAGACCCCGAGCGGCAAGCTGCAACGCTTTATTTTGCGTAATCAGGAAATCGCCAAGGCCCAGGCGGCCACGGCGTAATCCCTCTTTCAAGGAAACAATGATGCAGATTGAGAACAAGGTTTTTCTGGTCAGCGGCGGCGCTTCAGGCCTCGGCGCGGCAACCGCCGAGATGTTGGTAGCGGCAGGTGCCAAAGTGATGCTGGTGGACCTGAACGCCGACGCAGTCGCCGCCCAGGCGCAAAAGCTCGGTGCGCAGGCCCGCAGCGTGGTTGCGGATATCAGCCAGGAAGCTGCTGCCGAGGCCGCGGTGCAGGCAGCCGTCAGCGCCTTTGGGGGTTTGCACGGGCTGGTCAACTGCGCCGGCGTGGTGCGTGGCGAAAAGATCCTTGGCAAGAATGGCCCTCACGTTCTGGCCAACTTCGCTCAGGTGATCAACGTCAACCTGATCGGCAGCTTCAACCTGTTGCGCCTGGCAGCCGCGGCCATCGCTGAAACCGAGGCGAATGCCGATGGCGAGCGTGGTGTGATCATCAACACGGCGTCGGTGGCGGCCTTTGACGGCCAGATCGGCCAAGCGGCGTATGCTGCCTCCAAGGGCGCGATCGCCAGCCTGACCTTGCCTGCCGCCCGTGAACTGGCGCGCTACGGGATACGGGTGATGACCATCGCGCCGGGCATTTTTGAAACACCGATGATGGCCGGCATGACACCTGAAGTGCGCGAGTCGCTTGCCGCCGGTGTGCCATTCCCCCAGCGCCTGGGCAAGCCAGGCGAGTACGCCGCATTGGTGCGCCATATCATTGAAAACAGCATGCTCAACGGCGAGGTGATCCGTCTCGACGGCGCCTTGCGCATGGCGGCCAAATAAGGAGGTTTTTCATGACTGATCCAATCGTTATTGTCAGCGCGGTACGTACCCCGATGGGCGGGTTCCAGGGTGACCTCAAAGGCCTGACCGCCCCGCAATTGGGTGCTGCGGCGATCCGTGCCGCCGTCGAGCGTGCCGGTATCGCCACCGATGCGGTGGATGAAGTGCTGTTCGGTTGCGTACTGCCGGCCGGCCTCGGCCAGGCGCCTGCACGCCAGGCAGCGCTGGGTGCCGGCCTGGACAAATCCACCCGCTGCACCACCCTCAACAAGATGTGCGGCTCGGGCATGCAAGCCACCATCCTGGCCCATGACTCGTTGCTGGCGGGCAGTGTGGACGTGGTGATTGCTGGCGGCATGGAGAGCAT
This sequence comes from Pseudomonas sp. Bout1, assembly GCF_034314165.1. GTDB lineage: Bacteria > Pseudomonadota > Gammaproteobacteria > Pseudomonadales > Pseudomonadaceae > Aquipseudomonas. The sequence continues at coordinate 3,643,317 of NZ_JAVIWK010000001.1, read as the reverse complement.
GTCCAACGCGCCGTATCTGTTGGACCGCGCCCGCAGCGGCTACCGCATGGGCCACGGCCGGGTGCTCGACCATATGTTCCTCGACGGCCTCGAAGACGCGTACGACAAGGGCCGTCTGATGGGCACCTTTGCCGAAGACTGCGCCGAGCACAATGGCTTTACCCGTGAGGCCCAGGATGCGTTCGCCATTGCCTCCCTGACCCGTGCGCAACAGGCGATCACCGACGGTAACTTCATCGCTGAAATCGTCCCAGTGCAGGTCACCGTGGGCAAGGAACAGAAAACCATCACCCACGACGAACAGCCGCCCAAAGCCAAACTCGACAAGATCGCCACTTTGAAGCCGGCTTTTCGCGAAGGCGGCACGGTGACGGCGGCCAACTCCAGCTCGATTTCCGACGGTGCGGCGGCATTGCTGCTGATGCGCGAGTCTGAAGCCCACAAACGCGGGCTCAAGCCGCTGGCGGTGATCCATGGCCACGCCGCCTTTGCCGATGAACCAGGCCTGTTCCCGGTAGCGCCGGTAGGGGCAATCCGCAAGCTGTTGAGCAAGACCGGCTGGAACCTCGACGAAGTCGACCTGTTTGAAATCAACGAAGCCTTCGCGGTGGTCAGCCTGGTGACCATGAGCAAGCTGGAAATTCCCCACAGCAAGGTCAATATCCACGGCGGTGCCTGCGCCCTGGGCCATCCGATTGGTGCGTCCGGCGCGCGGATCCTGGTGACGCTGCTCTCGGCCCTGCGCCAGAAAGGCCTCAAGCGCGGCGTTGCAGCCATTTGCATCGGCGGCGGTGAAGCCACGGCCATGGCCGTTGAATGCCTGTACTAAGGAACACCTATGCTTCCCAATGACGAACAACTGCAAATCCGCGAAGCCGCACGGCAATTTGCCCAGGAACGGCTCAAACCGTTCGCTGCCGAGTGGGACCGCGAGCATCGTTTTCCCAAGGAGGCCATTGGTGAAATGGCCGAGCTGGGCTTTTTCGGCATGTTGGTCCCGGAGCAGTGGGGCGGTTGCGACACGGGCTACCTGGCCTACGCCATGGCCCTGGAAGAAATCGCCGCCGGTGACGGCGCCTGCTCCACCATCATGAGCGTGCACAACTCCGTGGGCTGCGTGCCGATTCTCACGTTCGGCAACGATCAACAGAAAGAAGAGTTCCTCACGCCCCTGGCCAGTGGAGCGATGCTCGGCGCATTTGCCTTGACCGAGCCCCAGGCCGGTTCCGATGCCAGTGGCCTGAAAACCCGCGCCCGGTTGGAAGGCGATCACTACGTATTGAATGGCTGCAAACAGTTCATCACCTCCGGGCAAAACGCCGGGGTCGTGATTGTGTTTGCGGTTACCGATCCGAGTGCCGGCAAGCGCGGGATCACTGCGTTTATCGTGCCCACCGACTCGCCGGGCTACAGCGTGGCGCGGGTTGAGGACAAACTTGGCCAGCACGCCTCCGACACCTGCCAGATCCTGTTTGAGGATGTGAAAGTGCCGGTGGCCAATCGCTTGGGCGAGGAGGGCGAAGGCTATCGGATCGCCCTGGCCAACCTCGAAGGCGGGCGCGTCGGCATTGCTTCGCAAGCGGTGGGCATGGCGCGGGCGGCATTTGAAGCGGCCCGGGATTATGCCCGCGAGCGGGAAAGCTTTGGCAAACCGATCATCGAGCATCAGGCTGTGGCGTTTCGCCTGGCAGACATGGCGACGCAAATTGCCGTCGCCCGGCAGATGGTGCATTACGCGGCCGCCCTGCGTGACAGCGGCAAGCCCGCACTGGTGGAGGCTTCCATGGCCAAGCTGTTTGCGTCGGAAATGGCCGAAAAGGTCTGTTCGCAAGCATTGCAAACCCTCGGCGGTTACGGTTACCTGAGCGACTTTCCCCTGGAGCGGATCTACCGAGATGTACGGGTCTGCCAGATTTACGAAGGCACCAGCGATATTCAACGCATGGTCATTTCACGCAATCTCTGAGGAGTATCTATGAGTTACGAAACCATTTTGCTGGACGTCCAGGGCCGTGTCGGGCTGATCACCCTCAATCGCCCGCAAGCGCTGAACGCCCTGAACGCACAGCTGGTCAGTGAACTGAACCAGGCACTGGACAGCCTGGAAGCCAACCCGGACATCGGCTGCATCGTGCTTACCGGCTCGAAAAAAGCCTTTGCCGCCGGCGCCGACATCAAGGAAATGGCCGACCTGACCTACCCGCAGATCTACCTCGATGATCTGTTCAGCGACAGCGACCGCGTGGCCAACCGCCGTAAACCGATCATCGCGGCGGTGAATGGCTTTGCCTTGGGTGGCGGGTGTGAGCTGGCGTTGATGTGCGACTTCATCCTGGCCGGTGACAGCGCCAGGTTTGGCCAGCCGGAAATCAACCTCGGCGTGCTGCCGGGCATGGGCGGCACCCAGCGCCTGACCCGCGCCGTGGGCAAGGCCAAGGCCATGGAAATGTGCCTGACCGGGCGGTTTATCGATGCCGTGGAAGCGGAGCGCTGCGGAATCGTTGCGCGGATCGTACCGGCTGATGAATTGCTGGACGAAGCATTGAAAGTCGCGACCCTGATTGCCAGCAAGTCGGTGCCCATCAGCATGATGGTCAAGGAAAGCGTGAACCGCGCGTTTGAAGTAAGCCTGTCGGAAGGCGTGCGCTTTGAGCGCCGGGTGTTCCATGCGGCGTTTGCCACACTGGATCAGAAGGAAGGCATGGCGGCGTTTGTGGCCAAGCGTGCGCCGGAGTTCAAGGACAAATAGGTCAAAATGTGGGAGCGGGCTTGCCCGCGAAGGCGGTGGTTCAGTCGATACATTCAGTGACTGACACACCGCCGTCGCGGGCAAGCCCGCTCCCACACAAGCCCCGCTCCGACAATTGTTGATGCGGTATGCCAGTTACAGTTGGTAGTTCTTAAGTTCCCGGGCTATCACCATCCGCTGGATCTCGCTGGTGCCTTCGTAAATCTGGGTAATCCGTGCATCCCGGTAGTAACGCTCCACCGGGTAATCCTCCAGGTACCCATAACCCCCATGAATCTGCATCGCCGAGGAGCACACCTTCTCGGCCATTTCCGATGCAAACAGTTTGGCCTGGGACGCTTCTGACAGGCACGGCTTGCCGGCGCTGCGCAGTCTGGCGGCGTGCAGGATCAGCAGGCGCGCCGCATTCAGGCGGGTCTGCATGTCGGCCAGCAGGTTGGCCACGCTCTGATGCTCGATGATTGCCTTGTCGAACTGCACCCGGTCGCGGGCGTAGGCCAGCGCCGCTTCAAAGGCAGCACGGGCGATGCCGAGTGCCTGTGCGGCAATTCCGATGCGCCCGCCTTCGAGGTTGGACAGGGCAATGGCCAGGCCTTTGCCGCGTTCGCCCAGCAGGTTGGCTTCAGGCACGGTGCATTGGCTGAGGGTGACCGCGCAGGTGTCCGAAGCACGAATGCCCATCTTGTGTTCCGTACGGTCCACCACGAAGCCCGGGGTGTTGGTAGGCACCAGAAACGCCGAGATACCTTTCTTGCCCAAGTCGGGGTCGGTCACGGCAAACACGATGGCCAGCTTGGCGCGCTTGCCGTTACTGACAAATTGCTTGGCGCCGTTGATCACCCACTGGCCGTCCCGCAATTCGGCGCGGGTACGCAGGTTGTGGGCCTCGGAGCCGGCCTGGGGTTCGGTCAGGCAAAAACAACCGATGGCCTGCCCGCTGGCCAGTTCCGCCAGCCAGGTTTCCTTTTGTGCTTGTGAGCCGTAGTTGAGGATTGGCCCGCAACCTACTGAATTATGGATACTCATCAGTGCGCCGGCAGCGCCGTCACCGGCAGAAATCTCCTCCACTGCCAGGGCGTAGGCCACGTAGTCGACGTAAGTGCCGCCCCATTCCTCAGGCACAACCATGCCCAGCAGCCCCAGTTCGCCCATCTTGGCTACCAGTGCGTCATCGATCCAGCCAGCTTTTTCCCAGGCTTGGGCGTGGGGTGCGATTTCACCACGAGCAAAGTCCCGAGCCATGTCGCGGATCATTACTTGTTCTTCAGTAAATTCAATATCTTGCATGACTTAGTTCTCGTTCTTGTCGAAGTCGCAAAAGAAGCTGTCAACGTGATCGGCTGTCAACGCCTGAAGGCTCGGAGGGTTCCAGCGTGGGGCTTTGTCCTTGTCGATCAGCAGGGCGCGCACGCCTTCGATCAGGTCGCCACGGGCGAACCATTGACGGTCCAGATGCAATTCCAGGGCAAAGCATTGTTCAAGCGGCATATGGCGCCCGCGGCGCAGCATCTCAAGGGTCACGGCCATGGCCAGCGGCGAGCGGGTGAGCATCAGGCCGGCGGTGGTCAATGCCCAGTCGTGGCTGTCGGCAACCGTGACTTGTTGCAGTTGCTCAACGATGCTCGGTACGTCCGGCAAGGCAAAGAAGTGGTCGATGGCCGGGCGCAACGCCGCCAGCGGCGCGTCGGGCAGTTGCTGCACGGCAAGGCCTGCCAGCAGGCCCTGCAGGTCTTTGAGCGGTGAGTCGTGCCATGTGAGGCGGTCCAGTTGCTGGTCAAGGTCGGCGAGCCTGGCGCTGTCGAGGTACCAGTCTGCCAGCCCGCAATACAGGGCATCCGCGGCGCGAACCTGCACGCCGGTCACCCCGAGGTAGATCCCCAGCTCCCCGGGAATACGCGGCAGGAAGTAGCTGCCGCCCACGTCCGGGAAATAGCCGATGGCCACTTCCGGCATCGCCAGCCGGCTGCGTTCGGTGACCACACGCAGGTCAGCGCCTTGCACCAGGCCCATGCCGCCGCCGAGCACAAAGCCGTCCATCAGTGCCAGGACCGGCTTGCGGTAATGGTGGATAGCGAGGTCGAGCGCGTATTCCTCGACGAAGAAATCTTCGTGGAGGGTGTCGCCATCCTTGAAGCTGTCGTAGAGCGAGCGGATGTCGCCCCCGGCGCAGAAAGCCTTTTCACCGGCACCGCGCAATACCACCGCATGTACCTGGGGGTCGTCTGCCCAGGCCTGCAAATAGCGGCTGAGGCTACGGACCATGTCCAGGGTAATGGCGTTCAGGCCGGCGGGGCGATTGAGGGTCAGGTGGCCTATGTGGTTGCGTACCTGCGCCAGCACTTCGTCTTGCATGACGCCGGCGCTGCTTGCCTCGGATGAAACCTGAGCAGTCATCTCTAACTCCCTGCTTTTATTGTTCTTTATCAAGATGTTCGCGGGCGAACCCTCTCGCGATCGTACCAGTGCAAATTTGCCCAGTACAAGTCGGAATCCTGCAGGTCGTTTTTGCATTTTTGCCTTGGGTACTGCGCCGGCCCTAGCGCTGGAAGACTGCCCCGATGGCGCGCCGCCGCGCATAGCGCTCGCTGGCCTGGATCAGCTCTTCGAGCTCTTGCGGGGTCACGTCCAAAAATTGCTCGCGCTCTGCCAGTGCCTGCTTCAAGTCTTCGGCGCTGATGCCCGGATTGTCGACGGAGGTTGGCAGGAATCGCGGCGCCGGTGGCTCGATGGCACCCTTGGGGTAACGGGTCCGCGTGGCGTTGTTATAAGCCAGCGCGCAGGCCAGCAGGGTAACGGCGCCCAGCATGACAGCAGCCAGCTCCTGCCACCCCATGGCGATTGATGCGGGGTCAGCCAGCACCAGGCTCATGGCCAGCCCACCGGCAGGCGGGTGCAGGCAGCGTAGCCAGCACACCAGGATGACACTCATCCCGGCCGCCAGGCACGCGCTGCCCAACGTACGTCCCAGCACTCGGGCCACCAGCAATGCAACGACCCCGGCACACAGGTAGCTGCCCACAATCGACCAGGGCTGGGCCAGCGCCCCGGATGACACGGCAAACAGCAGCACTGCCGATGCCCCCAACGGGCCTATCAGGTGCAAGGCCACCTCCATGCCAAACACCTGGGCGCACACCCAGACACTGAACATTGTGCCCAGGGCCATGCCGATGGCGGCACGACTCCATTCGGCAGGGCGGGTATTGATGGCAGCGGGTAACCAGCGAGCGAGCATTGACAGGCGATCCATAAAAAACGGGCGAAAAAAAAAGGCTTGCCTGGTTTCCCGGACAAGCCCTTTAAAAAGTTCCTGCATTTGGGGGAGGAACCTGTGCAGTGTGCCCACCGGCCACGGTTGCGGCCAATGCATATTAATGCAGGTCAAGTGCAGTATTTTTGCAGTAAGCCACCCTAGTCGAAGGGTATCAGGCGGATGGGGGGCGGCAGGGGGCTGCCGATTTTGCCCAGCACCCGGTCACGGGTTTCCTCGTTAATCAGCAGGTTCTGTACGTTTTCCCGCAGGGAGGGATCATTCGCCAACGGCCCCTTGAGTACCACCAGTGCATCGCGCAACTCCATGAGCCGATCCAGTTTTGGCAGCGGGAGGTAACCCACATTTACCTTGTCGCGAGATAAGGGTGCAACGCCGTCAGAGTTGGAAGGGGCGGGTAATCGATGGTCGGACACAGAACATTCCTCTAAATGGAATAAACGGCAGTGCGAAGTGCTGTTTAAAACGTATTTATTGTTATTGCGGCTGTTTCTTTAATCACGCATGTCGGGCGTCAGGGCTGGGTGCTAGTTCCGTCGGGTGTCTTGCGAAAAGACCAGCAAGGCCCTACACCGCAGCTGGGCGCTTCCGAAAATAGTTAGAAGGTATTAAATAATTAACTCACGTGGCAGGCGAGTCTACAGACGGGGACTTGGGGCGGGAAGGGGGCGTTGCGTTGCTGATTGCGGATAGGTGCGTAGGATTTTTCTCGATAGTTACTGTCCGTAAAGTTTCGAAGTTGCAAGTAGAAAGAAGTTTCTTACATGCACTTTGAATTATAACTACGGACACTACTGGCAATGGGATAAGCGGTCGGCGCTGCTTATCCCATTGCCAGGTATCAAGGTTGTGCCGTTTTGGTCAAGTGCAGCAGTACGTAGGGGTTTTTGTCGAACTGGCCGTTCAGCACCGGGACTAATGAACGAAAGCGTGGGTCGCTCAAGCCGTCATAGTCGGCCTGGCTCATGATCAGCCAGGCGGGCGCCTGCACAGGCGTCAGTTCAGCGGGCTGCTGGGTAAACAATGGCACGCGGTCGCAATCAAGGTTGACCATGAACTTGATCGCTTTCGCATCCTTGCCCAGTGCGTGCAGCACCAGCGGTGCCGGTTGTTGCTGGATCAGTGCATGGGCCTGGAGGGTAAAGGTGCGCGTGTCATACAAGCGGCGCTCCAGCGGCTCGACCATCACGATATAGGCGAGCCACGCCGCCAGGACGGCGACAAAGGCCGGGCCCAGGTAGCGAAGGCGCCGGTTGAACAGAAAACCCAGTGCCACGACCTGGAGCGCGATGAGTATGCCGAACACCGGGTTGAGGCTGCCTATCTGCTCCGGGAAGCGATGACGCGCTACGAACAAACCGGCAATCAACAAACCGGGAATCGCCGTCCACAGCACCAGCATCAACCCGCGCAGCCCGGCGAAGAGCGTTCCGCGTGCCACCTGGAACGGATACGCGGCGATGATTGCCGCCATCGGCAACATCGGCAGTACATAACGGGCCTTTTTCGCCTGGGGTACCGATAACCCGATCATCACGATCAGGCCGGCGGCCAGGCAGTACAGCACCAGTTTCAGCGCCGGCCCGTTGTTCTCGCGAGCACCCGCCGCCACCGCAATCAGGGCCAGCACGGCCAGCGGATAAGCCGGCGCGTAGTTGCCCAGCGAACTGCTGAAGTAATACAGCATGCTGCCGGAGCCTTCGGAACCGTCCATGCGCCCGAGGAACTGCATGCGGATCACGTCCTGCATGAACGCCTCACCGCCACTGAGCTTGGCCAGCAGCAACAGCAGGCCGACACACGCAGCCAGCAACGCCAGGGCCAGCAAGCCAAAGCTGAACAATTGCCGCCATTGGCGGTTAATCAGGTAGTAGCTGCACAGCATGCCGGTGGGAACCACCAGGCCGATCGGCCCACGGATCGCGAAGCCCAGGATCAGCAGCAAAAACAGCCAGTGCAGGCGCTTGCCCGCGCCGAAGTGATCATGGGCATAACCCAGGTAAAACACCGCCAGGGCCACCGCGGCCAGCATCTGGTCGAGGGACACCGCACGGGTTTCACTGATAAAGGTACTGCTGAGTAGCAACACCGCGATGCTCAACAACGCCCAGCGCCGGGAGTAGGGCGCCGTCAGCCGGTAGATCAGCACCACGATCAGCGCCGAGGCAATGGCGGTCGGCAGCCAGGCCGTCAGGCTGGTGACCTGCCCAAAGGGCAACGACAACAGCCAAGTCATCAGCGTCGAGGTTGCCAGGTAGTCGGCATAAGGCTGGCCATAGGTCGTGGGGAAAAAACCCGGCCCATGGCGCAGCATTTCCTGGGCAAACAGCACGAAGCGCGAATCAAAGCCGATGATTGCCTGGTTCCAGTTGCCTGCGATGAACAGGACCAATGCCAGGAGCCCCAGCACCCAGGAGTGTTGGCGGATCGTTTGGTTGAGCAGGGGCGGCTGAACTTTGTCCACGTCTTAGGCTTCCTCGGCCTGAGGCACCCAGTTTTGCTGGGGGATCGGCAAGTTGCAGGAATCACCACGGCCCATCGGGAAGTACTGGATGCCCTTGCGCGCCAGGCGCTCGCCGTCGTACAGGTTGCGCCCGTCGAAGATCACCGGGGTTTTCAGGCGTTGCTGGATCAAGTCGAAGTCCGGGGCCTTGAACTGCTGCCATTCGGTGCAAATGATCAAGGCGTCGGAGCCGCTCAGTGTCGATTCCGGGGTGCCCATCAGCATCAGGCGCGGGTCATCACCGTAGATGCGTTGGGTTTCCTGCATGGCTTCGGGGTCAAACGCGCGCACGTTGGCGCCGGCGGCCCACAGGGCTTCCATCAGCACCCGGCTTGGCGCGTCGCGCATGTCGTCGGTGTTGGGCTTGAACGCCAGGCCCCACAAGGCAAACGTCTTGCCCTTGAGGTCGCCCTTGAAGAACGCATTGGCGCGTTCGAACAGCTTGCTTTTCTGGCGCTGGTTGATCGCTTCCACGGCCTCCAGCAGGTCGCTGGAGCAGTTGGCGGCCTTGGCGCTGTGGATCAGGGCGCGCATGTCTTTAGGGAAGCACGAACCGCCATAACCGCAGCCCGGGTAGATAAAGTGATAACCGATGCGCGAGTCGGCACCAATGCCCAGGCGCACGGCTTCGATGTCGGCGCCCAGGTGTTCGGCCAGTTCAGCGATCTGGTTGATAAAGCTGATCTTGGTGGCCAGCATGCAGTTGGCGGCGTACTTGGTCAGTTCGGCGCTGCGCAGGTCCATGAAGATGATGCGGTCGTGGTTGCGGTTGAACGGCGCGTACAGTTCGCGCATCACGTCGCGCACTTCTTCGCGCTCGCAGCCGATGACGATCCGGTCCGGGCGGCGGCAGTCGGCAACGGCCGAACCTTCCTTGAGGAATTCCGGGTTGGAGACGATATCGAATTCCAGGTGGCGGCCGGCCAGGTGCAGGGCTTTTTCCATGTGCGCGCGCAAGGTGTCGCCAGTGCCGACGGGCACGGTGGATTTTTCTACCAGGATCACCGGTTGTACCCGGTGACGGGCCACCGCATCGCCCACCGACAGCACGTATTTGAGGTCGGCCGAGCCGTCTTCATCCGATGGCGTGCCCACGGCGATGAACAGCACTTCGCCGTGTTCGACAGCCAGTTTTTCGTCATAGGTAAACGTCAGGCGTCCGCCTTCGAGGTTTTCCTTGACCATCGCCGCCAGGCCCGGCTCGAAAATGCTCACGTGGCCCTGTTGCAGCAACTTGACCTTGTTCTCGTCTACGTCCATGCAGATGACATCGTGACCGACTTCGGCCAATACGGTGGCCTGCACCAGACCGACGTAACCACTACCAAATACACTGATTTTCATGGGGCATTCCTGGGACTTGTAGTGCTAGCACGACGAGAGTTGATAGTCAGGACTCCGAGGATGACCAAGGCCACCCCCGCAGTTTTTGAAAGCGAAAAATATTCGTTGAACACCGGCAGGCTGGCGGCCAGCAGGTAGACCAAGGCGTAGCTGATACTGAGCAGCGAATAGGCGCGGCCCAGTGGCAGGTCTTTGAGCGCGCCAAGCCAGCAGAGCATCGACAGGGCGTAGGCGAAGATCGCGAGGATCACTACGCCCAGTGCGCCCAGGTCGATGGCGCCAGTGTTGAGTGCTGTCAGCCATTCGGTGGGCAGCGGCAGGCGCGTCATGCTCCAGCGCATGCCCAGCTGGGCAGTGCTCACCAGTGCCACGCTGCCCAGGGCCAGGGCAAAACCGCGGGTGCGACTCATACCTGGCGCCCCAGCAACACAACGCCGGCAATCACCAGCAGCACGCCGAACCAGTGGCGGCCATCGATGTGTTCGTGGAACACAAAGCGCGCCACCAGGGTGACTAATACAAAGTTGAGACTGAGCATGGGGTAGGCGATGCCGACTTCGAGGCGTTGCAACACCAGCAGCCACACCAGCAAGCCCAGGCCCAGGCACACCAGCGCCGACCACAACCACGGCGAGCGCAGCTTCAAGGCCCAACCGTCCGGCTGGCCACGCCAGCTTTCCACGGCAAACTTCTGGGACACCTGGCCCATGCACGTCAGGAGGCAGGCGCCCAATAACAGGAGCAGTGTGGTCATGGCGCGCTCTGCGGGAAGATCAGGATCACGATATTGCCTTGCTCGTAACGCTTGCCATCTTTAGGCAGCAGGTCTACTTCCTGGCGCTCGTCGTCACCCTTGACCCGCATGACCACGCCCACCGAACCCTGTTTGCGCGCCTCGCTCATCCATTGCTGGACGCTGGCGGCATCGATCTTGCGGTAAGCGGTGTCCGGGAAGGCGATGCCGTATTTCACTTCGCCAACGGTGTTGTAAAGCATCACTTCAGGGCGTTGCAGGCGCCACGACAAGGCCGAGGCGGCCCCCAGGTCGTTGCTCAACAACGCGGTGGTCGGCTGCAACTCCTGTAGGTGGTCGATGATGAACTGGTCCGGGGTCTTGTTATAAACCACCGAGTGCGGCAACGCCGCAGGTACCAGCGCCACCAGCAACCAACTGCCGATTACCGGCGCGGCCCACATATGCAGCGGGCGGGCGGCTTGCAGCAAATTGGCGATGATCCAGCCGAACAGGAACACGAACACCAGCACCAGGCTTAAGGTTTCCTGGCCATGCTCATACACCGGCTTTTTCAATTGGAACCAGGTCAGGGCCAGCAGCCCGAGCACGCCGATGATCAGGTTCAGCCAGCCGTTGATCCGCAGCACGCGGCCACGGGCCTGGGCCAGCTTGTGGGCCAATGTGTGGCCCATCAGCAGCGCCAGCGGCAGCAGGCACGGCATGATGTAGGACGGCAGCTTGCCTTTGGCCAGGCTGAAGAACGCCAGCGGCATCAGCAGCCACAGCAGCAGGAAGGCGATTTTGGCGCTGCGTTTTTCCAGCCAGGCCTGTTTCACGGTGGACGGCAGCAACGCCATCCACGGCAGGCTGAACCCGACCAGCAGCGGCAGGTAGTACCAGAACGGCTCGGCGTGCTGGGCATCGTCGCCGGCGAAGCGCTGGATGTGCTCGTGCCAGAAGAAGAAGTTCCAGTAATCCGGTTCCTGGGCATGCACCATCAGCGCCCAGGGCAGGCTCACGATAATTGCCACCACCACGGCCACCAGGCCATAGGTGAGCAATTCACGTAGGCGCTTTTGCCAGATCATGTAGGGCAGGGCGATCAGCACTGGCAGCAACCAGGCGAGGAAACCCTTGGTCATGAAGCCCATGCCGCAGGCGAACCCGAGCAAGGCCCACGACCACAGGCGGCCACGGGTGGTGGTGCTGTCGAAGCAGAACCACAGCGCAGCCCCGGTCAGGTTGACCCAGAAGGTGAACTGCGGATCGAGGTTGGCGTAGCCCGCCAGGAACGCCACGCTGACGAAACTCATGTACAGCACGGCGCTGACCAGGCTCTTGCGCGGGTCGTTCCACAAACGCCGGGCCACGAAGTACACCAGCAGGATGCTCAAGCCGGTGCTCAAGGCCGAGGCGAAACGCACGCCGAACAGGTTCTGGCCGAAAATCGCCTGGCCCAGCGCGATCATCCAGTAGCCGGCTGCGGGTTTTTCGAAGTAGCGAATCCCCATAAAGTGCGGCGAGGCCCATTTGCCGGTCAGCAGCATTTCCTGGCTGATCTGCGCATAGCGGGTTTCATCGGGAATCCACAACCCGTGGGTGGCGAGCGGGATCAGGTAGAACACCCCGAAAGCCAGCAGGAGCAGGGGCAGGGCCCAGCGCCGGATCATGCCTTTTGCACTCCGAGCCAGCCTTCACGGCCGCTCAGTACACCGCGCACCAGCTGTTGCTGGGGCAAGGTGGCCGGGTCGGCGGGCAACAGGTCACCCAACGGTTTAAACGCGATGCCGCGCTGCCCTGCCTGGGCGAGCAACTGGCGAAAATCATTGGCCATCAGAATCCCTTCTACTTCTGCGTGGATCGTATAAACGTTGAGCTTCGACGGCTTGAAGCGGTCGAGGATGTACGCGTTGAAATCCTTGGCGGCCACCACCGGACCCACGACTTCGTCGAAGGTCGGCATGTCTACCGGAATTTGTGGCGTGCCGGCACTGCCATCCGCCAGGGTTGGCCGGAACAGGCTGGTACCACGGCAATCGCTGTTGTAACGGAAGTTGAATTGTTGCTTGGCTTGCACCACGCGCTCATCGGCACGCCAGCCAGCGGCGGCTGAACAGTCGATGCGCTCACCGAGAATGTCGCTCAAGGTATCGACGCCACGGCGAATCTGTTCGATCAGCTGTGCATCGCTCCAGCTTGCGGTGTTGGCTTGCCAGCCGTGGTGGTCCCAGGCGTGCAAACCGACTTCATGCCCGGCGGCCTTGGCCTGGCGCATCAAGTGCCCCAGGTCGCGGCCAATGGGTTTGCCCGGCCAGGCAGTGCCGGCCAGCAAAATATCCCAGCCGTACAGGCCTGCAGCATTGGAGCGCAGCATCTTCCACAAAAACTGCGGGCGGATCAGGCGCCACAAGTGGCGCCCCATGTTGTCCGGCCCGACGCTGAAGAAGAAGGTCGCCTTGACCCCGGCTTCATCAAGCGACTCCAACAACCTTGGCACCCCTTCACGGGTGCCTCGGTAGGTGTCGACGTCGATGCGTAGACCTGCTTGCATCAACGCTTGTCCGCGATTTCGAGCATGGCTTCACGCAGGAAGAAATCCAGGGTGTTGCCGATGGTTTCGCTCATCTCGACGGTAGGCTCCCAGTTCAGCAGGCGCTTGGCGTTGTCGATGCTTGGCTTGCGGTGTGCCACGTCCTGATAACCGGTGCCGTAGAACGCCTTGCTCTCCACGTCGCGGAACCCGGCGAACGGCGGGAAATTGCCGCGCAGCGGGTGAGCTTCGAACTGACGCAGCAGCTCTTCGCCCAACTGACGGATGCTGGCTTCGTTTTCCGGGTTGCCGATGTTGATGATCTGGCCGTTGCAGTTATCGTTGTCGTTATCAATGATGCGCGCCAGGGCTTCGATGCCGTCGGCGATATCAGTGAAGCAGCGCTTCTGCTCGCCACCGTCGAACAGACGGATAGGGGTGCCTTCCACCAGGTTCAGGATCAGCTGGGTGATGGCGCGGGAGCTGCCGATACGGGCCGAGTCCAGGCGGTCGAGGCGCGGGCCCATCCAGTTGAACGGACGGAACAGGGTGAACTTCAGGCCTTTGTCGCCGTAGGCCCAGATCACGCGGTCCAGCAGTTGCTTGGAGACCGAGTAGATCCAGCGCTGTTTGTTGACCGGGCCCACCACCAGGTTGGAGGTGTCTTCGTCGAAGTACTGGTCCTGGCACATGCCATACACTTCGGAGGTCGACGGGAAGATCACGCGCTTGTTGTACTTCACGCAGTAGCGAACCAGTTTCAGGTTCTCTTCGAAGTCCAGTTCAAATACGCGCAGCGGGTTACGGGTGTATTCGATCGGGGTAGCGATGGCCACCAGCGGCAGGACCACGTCGCACTTCTTGATGTGGTACTCGATCCACTCGGAGTGAATGCTGATGTCGCCTTCCACGTAGTGGAAGTTCGGGTGGCTGCGCAGGCGCTCGATGGCGTCGGAGCCGATGTCCAGGCCGTAGATTTCGTAACGGTCGTCACGCAGCAGGCGCTCGGACAAGTGGTTACCGATAAAGCCGTTCACACCCAGGATCAATACGCGGGTACGGCGTGGCTTGCGGCCCGACTCGGCGCCGCGCAGTACGGAACCGTCCACCAGGCCCAGTTCATCTGCCAGGGAAGGGCCGGCCAGGTACAGGCCGTTTTCGTTGCGCTGGCCGAACTTGACCACTAGCGAGTCTTCACCGCAAGCGATGCGCAGCGGGTTGACGCTGATCACGCGGCCAGGGGCCAGGCCTTCGTTGCCCTTGACGACTTCGGCGCTCCAGACGATCAGCTTGTGCTCGCCCACGGCGCAGAACGCGCCCGGGTACGGCTGGGTAACGGCACGCACCAGGTTGAACAGTTCTTCAGCCGGCTTTTTCCAGTCCAGCTTGCCGTCTGCTGCGGTACGACGACCGAAGTAGGTGGCTTTGCTCTCGTCCTGGGCGGTTTCTGCCAGCTTGCCTTGGGCCAGTTGCGGCAGGGCATCGCGCAGCAGGCTGGTGGCCGCTTCACGCAGTTTGGCGTGCAGGGTCAGGCCGGTGTCGGTGCGCTCGATCACGACTTTTTGCTGGGCCAGGATCGCGCCGGCATCGGCACGCTTGACCATGCGGTGCAGGGTCACGCCGGTTTCGGTTTCGCCATTGACCAGCACCCAGTTGGCCGGTGCGCGGCCACGGTATTGCGGCAGCAGCGAGCCGTGCAGGTTGAACGCGCCTTTTTTGGCGGTGGCCAGCAGGGCTTCGCTCAACAGGTTGCGGTAGTAGAACGAGAAGATGTAGTCGGGGTTGAGCTTGGCGATGCGCTCGATCCACAGCGGGTGGTTGGCGTCTTCCGGGGCGTGCACCGGGATGCCGTTGCGGGCGCAAAGCTGCGCGACGGAGCCGTAGAAATTGTTTTCCTTGGGGTCATCGGCATGGGTGAACACGGCAGCAATTTCGTAACCCGCATTGAGCAGGGCTTCAATACCAGCACAGCCAATATCGTGGTAAGCGAAGACAACAGCTTTTGAATTCATGACGAAACCTGATCGGAAGGAGAAGTAGAAGTGTGGGAAGACGTCAGGCCATCGACCGTGAAGGCCTCGGCCGGTGCTGCCGGTTGGTTGCGCAGCACTTTTTCAATAAAGAACCGTGGGCGGGCCCGCACATCGCTGTACATGCGGCCCAGGTATTCACCCAAGAGGCCCATGCCGATGAACTGGCCACCCGTGAACACGAACAGCACCGCGAACAGCACGAACATGCCGTCGCCGGCCCAACCGGCGCCAAAGGCCAGGCGCAGCACGATCAGTGCGAAGGCGAAGATCATGCCCAGTGCCGCCAGGCTGAAACCAACGATGCTCAACAAGCGCAATGGCGTGGTGGTCATGCAGGTCAGCAGGTCGAACATCAGGCTGATCAGGCGCATCGGGCTGTACTTGGACTCGCCGTGTTCACGCTCGGCGTGATGCACCAGGATTTCCGTGGTGTGGCGCGCAAAGCTGTTGGCCAGGATCGGGATGAAGGTGCTGCGCTCGCGGCAGGCCAGCATCGCATCGACGATGGTGCGCCGGTAAGCGCGCAGCATGCAGCCGTAGTCGCTCATGGCGACGCCCGTGGAGCGTTGTACCGCAAGGTTGATCAAGCGCGACGGCCAGCGGCGGAAGGCCGAGTCCTGGCGGTTGTTGCGCACGGTGGCAACCACGTCGTAGCCCAGGGCGGCCTGCTCGACTAAACGCGGGATTTCTTCCGGCGGGTTCTGCAGGTCGGCGTCCAGGGTGATCACCACGTCGCCGCGGCAATGTTCGAAGCCGGCCATGATTGCGGCGTGCTGGCCGTAGTTGCGGTTGAGAATGACCGCGACCACGTTGCTGCCTTCGAGCGCGGCGGCGTCTTCCAGCAATTGCGCTGAGTTGTCGCGGCTGCCGTCATCCACCAGGACGATTTCGTATTCGTAAGCCAGTTGTTTGCAGGCAGCCATGGTGCGGCGCAGCAGTTCAGGCAGGCTTTCTTGTTCGTTGTAGACCGGGATAACGATCGACACGCAATGAATTGGGTAGGGTTTCAAAGATTCATTACCTCGGGGGTTAGAGCAACTTGGAGCGTAGAGACAGCAGTAATCATTAGCCTCGGCTGACGGGCATCCGATCGAGATTAGCGTTGATTTGTGGCATTCATTCGACAGTCCTGGCAGGTCACAGTGGGTCTTCCATGGCTTACGTGAGTAAAGACCAAAACGTGCAAAGGTAAAGCGGAATCAACGAGTTAACCTGCAAATTACAGTTCGTTCCCAAGTCGTAGCGCCAAGATTAAGCGCAAAAATGTATAACGAATATGAAACGCAGATGAAAAAGTCGTTTTTTTGGCAGGTAGACAGCTAGTGTTCAGGTAAACAGCAGGGCCACGCACAAAGCGGTCCTGGCTGCGCGCAGAGGGGTGCGTCGGGTTTTTCCGCACGCGGCAGCATTCCTGAAGAATCTTCTCTGCATTGCCCCGCAAGTGCCGGTAAAGTAAGCCATCTCTTGCCAGGGCAGTCGGATGAATAGCGTGCAGCGTTTACGGCCAATGTTGATGGTGTTGTTGATGACGGTAGCCTGGGCCGCGAGTGTGCGGGCCGATGAAGGCGTGGCCCTGACCGCCATCGACCCGGTCCCCGAGGGCGTAGAAGTGCGGGGTAGGCAGGTGGGGGCCTATACCTGGACCGACCAGCAAGGCAAGAACCTGCTGGTGTTGGCGGAACAAGTCAGCGAGCGGGACGACGACGGCACCCAGTCGGCGTTTGTGTATGCCGCCCAGTATTTGCTCGATGGCGACCGGCCGCGGCGGCTCTGGATGCTCTATGACGATGTGCAGCATTGCCAGTTCGATGCCGGGGCGCATTTCAACACCGATGCCACCAGGGTCACGGATTTGCTCGGCGACGGCATCAGCCAGGTCACCGTGGGCTATGGCCGCACCTGCACCAGCGACGTGAGCCCCAATGACTTCAAGTTGATCATGCACATTGGCAAGTCTCAGAAGTACCGCCTGCGCGGCATGGACCGTTATGGCGCGAGCTGGTGGGATGAAGACGCCGGCGCCCTGCAGGGCATGCCTTTGCCCAAGGATTGCAGCATTGCGGGGCAACAAGCGCTGGTCAGCCAGTACAAGGAGCAGGGCACCGAGTTGCCGTTGCCGGGTTGCTATGGCGATGAACAAGACTTTGCCAAGGCGCCCAAGCCGTATCTGGACTTCATGCGCCAGCACTGGTTTGCCTTGATGCAAAAGCAGGACACCGAGTGGAGCCAGCAACAGACGCCAGCCCCCACGGAAGACGATCAGGAATAGCCGTCGAGGATTGGCCGCGCTAGAATCGGCATTCGCCAATTCACTAAATATGTCGACTAAACAGATGGTTAGTCGACATATTTAATCCAAAGGCTGATCTACCTTGACTGAGTCTATCCGCAACCCGCTGACCCTCTACCTCACTCGCCTGGCGCCCTCCAGCCAGTTGACCATGCGCTATGTGCTGCAGGACGCGGCCGACCGCCTGGGCTTTGAAGACATCAACCTCGAAGACATCGACTGGCACCTGCTGCAACCCGAGCAGGTCATGGCACTGGTGGCAGTGCTGCGCGAAGACGGTTATGCACCGAACACGTCCTCGCTGTACGTCAATGCAGTGCGTGGGGTGATGAACGAGGCCTGGCGGATGAGCCTGATCAGCCAGGACCATCTGCTCAAAATGCGCTCGGTCAAGGCCACGGCTGGCACACGCTTGAGCCAGGGCCGTAACCTGCGGCGCACACTGATACGTGAGTTGATGGAAGTCTGTGCCGCCGACCCGCGCCCCCAGGGCCTGCGGGACGCGGCGGTGATCGGGATTCTGTATGGTTCGGGCATGCGCAAGTCGGAGTCGGTGAACATCGAGCTGGGCCAGGTCGACTTTGCCGAGCGCAGCCTGCGAGTCACCGGCAAGGGCAACAAACAACTGGTCAAGTACGGGCCGGGCTGGGCCTTTGCCAAGCTGCAGGCATGGCTGGAGTTTCGCCGGAGCCAGTTGAAACCGGGCGAGCAGGACGACGCGTTCCTGTTCAACCGTATCCGCCGAGGCAGCCATATCACCCGCGAACGCATCACCAAACATGCGATTTACTACATTGCCCGCCAGCGTGGGCAACAGGTTGGCGTGAAGATCATGCCCCACGATTTCCGGCGTTCGTTCATCACTCGAGTGATTGAAGAGTACGACCTGTCCATTGCCCAGAAGCTGGCGCACCACACCAATATCCAGACCACCGCCAACTATGACGTGCGCGACGACAACGAGCGGCGCCGCGCGGTGGATCGGTTTGACCTGTAGGGCCGCCCGTAACCTCATGGGTCAACTGCCTTGAACTCTGCCCGACACCTGCGCTCGCAATAAACAGGGCGCGGGTTTTGCCGCGTGCCGAGTTCATTCAGTCAAGGGAGCAGACCATGGATACCTACAACATCAACAAAACCGGCACGGGTTGGGCACTGACCAGGCAGGGTTCGGCACGGCCGTCGAAAACGGCTGAGACCAAAGAGGCGATCATTGAATTGGCGAAAGAGTTTCTCAGCGACAAGACCGCCTCGCTGAGGATTCACAGCATGGACGGGCGGATTCAGGAAGAACGCACATACCCGCGCAAAGCTGACCCGACACGATCTCCAGGTTGAGCGAGTAACACCTGTGGGAGCGAGCAAGCCCGCTCCCACACTGGATTTACCTCCTGCGTTAGAGAATCGGCTTGCCGCCCGTTACCGCATACCGCGAGCCGGAGATGTAGCTGGCCTCATCCGACGCCAGCAGGACATAGATCGGCGCGACTTCCACCGGCTGCCCGGGGCGGCCAAGTGGCGTCTCGCTGCCGAAGCTTTGCACATCTTCCTCGGTCATGGTCGAGACAATCAGTGGCGTCCAGATCGGGCCCGGAGCCACGCTGTTCACCCGGATGCCCTTGCTGCCCAGCAGTTGCGCCAGGCCGCCGGTGAAGTTGGCAATCGCGCCCTTGGTCGCGGCATACGCCAGCAACGTAGGCTTGGGCATATCGGAATTCACCGAGCTGGTATTGATGATCGAGCCGCCGGGCTTCATGTGCGGCAGCGCGGCCTTGCAGATGCGAAACATGGCGGTGATGTTGATATCGAAGGTCTTGACCCATTCCTCGTCGGGAATCTCCTCGAAGGTCTCGTGGGTCATTTGGAATGCTGCGTTATTGACCAGCACATCGATACGCCCGAATTGCTCTACGGTCTTGTCGACAATCATTTGGCAGTTGGCCTTTTGCGCGAGATCCCCAGGCAGCAGCAGGCATTGGCGGCCGGCTTCTTCCACCCAACGGGCGGTTTCTTTTGCGTCCTCGTGCTCATCCAGGTATGCGATGGCAACGTCGGCACCTTCGCGGGCGAAGGCAATCGCCACGGCACGCCCGATGCCGCTGTCGGCGCCGGTGACCAGGGCTATCTTGTTGGCCAGGCGGCCAGAGCCGGTGTAAGTCTTTTCGCCGCAGTCCGGGTACGGTTCCATTTTCTTCTGCGAACCGGGAACGGATTGGGCCTGGCTGGGGAAGGGTGGGCGCGGGTAATCAGTCATCTCAATCTCCATAGATCACAACGGGTTCTATGGATTAGTGATTTTGCGCGCGGAAATAGTTGTAACCGATTTCCGCCAGGCCCGACGAATGGTTAGCAGTCAACCGTGCTGGCACGCATCGCCCAGGCGCATGTAGTCCAGTTCGTGCCGTACGCCGTGGCTGTCGATATAAACCATGTGCCCCTTGACCGGCCCGCACTCGGTGGAGGATTCGGAACTCACGCGTACCACCTTGGCAATATCCAGGTCCTGGGAGTAATCGTACGCCTCGCTGGCGGGTACGCTGGCACTCGCCGCGGGCGCAGGGGGTTCACCCTGGGCGACGGCCAGGGTGCTGAACAGGCCCAGCAGGGCAATAAACAGGTAACGCATGACAACCTCCAGCGCCATGAGGGCGACTTGACTGTGGTTGGCATTCTACAAAGCGGGCCGCACGAGGCTGAACGGGTTCCGGCCAATAGAGCTCATCAGCGAAAACGATAGAAGCGCCCGTTGGGCCGTAATCAAAAGTCGATGCCGGCCCGGCAACCGCAGGGGATAGCCAGCGGTTATCGGCAGCGGCGCACTTCTCATTACTCGTCCCGCATCAAGTGCAGTACTTTTCATTCGGCAGCCAACCACAGCGTCATGACGGCCTAGGGCCGTGGCTGATCACCCCAATGGAAGAGGTTCTTGCAATGCAAACAACTGGGCCGTACTCGGGGCTTTTTCCTGTTGCTCCCACGCCTTTCAACGATGCCGGCGAGCTCGATTTCGAGGGGCAGGGGCGTGTACTGGACTGCATGATCGACCAGGGCGTCGACGGTATCTGCATCCTGGCCAATTACTCGGAACAGTTTCTGCTCTCGGATGAAGAGCGCCGCCAATTGACTGAGTTCTGCCTGGAACATGTGCAGGGTCGTGTGCCGGTGATGGTCACCTGCAGCCACTTCAGTACCCAGGTCGCCAGCCAGCGCGCACGTCACGCCGCAGACCACGGGGCCAGGTTGATCATGATGATGCCGCCCTACCATGGCGCGGGCATCAAGCTGGAGCCGCGATTGATCAGCGAGCATTTCGCCCGGGTAGCAGAGGCATGCCAACTGTCGATCATGATCCAGGATGCACCGCTCAGTGGCGTGACGCTGTCCACCGCGTTTCTGGCGGAAGTGGCACGCACCTTGCCGCTGGTTCGTTACTTCAAAATCGAAGTGCCAGGCACCGCCGCCAAGCTGCGTCAGCTGATCGAACTGGGCGCAGGCAACATCGTCGGCCCGTTCAATGGTGAGGAGGCGATAACCCTTATGGCCGACCTGGATGCCGGGGCGCGTGGCGTCATGGCCAGCGCGATGATTCCCGACCTGATCCGGCCCGTGATGGCCGCCCATGCCGAAGGTCGTCGCCAGGATGCCATCCAGGCCTATGAGCGGATCTTGCCGCTGATCAATTACGAGAACCGTCAATGCGGCCTGCGTGCGGCGAAAACGGTGATGAAGGAGGGCGGGGTGATCAAGTCTGACGCCGTGCGCCATCCCCTGGAAATGCTGCACCCGAAAACACGCGAGGGCCTGCTTGAACTGGCCAGCGCGGCCAACCCGATTGCGTTGCAATGGGGGCGGTAAGAGGGCCCCCGGCGTCAATCGACGGCGTGAAGGTGGCTGGGCTATAAGGTGTCTGACGTGTGCTGGTATTTGTCTAGGGCTCGGGTGAGAACAAGAAAAATGACTGTTTTAGCGAACGCTGTTTTGTCCACGGGTACGTCGGAATTGATTCGTCTCGTTGATGTGACGAAGTCATACGGCAGTATCAACGTGTTGAAGCCGGTTAACCTGGAGATCAAAGACGGGGAGTTTCTGACTATCCTGGGTCCGTCCGGGTCCGGCAAAACCACTATTTTGCGCATGATTGGCGGGTTCACGACACCGACATCGGGGCAGGTGTTATTGCGCGGAACCGACATTGTCAGTTTGCCGATCTTCAAAAGACCGTTTAATACGGTGTTCCAGGACTACGCGCTCTTTCCGCACATGACCGTGGCGGGCAATGTGGGGTACGGGCTGCGTATTCGCCGCCTGCCAGCCGCTCAGATCAAGGCCAAGGTCAGGGCCGTACTGGAAACCGTCAACCTGGCAGACAAGGCCGACCGCTATCCTGCGGCACTTTCTGGCGGCCAGCGTCAACGCGTTGCCCTGGCACGGGCCATCGTCTGTGAACCGCAAGTGATCCTGCTCGACGAGCCCCTGGCGGCGCTGGACGCCGAACTGCGTCGATCCATGCAGGATTTCCTCAAGGACCTGCAACGAAGAATTCGCACCACCTTTGTGTTCATCACCCATGACCAGGAAGAGGCGATCGCCATGTCAGATCGCATCGCCGTGATGGACCATGGCCGCCTGATTCAAGTGGGCACCCCCCAAGAGATCTACTACAAGCCCAAAACCGAGTTTGTCGCCAAGTTCTTTGGAGAAAACAACTTGCTGCCGACCACCCCGAAGGGCGCCTCCTTCATTGAGAGCCCACTGGGTCAACACGCTTCGCCCGGGGGCATGGACAAGGCGCTGCAAATAGCCATCCGGCCTGAAAGTTTCAGCCTGCATGACGGCGCCGAATGCAGGGCGGACGAGCAGGTCACCACCGCGAAGCTTGAAGGCCTGACCTTCCTTGGGCCTACCACCCAGTTATCACTTTCTCTGGGCAGTGCGGCGGCGCATCGCATCAAAGTCCGCTTGCCGACTGCGCTGTGCGCCAATCATCTGAGGGTTGGCGCCCAGGTTTCGCTGCGCTGGTCAGCGTCCGATGTCAGCTTTGTGCCGAGAGAAGCCTAGATGACCACCCTGACTTTGGAAATGGAACCTGCCAGCCCGAAGCGGCTGCAGCTCACCAGGATCCTGGTGAAACTCCTGATTTATGGCGTTCCCACCGTCATGATCCTGGTACCGCTGGTGTCGTTCCTGGCGTATAGCTTTTTAGAGCAGAAGAATGGCGTTTTGACGGGAAGCCTGACCTGGGCGAACTATGCAGGCTTTTTTGCCGGCAGTTACCTCAAGGTCTTTCTCGGCACGCTGAAGCTGGCCTTCTTCGTTGCCCTGGTAGCGTTGGTGTTTGGCTACATTATTTCCTACTTGATATGGCGCCTGGAGGGATCGGCACGCTACCTGCTGCTGTTGCTCAGTGCCTTGCCCCTGGTGATGAACTACGTCGTCAAGATTTACGCGATGCGCAGCATTCTGGGGTACAGCGGGTTCTTGAATTCGCTGTTGTTATCCCTGGGGGTAATAGACGCGCCCAGCCGGCTGTTTATTTTCAACCAGACCGCCGTAATGATCGCGATGGCGGTGATCTATCTGCCGTTTGGCATATTGCCGATATTCCTGGCGCTTGATCGTATTCCACCCTCGCTGATCGCCGCCGCTGCCGACCTGGGGGCCAAGCCCGGCTGGACGTTTTTAACCATCGTCCTTCCCTTAAGTTTGCCCGGGTCGATTGCCGGTGCGTTGTTTGTGATGGTGATCGCCATTGGTGACTACCTGACCCCGCAAATGGTCGGTGGCAGCGAGGGCTTCACGTTCGGGCGCGCCATCTGGAGCCAGTTCGGCATGGCGTTCAACTGGCCACTCGGTGCTGCGCTGGCGGTGGTGTTGTTGGTCGCGGTGATCGCAATCATCGGGCTTGCCTCCCTTGTTTCCCGTATCGGGAGAGTAAAATGACCCCCATGGAACGTGTCACGCTCACTGTACTGTGGGTGATCGGTATCTTGGCGTTTGCCGTGCTCTATGCGCCGGCAGCCATTGTGGTGACGCTGTCGTTCTTCAGCATTAAAAACCATCAGATTGACTGGTCGGATTTCAGCTTGCAGTGGTACGGCAAGTTTGCGCAAAACAGTCAGTTGCTCGACTCACTGGGTAACTCGTTGTGGGTGGGAGCTTGCGCTGTGGTGGCGGCGACGATTATTTCGCTGGCGCTGGCCTACTACATGAAGACCGGCGCGCGTAAGGGTCAAAAATATATCGAGTTCGTTATATTTTTGCCGTTCGTATTGCCCGCCATCATTACCGGTATCTCATTGCTGGTGGCCTTTAGAGAGGCAGGCCTGGAACGGAGCCTGGTGACCGTTACCATCGGCCACGTTGTGCTGATACTGGCGGTTATCTATCGCATGATCATGATCCGGCTGGACACACTTGAAGACTCACAAATCGAGGGCTCACTTGATTTGGGCGCCAACGGTTTTGAGACCTTTATCTATATCGTGTTCCCTCAGTTACGTTCGGCATTAGTGACAAGTTCCCTGCTGGCGTTTGCACTGTCGTTCGACGAAACATTGGTTACCTTCTTCCTGGTCGGAGGCGACAGCACACTCCCCATGCGGTTGTGGGCAATGATGCGAACCGGCTTCACCCCGGAAATCAATGCCCTGGTCTCGGTAGTGCTGTGCGTCACGCTAATGTGTGCAGCGCTGGGTGCACTGTCGTTACGTCAAAGTATTGAGCGCAAGGCATAACAACAATACGGCTTTACCGATATTGAATCATTTTTTACTGCTGGGCAGGTGTCGTGCAAGACGAGCGATCACTAAGCGGGCCAACTATCACGCCCAAGTAGTTCGCGCATAATAATTTAAAAGTATCGAGAGAGAACGACATGAAAAGACGTGATTTTTTGGCTTTAAGTACCGTCGTTGCGGCCAGCGCGCTTATTACTCCAGGTTTCATACGCACCGCTGGGGCGGCGAGTAAAGAACTCAGGGTGCTGACGTGGGAAGGTTACGCAGACGACCAGTGGGTGAAGGCGTTCGAGAAAAAAACCGGCGCTTCCGTCTCCGTCACTTACGCGGCCAGCGTGGATGAAATCTTCGCAAAAATGACCGCCTCCAAAGGTGCCGATTATGACGTGATCGCCATCGAGACTTCTTCTTATAAACGTCTGACCCAGGAAAAGCTGATCCAGCCGCTCGACGTGGCCAAGTTGCAAAACGCCAAGAACCTGATGCCTACTTTCCAGGACGTGTCAGCGATCAAGTTTGATGGCAAAACCTACGCGGCCCCCTTCGCCTGGGGCTCGATCCCACTGATATACAACGCCGACGTCTTTAAAGTGGCCCCGGACAGTTGGGAAGTGCTTTGGGATGAGAAATACAAAGGTCGGATGATTATTGTGGACGATGCCAACAACGCCATTGTGACGGCCGCGTTGACACTGGGCATTAAAGACCCGTTTAACTTGACCGATGATCAATTCACCCTGATCAAGAGCAAACTGCTTGCGCAAAAGTCCAATATCGCCAGTTATTATTCCGGCTTTGATGACGGGGTGAGCATCTTTGCCCAGGGCGGCATCGACTTCATGATGTCCATGGGCGAACCCCAGGCGGCCATGCTCAAGAAACGCGGGGTTAACGCCGAACTCACGATTCCCAAGGAAGGGGCAATTGGCTGGATTGATTGCTGGTGTATCAGTGTCAAAGCCCGGGACGTAGGCCTGGCGCACGCCTGGGTCGATGCCATGCTTGAAAAAGACGTGGGCACTTATATCAGTGAAAAGACCGGCTACGGTAACTCCACTAACGAAGATGCGAATATCAAGATTGGCCTGACGTATTCCGACAAGTTGGTATTTCTGCAGGCGCCCGAGGATTTCGGACGCCGCATAGAGCTGTGGAACGAGATTAAAGCAACTTCGGTTTAATGACGTTGCGACACCGATAAAACAAGCAGTAAAAGGATAAGTACATGAAAGCACTATTCGAGGCTGTACCGCTGGGCCTTACCGACCTGCGAGTGAGCCGGCTGGGCGTTGGCACTACGGCAATCGGTGGCCTTTATTCGCCTACCAGCGCGACCGGCGCCGAAGACACCATGCAGGCTGCCTGGGACACGGGCGTTCGCTTCTTCGACTCCGCGCCCCAATATGGCAACGGCATGGCTGAACAGCGCCTGGGCGCTTTTTTACAGCACAAGCCTCGGGCTGATTACGTGGTGTGCACCAAGGTCGGGCGCCTGCTGCGGGTGCCTGCAACACCAGTGGTTGACGGTTACTACAAAGGCACTCCGCCCGAGCGGCCGGTGTTTGATTTCAGCTATGACGGGGTGATGACGTCAGTGGAGGAAAGCCTAGTTCGCCTGGGTCTCGATCGCATTGACGTGTTGCACATCCATGACCCCGACAACCATTACCCGCAGGCCATCGAGGGCGCCTATAAAGCGCTCGACCGGTTACGTGCTGACGGCACCATTGGTGCGGTCGGTGCTGGCATGAACCAGAGCAGCATGCTTGCCGAGTTTGCCCGCAATGGTAATTTCGACTGCTTCCTGCTGGCGGGCCGCTACACCTTGCTGGAGCAGGGCGCCCTGACAGAACTGTTACCGCTGTGCGTTCAAAAAAACATCTCGATCATTATTGGTGGGGTCTACAACAGCGGCATTCTGGCCAACCCTGGTGCCGGCGCAAAATTCAATTACGAAGACGCCGACCGGGCCCTGATAGACCGCGCCTTGAAGCTCGAGAAAGTCTGCCTGAGCCATGGCGTACCGCTCAAAGCGGCAGCCATCCAGTTTCCACTGGCTCACCCTGCGGTAGCCAGCGTGCTCACGGGGCCCAGGACTCCCACGGAAATGTTTGAAAACGCCGAGCTGTTCCGCACCCCGATCCCAAGTGCGCTGTGGCACGATCTCAAGGCCCAAGGGCTGATCGCTGCCGACGCGCCCACAGCGTGAAGCGCCTCATGCCAAGCGCGATCATCGATACCCATCAGCACTTCTGGGACCTGTGCAGCGGAAGCTATCCCTGGATGGCCGGTGATGCGATGCGTCCCCTGCGGCGCAATTTTGGCCCGCAGGACCTGCTGCCACTGTTGGTTGAAAACGGCGTCAGTGCCACGATCGTTGTGCAATGCAGGCATGACCTGTCGGAAACCCGAGACCTCCTGGCGATCGCCGCGACCTATGATTTTGTGATCGGCGTGGTCGGTTGGGTTGACCTCGAGTCAGTCGACGTGCCCGCGCAAATCGCCGCCTTGCGTGCATTGCCCGGTGGCGACAAGCTGGTGGGCATTCGCCATAACGTCCACGACGAGCCCGATGCCGAGTGGCTGTGCCGGCCTGCGGTACAGGCCGGCGTTGGGGCCGTCATAAGCGCCGGGTTGACCTTCGACCTGCTGGTGCGCAGCAGGGAATTAGCGGCGGCCACTCGTCTGGTACAGCGCTACCCGCTAGGTCGTTTCGTGCTCGACCATCTCGCCAAACCGCCCATCGCCGAAGGCTTCAGCGGCGCCTGGCACGCAGCGCTGGAGGCACTTGCCCAAAGCGACAACGTCTGGTGCAAGGTCTCGGGGTTGGTCACTGAAGCGGCCGCCGGCGCCAGCGCCGAAACCTTTGACCGCTACACGCGAATCGCCCTGGACGTGTTCGGCCAGACCCGGATTTTATTCGGCTCGGACTGGCCCGTCTGCACCCTGGCCGCAACGTACCTTGAGGTGAAGACCATCGCTGAACGCCTCGTCGTCAACCACCCGGAGCTGGCGACGCGATTTTTCCGACTCAACGCTATCGACGCCTATAACCTGGGTTAATGCCCTGCAAGAAAAGGACAACGACATGAGTATCGACTTTGGCACCGGAACCTGGCTGAACCCACCCGCCGATTGGGCGGAAGACGGCACGGGCCTGACCCTGACGACCGATGAAAAAACCGATTTCTGGCGCAAAACCCATTACGGTTTCGTCCGCGACACCGGGCACTTTCTGGGCTTCCCGGCGGCCAACGGGTTCACGGCGCAGATTCGTATCCAGGGCGAGTTCCGTACGCTTTACGATCAGGCCGGCCTGATGGTGCGGATTGATGAAACGCGCTGGATGAAAACCGGCGTGGAGTTCACTGACGGCGAGTTATTCCTGAGCACGGTCATCACGGACGGCCAGTCCGACTGGTCGGTGTCCCAGCCGTTCAAGGAACTGGAGGACTTCTATCTGCGGGTCACCGTCGGTAACGGTGCGATGCGTATCCAGGCCTCGCGTGACGGTACCTTCTGGCCGCTGTTGCGCCTGGCGCCGTTCCCGCAGGCCGACCACTATCAAGTGGGCCCCACGGCCTGTACGCCGGAACGCAGCGGCCTGACGATTCGATTTTCAGAGTTTTCCATCGGCCCGGCCACCACCAAAAACCTTCACGACCTGAGCTAAAGGACTTCCCATGCTGATTGGTATTGACCCGATCCTGAACGCCGACATCCTGTTTGCACTGCGCGCAATGGGGCATGGTGACGAGATCGTCATCGCAGACGGCAGCTTTCCCGCGCAAACCGTGGCCAAGCGGCTGATTCGCATGGAAGCGGCCGACCTGCCACGCATGCTGAAGGCCGTGCTTTCGGTGATGCCGATTGATGAGTCCGAACCCGATCCGGTGGTAGGCATGCAAGTGATCGATGAACCTGACACTGTCGTCACGGCGCACACGGTCATCCAGGGCGTACTGGACGCGTTGCCCGGTGCGTCACCGACGCTGAGTCGCATCGAGCGTTTTGCTTTCTACGACCGCGCCAAGGAAGCGTTCGCGATTATCGCAACGGGCGAAACCCTGTTTTACGGCAACGTGATCATCCGTAAAGGCACCGTGGACCTGGGCGGCAACTGACACTGGTTGGGCAAATAAAAAGGGGACCTTCGGGTCCCCTTTGTGCTGTGCGCGATCAGGTGATTGCGCCAATCTGCCAGGGCACAAACTCATTCTGCCCGTAACCGTGGGTTTCGCTCTTGCTGGGCTCCCCGGACGCCACGCGTAACATCATCTCGAAGATATAAATGCCGCGCTCCTCGATGGTGTCGGTGCCGTCGGCGATGCCGCCACAGTTGACGTCCATGTCTTCCTCTTGATGATTGAACATGTGCGAGTTGGTGGCGATCTTGATCGAGGGGGAGGGCGCACAGCCAAAGGCCGAGCCCCGGCCGGTGGTGAACGCCAGCAGGTTGGCACCGCCCGCCACCTGGCCGGTGGCCGAAATAGGGTCGTAGCCGGGCGTATCCATGAAGACCAGGCCGTGGGCGGTGACGGCTTCGGCGTATTCGTAGACATCCACCAGGTTGGTGGAGCCGCCCTTGGCCACGGCGCCCAGGGACTTCTCAAGGATGGTGGTCAACCCGCCGGCCTTGTTGCCAGCCGATGGGTTGTTGTTGAGTTCGGCATTCATGCGCTGGCAATAGCTTTCCCACCACCGGATACGGGCAATGAGTTTTTCACCCACCTCGTCGCTCACGGCACGGCGCGTCAACAGGTGTTCGGCGCCATAGATCTCCGGTGTTTCGGACAGGATCGCCGTGCCGCCCGCCGCCACGAGCCGGTCGACCGCGTTGCCCAGGGCCGGGTTGGCGGTGATCCCGGAGTAACCGTCCGAACCGCCGCATTGCAGGCCCACGACCAGGTGGCTGGCGCTGACTGCCTGGCGCTGCACCAGGTTGGCGGCGGGTAGCAGGGCCTTGATCTGCTCAATGCCGTTGGCGATGGATTTGGAGGTGCCACCCACACCCTGGATGGTGAACACGCGAAGGTGAGCGCCGGCTTGCAGGTGCTGGGCCTTGAGCAAATCGTCGATTTGGTTGGTTTCACACCCCAGCCCGATCATCAGCACGGAATGGAAGTTGGCGTGCACCGCATAACCTCCCAGCGTTCGCTGCAACATGGCCAGGGCTTCGCCGCCGGGGTCTACCGCACAGCCAATGCCGTGGGTCAGCGCGACCACGCCGTCCACATTCGGGTAAGGCCCAAGGGCTTCGGGATGGATATCGCGCCGGAAGTAGTCGGCGATCGCCCGCGCCACGGTGGCCGAGCAGTTCACCGAGGTCAGCACGCCGATGTAATTGCGCGTCGCCACCCGACCGTCCGGGCGGACGATGCCCATGAACGTCGCCTCGCGGTGCGGGGTGGGTTTGGCATCGATGCCGAATTCGTGACTGCGGGAAAAGTGTGCCATGCCCAGGTTATGACTGTGGACGTGTGCACCGGCCTCGATCGCCACCGATGCGACGCCGATGATCTGCCCATAACGGCGTACCTGTTCACCGGCCTCGATCCGCCGCACCGCGACCTTGTGCCCGGCCGGAATCGCCTGCTGCACCACCACGCCGTTTTCTTCCAGGACCAGCCCGGCCGGCAGCGGCTGGCGTGCAATCAGCACATCGTCGTGGGGGTCCAGGCGGATCGTGGCGGCGGCAATCTGGCTTTGCGCACTTGTTTTGGCAATCAGTTCCATTACGGCACCTTACTGAGGGAAACGCGGATGCAGCGGTATGGCGCGATCCTAACGCCGGCCCGGGCGTGCGGGTAATGAAAATCCAGAGGCTTGGGATAACCGTGCGTTATCTGTGGGCGCGCCGGTAGGGCTACTTCGTCAGCTCTTCGATCAGCAGGTGTGTGAGTTGCGAGAGTTCCACCTGGGTGCGCGTGACGATGGCGAACGGCTCGCTCTTGGGTGTGATGGTGCAGGGCAGGGCGCTCAACATGGCTTGCAATAACGGCAGCTCTGCCACATCGGTGGGCAACACTGCGACCAGGTTGGGGTCGCTGATCAGCAGCAACAACGTGGCAAAGGTGGACGAGGTTTCGATCGGGTGGGCCGGAAAATTCACGCCCGACTCGTGGAACTCGCGCTCCAGCGTCTGGCGCAACGGCATATTCGCCGAGAAGATCACCCAGCCTGAATCGGCCAGATCTTCGAGGGTCAGCGATTCGCGCCCCACCAAAGGATGGCTCGGGTTGGCCATGACCACCAGCGCTTCGGGTTTCATGCTGATGCTGTCGTACGCCGTGGGCCGTGGGCTCACACTGGGGTAACACAGCGCCATGTCCAGGCGGCCCTGGTCCAGCAGGCTCAGTAGTTTGACGCTGGTGTCTTCGACAATCTCGATGGTCGCCTGCGGTTGGCGCTTGCGCAGCCGCAATACGCCCGCCGTGAGCAGCGGTACGCCGCCCATGATCGTGCCGACAGTGAGGCGTCCGCCGTGCCCTTGGAAGATCCCGTGCATTTCCTGGCGCAGGTGAGACAGGTCCGTCAGGATCAACCGCGCGTAGCGAATCGCGCAACGGCCCATGGCGTTGGCGTTCAGCCCTTTACTGGTGCGTTCGAACAGCGTCGCGCCGAGGGTTTCCTCCACGTCGTGCAGCGCCTTGGTGGCGCCGGGCTGGGTGATGCCGATGATCTCGGCGGCGCGGTGGATGGAGCCGTGATCGTCCAGTGCAACCAACAGGCGCAACTGCTTGAGACGAAGGCGCGAGGAGAGGGTTTCCAGGGTTGGCATCGTCATCAGGCGGACGCTTTTTTTAGAGGAGGTGCCCGGCATTAGGCATCAGCAGGCGTGAAAACGCTAGCGACCTGCGAGCGTGGTGCAAGCGCTTGCTGGAGCGCTTTTGCACCCGGGGATAGCCAACGGTTATCGGCAGGGGGTGCACTTGTCATTACTCGTGCGGCATGAAGTGCAGTACTTTTCATCCAGCGGGTTTGGCGGTGTTTGTCATGACGTCGCACTGACCACAAGACGATTCGGGATGTTTTTCAGAACAGGAGCCACGTACATGCCTGACAGGCCAGAAAACACGCCAGAAGTGACGGGCAGAACCCGGGTGCTGGGCATTCTTGCCCACCCCACCGACCATGTAAAAGCGCCGCCCCGGATCAACCGGATTGCCCGTGAGCGTGGCAGTGACGCGATCATGGTGCCGATGAATGTGGCGCCGGAGCATTTCGAAGGCTTCGTCAACAGCCTGCGAACCGTGTTGAGCTTCGACGGTGCCATTGTCACGGTGCCGTTCAAACAAGCCATCTTGCCGTTGTGCGATGAACTCAGTGAGCAGGCCGCCGCCGTGGGGGCTGCCAATGTGATCCGGCGTTTGGCCGATGGTCGCTTCAGGGGTGATCAGTTGGATGGCGTCGGTTTCCTGCGGGGGCTTCAGCATGCCGGCATCGACGTGGCAGGCCAGTCGGTGTACCTGGTGGGGGCCGGCGGTGCGGCGAACGCGGTCGCCTTTGCCCTGGCCCAGGCCGGCATCGCCCGCCTGACCCTGGCCAACCGCAGTGAGCACAAGAGCGCTGAACTCAAGGAACGGCTGTTGCGCCACTTCCCGGCCCTGGCGGTTTCGCTCGGAACCCAGGACCCCAGCGGCCACCAACTGATCATCAACGGCACCTCGCTGGGCATGCATGCGGCCGACCCGTTGCCGCTGGACGTGTCCCAACTGACCCCACAGATGACCGTGGCGGAAGTGGTCCAGGAACCTGAACGCACGGCGTTGCTGATAGCGGCCGAACACCGTGGCTGCCGGGTCCACCTGGGGCGCCATATGCTGGAACACCAGGTGCAGTTGATGGCGGACTTCCTTGGCCTGTAACCGGCCGCACTCATTTCGCAAGAAGGATTGATCATGAACGAATTAGCCATCCATGGCGGGCCCCGCGCTATCGAAGGGACGCTGCCCAGCTTCCGTGACGCGTCCGGGCGCACTTTCGGTGCCGAGGAAGAAAAATTGCTGCTGGAAGTAATCCGATCCGGCAGCCTGTCCTTTCTGGTCGGCCCCAAGACCCGCCAGTTCGAGCAGCGCTTTGCCGAGCTTTACGACGTATCGACCGCAGTTGCTGTCGCCAACGGCACGGCGGCCTTGCATACCGCGGTGATCTTCCTTAACCCGGAACCAGGCGATGAGATCATCCTGTCGCCGGTCACCGACATTGGCACGGTGATCCCGGTGCTCGCGCAGTTGGCGGTGCCGGTCTTTGCAGACGTTGACCCACTGACCCAGAACCTGGACCCGGCCTCCATCGAGAAGAACATCACCCCGCGTACTCGGGCGATCATCGTGACCCATGTGTTTGGTCATCCGGCAGACATGGACGCGATCATGGCGATTGCCCGCAAGCACAACCTGTTTGTCATCGAAGATTGCGCCCAGGCGCACCTGGCGTACTACAAAGGCCAGTTGTGCGGCACCTTTGGCGATGTCGGCTGTTTCAGCTTCCAGCAGTCCAAGCACATGACCACTGGCGATGGTGGCATGGTCATCAGCAATCGCGGCGAATACAACGGGCGCGGCCTGCGTGCATGCAGCGACAAGGGCTGGCCACGCGAGCGCGGTGGCCGCGACCACCTGTTCCTGGCGCCCAATTACCACATGACCGAATTGCAGGCCGCCGTAGGGTTGGCGCAGGTCGAGAAACTGCAGCAATTTGTCGATGCGCGTGTCGCCTCGGCCGATCGCCTGACCGAGTTGCTGGACGGGCTGGCCATCCAGCCGGTGTTGCCGTTGCCGGACACCCTTGGGGTGTATTTCTTCTATTCGTTCCGCGTGGACACGGCGCAACTGACGGTGCCGATGCAGGACGTCATGAAAGCGCTGGTGGCCGAAGGCATCGATGGTTTTATCGGGTACCCGGGCGAGGTGCCGCTGTACAGCTACCCGGTGATCCGCGAGCGCAAGACGTTCGGTACCTCTGGGTTGCCGTTCACCTTGCCGGGCGTCACCCCACAGGATTTTTCCGGCAGCGTTTGCCCGGTGGCGGAAAAGGCCTGCAAGGAAACGGTGTGCATGTGGTGGACCGACCGTTTCGAGGAACAGCACCTGCAAGGCATCGCTCATGCGATTCGCAAAGTACTCAGCGCTTATGGCCGAGGCTGACAGGCAATGAAGGAGGTTATGAACATGTACCCTGTACTCGGCCAGCAGTTTATCGCGGGTGCTCGCAGCGGCCTGGGTGAACCCCGTCACCAGAGCTTCGATGCCGCCACGGGAGAAGCCCTGCCTTGGGCGTTCCACCAGGCCACGCTTGATGAAGTAGGGCAGGCGGCTCTTGCGGCGAAAAATGCCTTTGGTGTTTATCGCCAACTGAGCCCGGTGCGGCGTGCGGAATTCCTTGAGGCTATCGCCGAGGAGCTGGAAGCGCTGGACCAGGATTTCGTCGCCATCGTCTGCCGGGAAACTGCACTGCCCACCGCACGTATCCAGGGCGAGCGCCTGCGCACCAGCAACCAGATGCGCCTGTTCGCCCAGGCGCTGCGCCGGGGAGACTGCCTTGGTGCGCGGATCGACCTGGCACTGCCGGATCGCCAACCGGCGCCGCGCGTCGACCTGCGCCAGTACCGCATTGGCGTCGGCCCGGTGGCGGTGTTCGGCGCGAGTAATTTCCCGCTGGCATTTTCCACCGCCGGGGGCGACACCGCTTCGGCGCTGGCGGCCGGTTGCCCGGTGGTGGTCAAGGCCCACAGTGGCCACATGGCCACCGCCGAACAGGTGGGCTGCGCTATTGAACGCGCCGCCAAGCGCACCGGCATGCCGGCGGGCGTGTTCAACATGATCTTCGGCGAGGGCGTCGGTGCGGACCTGGTCAGGCATCCGGCGATCCAGGCGGTGGGTTTTACCGGCTCGCTGCACGGTGGCAACGCACTGTCCAAAATCGCTGCCGAACGTGCGCAGCCGATTCCGGTGTTCGCCGAGATGTCGAGCATCAACCCCGTCATCCTGCTGCCAGATGCGCTGGCTGCCCGGGGCACGACCATCGCTGGTGAACTGGCCGCTTCGGTGGTGTTGGGCGCAGGGCAATTTTGTACCAACCCGGGCCTGGTAATCGGTATCCGTGGCCCGGCGTTCAGCGCGTTCACCGAGCAGCTCAAGGAACACCTGGCGGGACAAGCACCGCAGACCTTGCTCAATGCGGGTGGCCTGCGCAGCTATGAGAAAGGCGTCAATGCCTTGAGGGCGTGCCCGGGCGTTGCGCACCTGGTGGGGGCACCGCAGGAGGGCAGCAAGGCTCGAGCGCAGCTGTTCAAGGCTGACCTCGCGCTGCTGCTGGAAGGGCATCCGTTGCTACAGGAAGAAGTCTTCGGCCCCACCACCGTGCTGATCGAGGTAGCAGACGATGCGCAACTTGACCAAGCGCTGCGGGCCTTGCGCGGCCAGCTGACGGCGACCCTGATCGGTGAACCGACCGACCTGCTCAACTACCAATGGCTGGTGCCGCTGCTGGAGGAGAAGGTCGGCCGTATCCTGGTCAATGGCTACCCGACTGGCGTCGAAGTGTGCGATGCCATGGTGCATGGCGGCCCTTACCCGGCCACCAGCGATGCCCGGGGGACTTCGGTGGGCAGCCTGGCGATCGATCGATTCCTGCGTCCGGTCTGCTATCAGAACTACCCGGACAGCCTGTTGCCCGCCGCCTTGCAAAACGCCAACCCCCTGGGCATCAACCGGCTGGTGAATGGCGAGTGGTCCCGGGGCTCGGTGGGTCAGGTACGCGACTGAGGCTGAAGGTGCGCCGGCAGGCGGCGCAGCGTCCACCACACAGTCAGCATCGCCGCCACCGCGCTCAGGGCAATGCCGACCAACATGGGCGCCGGTGTATGGTCGGCGAACACGCCGGCCAGGGACATGGCCACGGCGGCGGTGATCATCTGGATCGCGCCCAGCAGCGCCGAGGCCGAACCGGCCACCGCGCCGTGATCTTCCAGGGACAGCACCCCGGCCGCCGGCAACAACAGGCCGAGGAAACCAAAGCCGATAAACAGCAGCGCCATCATCAGCGGCAGGCTATTGCCCCACAGGGTGGTAAGGGCCAGCAAGGTCATCACCGTTGCCACGCCCGCCACCGACCAACGAATCAGCGGCGCCAGGCCGAAACGCGCACTCAGGCGCGCGGTCAGTTGGCTCAGGGCAAAAAACGACGCGGCGTTGAGGGCAAAGCACAGGCTGAATTGCGTGGGCGTAAGCCCGTAGTACTCGATGTAGACGAACGGCGCGCTGCCGATGAACACGAAGAACGTCGCCAGGCCAAAACCGCCCACCACTGACAAACCGGTAAACACCGGGTCGCGCAACAACGCGCCGTAGCTGCCGAATGCATTGCCCAGGGTCTTGCCCAGGCGGCGCTCGGCGGGGTGGGTTTCCGGCAGTTGTACGACGGTCATGATCAGGCACAACACCGCCGCCACACCCAGCACCAAAAACACTTCGCGCCAGCTCCACACCGCGATGATCAGGCTGCCGGCCAGCGGCGCCAGGATCGGTGAAATGCTCACCACCAGCATCAGCAACGCCATCAGTCGTGCGGCCTCGTGGCCGGTGTACAGGTCGCGCACAATCGCCCGCGGAATCACCATCCCGGCACAGGCGCCAAAGGCCTGCAACGCACGAAAGCCAATCAGCGCTTCGATGCTCGGCGCCAGGGCGCAACCAATGCTGCCCAGGATGAAAATCACCAGGCCGGCGTAGATCGGCGGCTTGCGCCCGAACACATCGCTGATCGGCCCGTAGAACAGCTGGCACACCCCGATGATCATGAAGAACACCGTCAGGCTCATCTGCACGGCGGCAGGCGAGGCGTGCAGGCTGGCACCCAGCGTCGGCAAGGCCGGCAGGTAGATGTCGATGGCGAAGGGGCCGACGGCAGTGATCAGCCCCAGCAGCAGGGCGAGGTGGGCGATACTTCGAGGCATGGAGGTTCCGGGCGGCGGTAAAAAAGAGCGGCCAGCTTAGTGATCACCCTGCGGGTATACAAGCCAGGGATTACAGACTGGCTACACATTGACGCGGGCGAGGCGCTCACGTTGAATGGGGCTCTTTTTGCCCCGCGGGAAAGCCAGTGCTCAGAAACGTGACAGACATGGACCTGCGCTTGCTGCGCATCTTTTCCACCGTAGTTAAATGCGGCGGATTCACGGCGGCCCAGGCCGAGCTGAACATGAGCCAGTCGAATATCAGCACGCACATCTCAGGGCTTGAAAAGCGTCTGGGTTATCGGCTGTGCGAACGCGGCAAGGGCGGGTTCCGCCTGACCGAAAAAGGCCAGCGTATCCTCCAGGCATCATCGGTGTTGTTTGGCGCGGTGGATGCATTTCGCGACGAGGCCCAGGACTTGTCCGGGCGCCTGGTGGGCGATTTGTACCTGGGCCTGGCAGACAATATCGCGACCTTGCCCACGGCCCGTATCGATGCGGCCATCGCGCGGTTTTATCAGCGCGCGCACGATATGCACCTGCACATCTTCGTCAACTCGCCCACCGAACTGGAGTTGGCGGTGATTGATGGGCAACTGGACATGGCCATCTCGTACTTCAGCCGGCCGTTGCCAACCCTGGCTTACCAGCCGTTGTACACAGAAGCGATAGGTATTTTTTGCGGGGATCAACATCCGTTGTTTGAAGTGGATTCACCGAGCCTGGAACAGTTGCAGGCCAGCGACTGGATCACGCATGGATTCCTGCCCGCCAACCAGGTGCTGCCGGTGACGCCGCAGCGGGCATCCGCCACCGCCCACCATATGGAAGCGGTGGCCCATGGCGTATTGGCCGGGACGCACTTGGGGTATTTGCCGGGCCATTACGCCCGCCCGTGGCTGGAAAGCGGGAAGATGCGCGCGTTGCACCCCGAGACGCTGCATTACGCGGTGCAACACAGTTTGATCACGCACATCGGGCACCCGCAGAGCGAGGCCGTGCGTGCGTTTATCGACGACTTACGGGCGGAACACCACGTCTAGTTCGCCGTGTACGGCATTGCGAAAGATCTGGCTGTAGTCGCTGGCATCAAGGACACGGGCATTGGTGTCTGACGACGAAATATCGGCAACCGCCTGTTCGCCGACCCAGGGCGCGGCGTCGGCGTGCAGGCCGATTTCAGCCAGGGTGTAAGGGATGCCCAGGCGTTGACGCAGCGCCAGCACCCACGTCAGGAAACCATTGAAATCCGGTTGCGGCAATTCCAGGTAGCGCGCCAGGCGTGCGATGTCGGTGCTGACCACGTCGCGGTTGGCCACCAGCACGTAGGGCAACAGGATCGCATTCAACAGCCCGTGATGTTTGTGGTAGCGGGCACCCAGCGGATGGGCGAGGGCATGCACGCCCCCCAGGCCTTTTTGAAAGGCTACGGCGGCCATCGCGGAAGCCACCAGCATCCCTTCACGGGCAACCATGTCCTGGCCGTCCGCGTGGGCGTTGACCAGGTGCTGCTGGATCAGCCGCACACCTTCGACGGCAACGCCGGACGACATCGGGTGATACAGCGGCGAGCAAAAGGCTTCGATGTGGTGGGTGAGGGCGTCCATGCCGGTGGCTGCAGTCAGGGCGGGCGGCAGGCCCCGTGTGAGCTGCGGGTCGAGGATCACCGTGGCCGGGAGCAACTCGGGGTGGCTGATCACCTGCTTGATGTTCTGTTCGCTCAGGGTCAGCACCGCTTCGCGTCCCAGTTCCGACCCCGTGCCCGCCGTGGTCGGCAGGGCTATCAGGCGGGGCAGGTCCAGGCGCGGGAAATCCGCCAGGCTGGGGTAGCGGGTGATGACCCGGGACCATTCGAAACGCTCCAGGCCTTGCCGGTCGACGGCTGCCAGGCTGATGCCCTTGGCGGCATCCATGGCGCTGCCGCCGCCCAGTGCAATCAGCGAATCATGGCCGCCGGCCTGGAACGTTGCCACGCCCCGGGCTACGTCATCCAGGGTCGGATTGCTGGTGATCTCGCTGAACACCGCGAACGGAATATCAGCCTGGCTCAGGTGGGCTTTCAACAACGCCAGCGGTTCAAGCGCGGTCATGCCGGGGTCGGTCACCAGCAACGGCTTGCGCATCCCGAGCAGTTTGCAGCGCTCGGCGACGACGTCCAGCGCACCTGGCCCGCAGAAAATGTCCGTGGGGTAATTCCAATAGTGAAGGGAAGACATTTGAAACTCCGTGTCAGTGCGTGCGCAAGTGAGGGGTGACGGTGCGTTGATAGGGCTTGGCCCAGAACATATAGATCAAGCCAAGAACCGCGAGGATCGAGAACACCAGAATCACCGCCCACACCTGGAACCATGGCGCACCCGGTGGCGCGAGGGATTCGCGTGGCCAGGCCACGTTGATGCTTTCGAACACCAGCCAGAAGAACGCCGCGAGATTGACTGCGATACCCCAGCGGCCGAGGCTGAAGGTGCCGGGTTCGGCTTTCCATGTGCCGTTCAGGCGGGCGAGCAGGACGCACGTCACCACAATCAGAAACACCATGAAGAAGCCGCCACTGCCAAACGCGATCAGCGTGCCCACCGCCGTGGCGTTCAAGCCCAGTGCAAGGCCAAAGCTGGCGAACAGCGTGCTGAAGACCATCGCGGCAAACGGCACTTTGCGTTTGTCCACCCGGCGCAGCAGGTTCGAGGCGGGCAGGATAGAGTCCCGCGCCATGCCGAATACGGCCCGGCCAATATAGGTTTGCACCGACACCACACAGGCGATGAACGCCACCAGCACCACGGCGACGAAGGGCCGCTCCGACCAGGCGCCAAACGCGTCGACGACGGCGGGCGTTACGGGGTCAACGACACTGCCCGAGACCATCGCGGCCGTGTCGGAGTAGGAGAGGGTGACCGCGAAGGCGGTGAGCATCACGGTCAACCCCACCAGGATCATCGAGCGCAAGATGGCCCGTGGCGTCGAGGTGCGGGCGTCGGCAGTTTCTTCCGACACTTGCGAGCACGCATCAAACCCCAGAAAGGCCCAGCCGCCGACCGCCATGGCAGTAAGGAAACCGGAGAAATACGTACCGTCACCTGGCTGGGTGGCGCTCAGGCCTTCAAACACCAGCGAGAAGGAATGGTTGCGGAAAAACACCAACAGCAGCACACCAATGCCAATGGAAGCGATGGCCTCGGCAACGATCCCTGCATTGACGAAATACTTCAGCGGGTTGATCCCGAACAGGTTGACCCCAAGGCCCAGCAGCAATAACACCGCACCGCTGAACACTTGGGCATTGGCTGCGGGTGGCTCGCCGGTGAAAAACAGCCACAACCAAAAACCGCCGAGGTAGGCCACGGTGGTCAGCGAGGCCAGCGCCGACGCCAGATACATGAATCCGGTAAACCAGGCCCAGCGGTCGCCGGCGAGGCGCTTGACCCATTGGTAACAACCGCCGGCCAGCGGGTATTGGGAGGCGAGTTCGGCATACACCAAGGCAACCAACAGCTGTAGCGCAAGGCACAGCGGCACGATCCAGACCCAGGAAGGGCCGGCGCTCATGGCGCCCAGGGACATCACTGAATAGATGCCGACCACCGGGGAAACAGTGGCGAATCCTACGGAAAACGAAGACCAGAGAGACAAGCCACGATGCAATTGTTGATCGTAGCCTTGGCTGTGGAGCAGGCGCTCATCAGCACTTTGATGCCCAGGTAGAAGGGACATGGGGATTCCTTGAGTCGGCAGACACATTATTTTAGGATCGCCCTTGTGGTCAGGGCGTACCGA
The DNA here is from genome assembly GCF_034314165.1 of Pseudomonas sp. Bout1. Taxonomy (GTDB): domain Bacteria; phylum Pseudomonadota; class Gammaproteobacteria; order Pseudomonadales; family Pseudomonadaceae; genus Aquipseudomonas. The sequence goes on along the minus strand of NZ_JAVIWK010000001.1, from coordinate 3,603,391 downwards.
CGACGCTGGCTCCTTCACGGGAAGGAGTGGTCGGAGCTTAGAGGGTTGAAACATTCCTAAAAATCCATATGTGTTTAGGCTGACATTTGGATTTTTTGATGTTTGGTGGCGAGGCGAGGGAGGCTGAAAACACCTGAAGATGCTCAGGTATTTCATAAGCTATTGATTTAACTCAACTAAATATCCATTTAGTTGAGTTGGGAATTGATGGGCATCAAGGCTGGGCGAGGGTGGCTGCTCGGCGCTCACTGATGCGTTCAACCGCCACTATATGGTCGGTTCCCCATTGGCAAAGTGGACCCAAGGCCCTGGCCAGTGAATGTCCGAAAGGCGTCAGGGAGTATTCGACCTTTGGCGGGATCTCCTTGAAGTCGATGCGGTCGATGATTTCATCGCGCTCCAGCTCTTTCAATTGCTGGATCAGCACCTTGTCTGTCACGCCGCCCACTGCACGTCGCAACTCGCCATAACGGTGAACCCCGCGGGCCAGGTGATACAAGACCAACGGTTTCCATTTACCGCCAATCACTGCCAGGGCGGCGTCGAGCCCGCAATTAAAGGTGCTGTTGGACATGTTTTTGCACTCAGGCTGGGTACTTACCAAAAGGTGCATACTATTCAAAACAATAGCGTAGATCTACGCTTTGAGCCTCAACATTTATGGGAAGTACTCATGAACAGGCTCAACGGAAAAATTGCAGTCGTCACCGGTGGCAACAGCGGGATCGGTTTGGCCAGCGCCATACGCTTTGCGGCTGAAGGTGCACAGGTCGTTATCGTGGGACGTCGCCAGGAAGAACTGGACAAAGCGTTGGCCCTGATCGGGCATGAAGCGATCGCCATCCAGGGCGACATTTCAAATCTGCAGGACCTTGAGCGCGTATTCGCGCAGATCAAGACAGAGAAAGGCCGCGTTGATGTGTTGTTCGCCAATGCGGGCCTGGGGGATCTGGAACCTATCGGGTCGATCACCGAGGAATCGTTTGATCGCACATTTGGCGTGAACGTGAAAGGCACGCTGTTCACCGTGCAGAACGCGCTGCCATTGATGAGCGCCGGCGGCTCGATTGTGCTGACAGGTTCGACGACAGCCTCGATGGGCACCGCGGCGTTCAGTGTGTACAGCGCATCGAAAGGTGCACTGCGAAACTTTGCCAGAAGCTGGGCGCTGGACCTGCAAGGCACTGGCATACGGGTGAACGTACTTTCACCTGGGCCTACGACGACACCCGGTTTGGACAGAGCGTTGTCCGGCACTGGCCAGAAGGACGCGATTGTCGACTCGATGGTGACGCGAGTACCGTTGGGGCGTATGGGCCAGCCAGATGAAGTGGCGAATGCGGCGTTGTTCCTGGCGTCGGATGAGAGCAGCTTCATGACGGGCAGCGAGATGTTCGTGGATGGGGGTTACGCTCAGGTGTGATTGAGCTTCGTCGGCCAAATCGGGACAGGCTGGTTTGGCCGATGAAAAGCCTGCTGTGCTGGTTGAAATCTGACTGGCACTGCCCCTGATGACCTGCCATATGATTACGCATAATGTGGTGCACGTTATGTTAGCGAAGCCGTCCTGCTGGACGAGTCAGCTGCCGGGAAAATCGCGCAGCCCCGGCTGCTGATTTACACATAGCGTGCATTATGCGTGGCCTTTCCTGGTTAAAAACGACCTTCAGAATGCATGGTAAAATGCCATTTCTATATTGGCCTTCCTGGCCTTCAGAAGGAGTTGATATGAGTAATCCAGACGACTGGGCTTACCCTGACGTTTTCGTTGTCACTAAGCCTGACGGTTCAGTTTTAAAGCTTCGCGGAAGCGTGGATGGCACAGAAATGTACCTAGTTACGAGCGAGGAGCTGTCACCTAAAGACGCAGTGGTCCGAAGTCTCCCTACAGGGAAATCTGAGAGCTATCAGATTTTTGACGTTCAGTTTTTGGAAGCGGCTGCCGGTTCACCAGATCAGCAGCGAGTCAGTGTTAAGCGCGTTTTTGATTGAGTTTCAGCGTTTACATAAAGGCGATCTCTCAGGATTTCGCCGTTCCTTTTTTGATAGCAAAAGCTGACCAGGTTACGTTCCGTTTTGCAAAATCTGCTATCAAATACCTCTTTATCTAAAAACTAAAATCCCTATTGTTGACCTGCCTTTACCGCGCCTTCTATATTCAGAAGTTGGAGCTGATCACCAATTTTCAAAGGGCATTTATGACTGAAGATGAGTTAGTAAAATCGCTGGAAGAAGTTTCTGTAGCAGAAGCTTTCAAGAACGCAAAGGGCAAGAGAATCAATGAGTTTCGTATTTTCTGGATTCATAAATCCAAAAATGCGGAGGAAAGCTACATGCAATTTCAGCGAGCCATGTCTGGTGATCATGAGATTTCATTGGTCAAGATATCTGAGCTGCAGGAGCACTATCTCAAGCTGTGCCAATACCACTACGTTCTTTCCAAAAAATCTCAGCTTGTGGTCACTGAAGATGCTGAGGTTTTGAGCGCTGTAAACTCACGGCTTGATCAGGCTGAACAGTGGAAATATCACGCAGGCGAATGCCTTGATACGGTTCGTGATTGGACCTTTGAAGCAGGTCTTTCTGTATTTTCACGGCCAGATCAGTGAGTTGAGTATCAGCCCCTTTAATCTTGCTGACCTCGACCTGCCCGAAGGGCATTAGGCGCTAATCCTTTTCATGGTGGAAACCTACTTTTTCCGCGCCGATACCCGGCAAAGCCGGCCGATCTTTCCTCAAAGAAAAACCCCAGCGTCCGTTAGACCCCTGGGGTTTTTTGTCGCGTTCAAATCGCCTGTAGTCGACGTGGTGCCATTTCGCGCCCTGATCTACCAGGGTGGTTTTCCAGACCGTTCGCGTAGCCTTCACGGTTCCGTGACTTGCAGCGCTACCGCTGACTAGGTCCCGGCAGGTCCGATTTCCTAGCGCGTTATTGGCCTGTCTTTTTCTCTGCGGACCGTTGAGAAAACAACCTTAGACGAGCTTTCAATTCGTCTGTTGAGCAATATTTTCCCTGCGCATACTGCTCAGAACTGATTGCGAGCAGTCTCACAAGGGCAATTGCCTCGTCCCTACGTTTTCGCTCCGCTTCAGATTTCATAAGCTGCTGTTTCCTGCCTTATGAGGGTGGGGGTGCTGTTACACCCCCACTTTACCGAAGACTTCTTCGGTTTCCGACTTCACTTACTCGTTTTTTCGTAGCGCTTCAATGGCATGGCGAGGTTCTGCCGCTGCTTGTTTTCTTCTCTGTGAGCGTCGTCGAAGTTGCGAATTTTCTCTAGCTCAAAGACGCGCTCCTGAACCAGCATTGCTCGGATTACTCGCTTAACTGTCTGTCGGGTTTCTTCTTCAGTTTTCCCTAATTCGCGCACGAGTAAGGCCAAGTCCCCGTCTTCGGTGAGCTCGTCGTCGTCGAACATAATCTGATCAGCTGAACAGCCCAACGAGATAATCACCTTTTTCAGGTTTTCTGCTCGCGGGCTCGAAACCTCACGCTCGATGTCTGCAAGCGTCCGCTCCGGGATGCCACTCAATTTTGCTAGCTCCTTCAGCTCAAGACCTTGCTTGAGCCGCTCTTGCCTGATCCGCGTGCCGATGCCCATTTTGCGTCTCCGAATGCGGTTTACCGTTTCTATAGAGCAAGTATCAGCTAAAAACCGTTCTTTTTCTCTTGACTCAAACGGAAGACCGCCTATCATTGCGGAATACCGTCCTTTTGGATGCAGTTAACCGCTTTAGACTTGTTAGTAAGGCTCTCGGATGTTCATAGACTGGCTAACCGTATCGCAGGAGCACGACCATGACCTACCTCTCGTGTGCGACGTGTTTACCCTGACGATTGATGCCAACACAAACGAAGTCCTTAGCACTCGTCAGCCGCGTTTCAAGCATGAGGCTAGTTTTTCGACTTCGGTCACGATTCACGTTCAGGGTCGCAAGATCCGCGTTGAAGGAAATCCCAGCCGGGTAGGGCGGCTCGACAACTTGTTTGGTTTCACCTCTATCGAGCAATGCGTCTCGGTATACAACGCACTTTTACGTGAATACGGTCTCCCAGGTTTTACCCGCTGCACTCGCATTGATATTCGCCAAGGTGAGTCAGGAGCCAAATCCGGCGACCGTATCGCCGATGGGGCAAAGATTGAACGGATAGATCTGACCACCAATGTTTCATTGGGGGAGGGCAATGTTCTTGCCTATTTGCGCGGTGTTTCTAGCCAGCGAATCGGACACTCCATCGGTTTTCTGTATCCCAATGGTCGCACTGTTGCTTGGACGTCCAAAGGAAATGGCAAAGGCGGACGCCTCCAATATCGAAAGGCATATGACAAGGCTTTTGAAATGGATCAGAACTGCCTTCCAAAGATTAAACGGGCCTTTGGTGAAGGATCAGAAGAATACAAATACGTTCAGCGAGTTAAAAATTACTGCGCACAAGAAGGCGTGGTTCGCATGGAACAAGAGCTTAAGAGCGAATATTTACAGCGTGAGGCCCTTTGTTATTGGGGCTTATTCGATGAAAGGCGTTTAGCCGAACTCCACAGTGAGTTTCTAAAAATAGATGAAAAGTTAAAGGTGACTGCAATGGACCTTCAGAGTATTGCTGACAAACTAATTGAACATGGTATTTGTAAGGGCAGGGCTTCTGCTAATGCTACTTCCTCTTACGCCATACTTTGGATGAGTGGCCATCATCACGGTTTGTCTCAGCGTGCTTTTGAAACTCATGCTGCTCGTCTTAACAAAATCGGGATCAACATTCGTAACGCCTGTGATACCAGTCGTTTTGCACCGGTATTTGTCCGCCAGTGTCGAGAAGTAACGAAAAGTCCCTTGGCTGTTCCAACTTGGTATCAACGCCCTAATCATCTGCATCAGGTTGCAGCGTGAGAACTGTCAGTTTTCAAGGCGCTCAACTTACAAGTTGTCAGAAACGCCGTTTAGCTGAACAACAACAAGTACAGAATTCTTTTATTAATCCTGTTCTTGCTCAACAGGTAGAACAGACACTTAGGGTTGTTGAGGCTCGAAAAGAGCAGGGCGTTAAACCTGAGCGCATTTGGTTTGTTGAGCGTCAAGAAACAGGAACAACCTGTATCGCCGAATGGATGGGTTTTTGATGGATAGGGTTGCTTATCAAAATCTACGTTTTGCAGTTGAAATGGAATTCTTAAATGCTCTCAACAATCCTCAATGTGATGAACGTGCTGGGATTAATAGTCTTATGCGCTTGTTTTTATCTGCATTGGCTCAGCAAGAAGTAACCCGTCAACGTGCTGCACGAAAATTCAAAACCTTCAGGCGTAATCCTGAAGCCATTGCGCCCAGTTGGGCATACCGTAAGCCCGGCACCGTTCCTGGCTTTCCAACATTGAGATAAGGGCATCATCATGTCTAATACTATTGTGGTCGAAGTAACTGGTAATCACCGTAGCGGTACAGCTGCGAAGTCAGGCAAACCATATTGCATGTTTGAAGCGTACGCTCATTTGCCAAATATTCCATACCCGCAGAAATGTACATTCTACGCAGAAACCCCTCAGCAGGTTCCTCAACCTGGAAAGTATGAATGTGATGTGATTGCGCAAGTTCGTGATGATCGCCTTATTTTTGAAGTTGATCCTCGCCAAGGCCGCCGTGTTAATTCCGGTGCTCCTGCTGCTTCTACAACTCAAAAGCCTGCGTAATGTCTGGAACCCTCTATTGTCCATCCGACATTTCAACCGAGGGTGGTATTCCGGTCTGTTCTTCATCATGGGAGGTCGTCAATAACTTGCCTCCTTTTGATCCGACTCAGCTTGATCCAACGGTTTTGGCTCAAGCATTTGGGGCCGGATTCACCTTAGTCGCGTTCTTTATGGTCGGGTCTATGGGCATTCGGACAATTTTAAACTTCATAAAACAATCCTAAGGATTACCCATGTTCAAAAAGTCGCTTGCTGTAGCTATTTCTACTGTTGCCGTTACTGTATCTGCCCCATCTGTTTTCGCTGCTGAAGGTGCAGCAGCTTGGGATTACACTGGACTGACTTCCTCGATCGACTTTAGCACCATTTCCGTGGGTGTATTGGCTGTGGCCGGTATCCTCGCCGGTGTTTATGCCGGTATTAAAGGTGCGAAGATCGTACTTGGTTTCCTACGCGGTTAAATAACACTCTCTGCATGACCTGGGCGTCTTCGGGCGCCCATTTTTTTTCAAAGTCTGAGGCCGCTACATGGATCAGCTCTATTACTTTGCCATGTTCGTTATTGGTTCTGGTTGTTCATTCGCTGTCTTTTCGGGGTGGTGATATGAAGGCTATTTACCTACTGCCTCTTTTGTTCCTAGCAGCCTTTCCCTTCAAAGCTTCTGCTGGCTGGAAGTGTGGTAACGCTCACTTATCCAATACTCCCAAAGAGTGTGCGGCCTCTGGCACACAACCTTCACCCGAATCTTTTATCGTTGAGTATACAAAGGCGGCTGACCAATATAAGACAAATGCTACTAGAGTGAATTACACGCCGGGCTCGTGTTCTCTATTAAGTGATGCTGTCGCAAGTTGCAGTTTCTCTTACAGTTTTTACGGCAACGTAATATCTAATACAGTCGGCATCATTAAAGAGGCTGAAATTAACTGCCCTGAAACAGTCGAGTCACGAGGCCCTAACTCTCCAATCATTAAATCGTCAGGTAAATCCTTTGTCTCTTGGAAAGAAGATTCTGTTACTTCTGACATTTGTCATAATTCATGCTCTTACTTGGCTAGCTCAGTTACTAGTACCAACTGTTACTTTGCTTCTGGCTCTACTAGCACTGGTTTTTGTAACTTCGTCGTGGGTCTTAATACCTCGAATCCGTCATGCGGTGCTGACTCCGGATATACCTCACCAGCCGTTGGAGATCCTCTCAACCCCGTTGTTGATCCTGGCGACGGCGGCGACGATGGCACCCCTCCTAACCCTGGGGATGGAGGAAATACAGGTGGTGATAATAACGGTGGGAATGGCGATTCCGGTTTTGACGGTGAGCTCTCTTTCACTAATCCCGGGCAGTTAAACGCAGATGCCGTTCTTGATAGTGAGGTCAACGCTGTCCACTACAAGGCTTTTGTTCATGGTATGCAAGTAGACCTTAATGACTCTGGTTTTGGTCAAGCCATGACGGAGTTTAAAGAAAATATTGCCTCTGCAAATTCTGGTGGTATCTGTCCTACTGCTGATATAGCCATTTTAGGAACTATCGTCAGCTTCGATGCGCACTGTGCTTTATTCGCTTCAATTTCGCCTGTTCTAAGTGCTGTATTCTTGGCTGCTTGGAGCCTCCTTGCACTGCGTGTCTTTCTGTCCGCTTGATTTTAGCCACCAAAGTTTTTGGGGGAGGGATTTATGTCTGCGTTTGGTAATTGGCTCTTATCTATACTGCAAGATATCTTACAATTCATCGCTGACATTCCAGTCGCGGTCGCAGACTGGCTTTATCAGGCTCTTCTTGATTTGATTAGTACTAGCTTCATTGTTGGAATTATCCAAAGTGCTGCACAGCTATTTTCTGCAATTGACCCGTCTGTTTGGTATTTCCTGAATATCATGCAAGTTCCATTTGGCATCAGTGTTGTTACGAGTGCTTATCTTCTGCGCTTCCTTGTTCGTCGCATTCCGTTGATTGGGTGATTTATGGCTATTCACGGTTATGTGGGCAAGCCAGGAGCAGGGAAGACCTACGGTGTAACTGAACATGTGGTTATTCCGTCGCTCAAACAAGATAGGCATGTTGTTACTAATATTCCTTTGTCTGTTGACGATTTACTGGCTACTTTTGGCGGAAAAATTACTCAACTGCCAGCCGACTGGTATGAACATCCGGATTTATTCGAATTATTTCCGGCAGGCTGTGTTGCAATCATCGATGAATGCTGGAGACGCTGGCCCGCAGGCCAGAATGTAAACCATGCTAACTTTATTGATAAATCGTTGTTGGCTGAGCATAGGCACCGTGTTGACGATAAAAACAACTCTATGCGCGTCGTCCTGGTAACGCAGGATTTAGCTCAGATTTCCTCTTGGGTTCGTCTCCTTATTGAAACAACTTACCGAATCAGGAAGTTAAGTAAGAAAACGTATAAGGTTGATATTTATAACGGTGCTGTTACCGGTGATGCTCCGTCAAAGTCTAAGCTCGTCAGGACTACTGCCGGCACCTTTAAGCCATCTGTATTTGTATTTTACAAGTCGGCTACTCAGTCTAGTTCTGGTGCAGTCGGTGATGAGTCTGCTGCTGATGGTCGTGCAAGTATCTTGCGTTCATTTGGACTTTGGGCAACGGCTGGAGCTTTTGTCCTGTTCATGGGTTTAGGTATCTACGGTGTCAAAAGTTTCTTTTCCTCGGATTCTCCTGGTCTGGCTGAACCTATCACTTCAACGGCAAAGTCCAATAAACCTATTAAATCACCTGAGTCTCCAATCTCAACCACTTGGCGTCTTGTTGGCTTTATTCATCCGTCAAAGCCCGATCCATCGTCAAAGGTAGTTTCTGAGGCTCTTGCCCTAATAGCGGATAACAACGGAAATACACGGTACGTTTCTTTTTCTCATTGTCGATATTTTCCGGACTTTACCGAGGCTTATTGCTTGGTTGACGGATTCAAGATTACTAATTGGTCATTAAAAAAACCTAACCCAATTACAGGTGGGTTAATTGGGGGTGGTCTTTAGCGTAGCGCTAAGACCGACCCCGATTAATCAACCAGTGCCCTGGAACTCATGTCATGAATACCCTTAAGTCCCTGTGCCGCCTCTACGTTGCTGCATTCTTATTTTTCTTTGTTTCCTTTGCCCAGGCAGAAACCGCTCCCCAGCAACTGACTTTTGATTTTCAGACCATTCAGGTTTCGTCAGCACTACAACTTTTGGCCGATTATCGCGGCTTGAATCTTGTTTTAGATGAGAACATCCGTGGTTCACTTTCTATGCGAATGAAGGATGTGAGCTGGGATGAGGCAATTGAATATGTGACGTCTCTTAAGGGGCTTTTATATACAGTCGAAGGTAATTTTCTACGTGTTAGTGCTTATCCTCGTCCAGGTGATTCATACTCAGCAAATGCTTATGCACCTGGTCAAGATCAGAAAATACACACCGGCGCGTCTTTTGCCGTCAATTCCTTTGATATTTCGATCCTCAAGGTACATAACATTTTGGCGTCGGATGCAATAAAAGCGTTTCCTCTCGATCCTGGTGAGACTCTGTCTTTTGAGGACGGTTCTTCGATCATCGTTGCCAGAATGAGTAAGGCGCGTTTAGCTCAGCTTAAAACTCTGATTGCCGCTGTCGATTACTCGCGTAAGCAAGTCATGATCGAGGCTCGGATAGTTGAAGTAGATCGCTCCTATTCTAAAAACTTAGGAGTGGAGTGGGGCGGTTCTATCGGTAGTGGTGCTGGAACTGTTGTGGGTTCTGTCCCTTTAGGGCTCTCATCTGCTGCTGTCGCAGGTGTCGGCATTGTTTCAAGGGCAGTGAGTCTTGATGCAACATTGAGTGCTATGGAGCAGCTTGGTAAGGGCAGGGTGATCTCCAGTCCTCGGGTTTACACATCTGACCGGCATCAGGCCAAGATCGTAAAAGGCTCTCAGGTTCCTTACCAACAATCTGCCGGTGAGGGCTCAACGTCGATTTCTTTTAAAGAAGCTGCTCTGTCTTTGGACGTCACACCTTTAGTGAACGAGAAGGGTGTTTTGCTTGATGTCATTCTGTCGAAGAATGAGCCGGATTATTCGAACGCAATGAATGGGGTGCCACCTATAAAGACAACGTCCCTAACGTCGCGTGTTTTTTCCGGATTCGGCCAGACAGTTGCTTTGGGGGGTGTTTACTCAGACGTTGAAAGCACCGTGACTAAGGGTGTGCCTTTCTTTGGCAAAATCCCTGGCTTCAAGTGGCTTTTCACTAGTAAGTCCAAGGTTTCTACCAGTACGGAGCTTGTTCTTTTTCTGACACCGAGGCTGGTTGATCGATGATTTAATATAACTAAACTAAAGGACTATTTAGTATAGTTATAACTGGATCTTCTTAAGGAGAGAATAATAGCAGGATTTATCCCCTATTTATTCATTTCCCTGCTGTGACTTGAGCTAATGTGGGCTGCTAAACAGCCGGGAAATGGTCCATCTATGAGCCGCACTCGAGATATTATCCAAGAAATCTCAGAAATTCGTCAGCGCCGTCGCTTCGGGTCCTCCATGACAGAGTTACCCATCCGACTTTCGGCTATGGCGCAAGCATTTGAAGCACGAAAGGACGTAGATCCTGAGTTTATTAAGTATTTCCCTGTCGCTTTAATAGCGTGCATCGAAGGTTACTTTCGAATGGTGATCCAGGAGCTTATAGACGCTGGAGAACCATTTTTGAGTAATGCTGAGGCGACAGGACAAAAGATTGATTTTTCAATCTTAAGAGCAATCCATGGCAAGACAATCACTGTTGGTGAGATGGTTGCTCACAGTGTTTCAATCAGTAGCTTCGAACATATAAACAAGTGGCTTGGAATTCTTTTAGGGAAAGATTTTGTCGTGGCTTTGCGCACAGTCCACGATCGTTGGGCTGTAGAAATACTAAATGAACCTTTAGCACCTGTATTGCAAGATCCAAATAGAGTTTTTGCAGGAGTAAAACGTACATTCGAACTGCGGCACATTATTTGTCATGAGATTGCTTCAGCGTATGAAATCAACTCACAGGAAATCGAGTCGTGCTTTGAACACTGCATCGCGTTTTTAAAGGCTTCGGATGAGTTGATAGCTGAAACGCTTTTCCCAGGCGCACCTTTGACGCAAACAGATATGAACATTGCTGCGGGTGAATCTCTTCAGTATCAAACGCAGATTATGGAGACTGCCATTGCCAAGCTTAGGAGCGATTTTGAAATCTCAGATGAGCAAAATCACCTTTTTGAAGAATCGCAACGAGCTTGGGAAGCATACTCTGACATCTGGGGAAATTTTACTGCTGGAGGTAGCCGCGCTGAAGGTGGAACTATTTGGCCGCTGATTTATGCAAAGGCCCGTGAAGAAACGGTCAAAAAGCGTATTGAAGAGATTGCAGAGTACGAACCTTTAGGGCGATGAAAACGGCAGTGCCTAGCTTGAAATCTGACCTGCCACTGACCCTGACGACCTGCCAATACGAAGGTTACGCATAATGTGGTGCACGTTATGTTAGCGAAGCCGTCCTGCTGGACGAGTCAGCTGCCGGGAAAATCGCGCAGCCCCGGCTGCTGATTTACACATAGCGTGCATTATGCGTGGCCTTTCCTGGTTAAAAACGACCTTCAGAATGCATGGTAAAATGCCATTTCTATATTGGCCTTCCTGGCCTTCAGAAGGAGTTGATATGAGTAATCCAGACGACTGGGCTTACCCTGACGTTTTCGTTGTCACTAAGCCTGACGGTTCAGTTTTAAAGCTTCGCGGAAGCGTGGATGGCACAGAAATGTACCTAGTTACGAGCGAGGAGCTGTCACCTAAAGACGCAGTGGTCCGAAGTCTCCCTACAGGGAAATCTGAGAGCTATCAGATTTTTGACGTTCAGTTTTTGGAAGCGGCTGCCGGTTCACCAGATCAGCAGCGAGTCAGTGTTAAGCGCGTTTTTGATTGAGTTTCAGCGTTTACATAAAGGCGATCTCTCAGGATTTCGCCGTTCCTTTTTTGATAGCAAAAGCTGACCAGGTTACGTTCCGTTTTGCAAAATCTGCTATCAAATACCTCTTTATCTAAAAACTAAAATCCCTATTGTTGACCTGCCTTTACCGCGCCTTCTATATTCAGAAGTTGGAGCTGATCACCAATTTTCAAAGGGCATTTATGACTGAAGATGAGTTAGTAAAATCGCTGGAAGAAGTTTCTGTAGCAGAAGCTTTCAAGAACGCAAAGGGCAAGAGAATCAATGAGTTTCGTATTTTCTGGATTCATAAATCCAAAAATGCGGAGGAAAGCTACATGCAATTTCAGCGAGCCATGTCTGGTGATCATGAGATTTCATTGGTCAAGATATCTGAGCTGCAGGAGCACTATCTCAAGCTGTGCCAATACCACTACGTTCTTTCCAAAAAATCTCAGCTTGTGGTCACTGAAGATGCTGAGGTTTTGAGCGCTGTAAACTCACGGCTTGATCAGGCTGAACAGTGGAAATATCACGCAGGCGAATGCCTTGATACGGTTCGTGATTGGACCTTTGAAGCAGGTCTTTCTGTATTTTCACGGCCAGATCAGTGAGTTGAGTATCAGCCCCTTTAATCTTGCTGACCTCGACCTGCCCGAAGGGCATTAGGCGCTAATCCTTTTCATGGTGGAAACCTACTTTTTCCGCGCCGATACCCGGCAAAGCCGGCCGATCTTTCCTCAAAGAAAAACCCCAGCGTCCGTTAGACCCCTGGGGTTTTTTGTCGCGTTCAAATCGCCTGTAGTCGACGTGGTGCCATTTCGCGCCCTGATCTACCAGGGTGGTTTTCCAGACCGTTCGCGTAGCCTTCACGGTTCCGTGACTTGCAGCGCTACCGCTGACTAGGTCCCGGCAGGTCCGATTTCCTAGCGCGTTATTGGCCTGTCTTTTTCTCTGCGGACCGTTGAGAAAACAACCTTAGACGAGCTTTCAATTCGTCTGTTGAGCAATATTTTCCCTGCGCATACTGCTCAGAACTGATTGCGAGCAGTCTCACAAGGGCAATTGCCTCGTCCCTACGTTTTCGCTCCGCTTCAGATTTCATAAGCTGCTGTTTCCTGCCTTATGAGGGTGGGGGTGCTGTTACACCCCCACTTTACCGAAGACTTCTTCGGTTTCCGACTTCACTTACTCGTTTTTTCGTAGCGCTTCAATGGCATGGCGAGGTTCTGCCGCTGCTTGTTTTCTTCTCTGTGAGCGTCGTCGAAGTTGCGAATTTTCTCTAGCTCAAAGACGCGCTCCTGAACCAGCATTGCTCGGATTACTCGCTTAACTGTCTGTCGGGTTTCTTCTTCAGTTTTCCCTAATTCGCGCACGAGTAAGGCCAAGTCCCCGTCTTCGGTGAGCTCGTCGTCGTCGAACATAATCTGATCAGCTGAACAGCCCAACGAGATAATCACCTTTTTCAGGTTTTCTGCTCGCGGGCTCGAAACCTCACGCTCGATGTCTGCAAGCGTCCGCTCCGGGATGCCACTCAATTTTGCTAGCTCCTTCAGCTCAAGACCTTGCTTGAGCCGCTCTTGCCTGATCCGCGTGCCGATGCCCATTTTGCGTCTCCGAATGCGGTTTACCGTTTCTATAGAGCAAGTATCAGCTAAAAACCGTTCTTTTTCTCTTGACTCAAACGGAAGACCGCCTATCATTGCGGAATACCGTCCTTTTGGATGCAGTTAACCGCTTTAGACTTGTTAGTAAGGCTCTCGGATGTTCATAGACTGGCTAACCGTATCGCAGGAGCACGACCATGACCTACCTCTCGTGTGCGACGTGTTTACCCTGACGATTGATGCCAACACAAACGAAGTCCTTAGCACTCGTCAGCCGCGTTTCAAGCATGAGGCTAGTTTTTCGACTTCGGTCACGATTCACGTTCAGGGTCGCAAGATCCGCGTTGAAGGAAATCCCAGCCGGGTAGGGCGGCTCGACAACTTGTTTGGTTTCACCTCTATCGAGCAATGCGTCTCGGTATACAACGCACTTTTACGTGAATACGGTCTCCCAGGTTTTACCCGCTGCACTCGCATTGATATTCGCCAAGGTGAGTCAGGAGCCAAATCCGGCGACCGTATCGCCGATGGGGCAAAGATTGAACGGATAGATCTGACCACCAATGTTTCATTGGGGGAGGGCAATGTTCTTGCCTATTTGCGCGGTGTTTCTAGCCAGCGAATCGGACACTCCATCGGTTTTCTGTATCCCAATGGTCGCACTGTTGCTTGGACGTCCAAAGGAAATGGCAAAGGCGGACGCCTCCAATATCGAAAGGCATATGACAAGGCTTTTGAAATGGATCAGAACTGCCTTCCAAAGATTAAACGGGCCTTTGGTGAAGGATCAGAAGAATACAAATACGTTCAGCGAGTTAAAAATTACTGCGCACAAGAAGGCGTGGTTCGCATGGAACAAGAGCTTAAGAGCGAATATTTACAGCGTGAGGCCCTTTGTTATTGGGGCTTATTCGATGAAAGGCGTTTAGCCGAACTCCACAGTGAGTTTCTAAAAATAGATGAAAAGTTAAAGGTGACTGCAATGGACCTTCAGAGTATTGCTGACAAACTAATTGAACATGGTATTTGTAAGGGCAGGGCTTCTGCTAATGCTACTTCCTCTTACGCCATACTTTGGATGAGTGGCCATCATCACGGTTTGTCTCAGCGTGCTTTTGAAACTCATGCTGCTCGTCTTAACAAAATCGGGATCAACATTCGTAACGCCTGTGATACCAGTCGTTTTGCACCGGTATTTGTCCGCCAGTGTCGAGAAGTAACGAAAAGTCCCTTGGCTGTTCCAACTTGGTATCAACGCCCTAATCATCTGCATCAGGTTGCAGCGTGAGAACTGTCAGTTTTCAAGGCGCTCAACTTACAAGTTGTCAGAAACGCCGTTTAGCTGAACAACAACAAGTACAGAATTCTTTTATTAATCCTGTTCTTGCTCAACAGGTAGAACAGACACTTAGGGTTGTTGAGGCTCGAAAAGAGCAGGGCGTTAAACCTGAGCGCATTTGGTTTGTTGAGCGTCAAGAAACAGGAACAACCTGTATCGCCGAATGGATGGGTTTTTGATGGATAGGGTTGCTTATCAAAATCTACGTTTTGCAGTTGAAATGGAATTCTTAAATGCTCTCAACAATCCTCAATGTGATGAACGTGCTGGGATTAATAGTCTTATGCGCTTGTTTTTATCTGCATTGGCTCAGCAAGAAGTAACCCGTCAACGTGCTGCACGAAAATTCAAAACCTTCAGGCGTAATCCTGAAGCCATTGCGCCCAGTTGGGCATACCGTAAGCCCGGCACCGTTCCTGGCTTTCCAACATTGAGATAAGGGCATCATCATGTCTAATACTATTGTGGTCGAAGTAACTGGTAATCACCGTAGCGGTACAGCTGCGAAGTCAGGCAAACCATATTGCATGTTTGAAGCGTACGCTCATTTGCCAAATATTCCATACCCGCAGAAATGTACATTCTACGCAGAAACCCCTCAGCAGGTTCCTCAACCTGGAAAGTATGAATGTGATGTGATTGCGCAAGTTCGTGATGATCGCCTTATTTTTGAAGTTGATCCTCGCCAAGGCCGCCGTGTTAATTCCGGTGCTCCTGCTGCTTCTACAACTCAAAAGCCTGCGTAATGTCTGGAACCCTCTATTGTCCATCCGACATTTCAACCGAGGGTGGTATTCCGGTCTGTTCTTCATCATGGGAGGTCGTCAATAACTTGCCTCCTTTTGATCCGACTCAGCTTGATCCAACGGTTTTGGCTCAAGCATTTGGGGCCGGATTCACCTTAGTCGCGTTCTTTATGGTCGGGTCTATGGGCATTCGGACAATTTTAAACTTCATAAAACAATCCTAAGGATTACCCATGTTCAAAAAGTCGCTTGCTGTAGCTATTTCTACTGTTGCCGTTACTGTATCTGCCCCATCTGTTTTCGCTGCTGAAGGTGCAGCAGCTTGGGATTACACTGGACTGACTTCCTCGATCGACTTTAGCACCATTTCCGTGGGTGTATTGGCTGTGGCCGGTATCCTCGCCGGTGTTTATGCCGGTATTAAAGGTGCGAAGATCGTACTTGGTTTCCTACGCGGTTAAATAACACTCTCTGCATGACCTGGGCGTCTTCGGGCGCCCATTTTTTTTCAAAGTCTGAGGCCGCTACATGGATCAGCTCTATTACTTTGCCATGTTCGTTATTGGTTCTGGTTGTTCATTCGCTGTCTTTTCGGGGTGGTGATATGAAGGCTATTTACCTACTGCCTCTTTTGTTCCTAGCAGCCTTTCCCTTCAAAGCTTCTGCTGGCTGGAAGTGTGGTAACGCTCACTTATCCAATACTCCCAAAGAGTGTGCGGCCTCTGGCACACAACCTTCACCCGAATCTTTTATCGTTGAGTATACAAAGGCGGCTGACCAATATAAGACAAATGCTACTAGAGTGAATTACACGCCGGGCTCGTGTTCTCTATTAAGTGATGCTGTCGCAAGTTGCAGTTTCTCTTACAGTTTTTACGGCAACGTAATATCTAATACAGTCGGCATCATTAAAGAGGCTGAAATTAACTGCCCTGAAACAGTCGAGTCACGAGGCCCTAACTCTCCAATCATTAAATCGTCAGGTAAATCCTTTGTCTCTTGGAAAGAAGATTCTGTTACTTCTGACATTTGTCATAATTCATGCTCTTACTTGGCTAGCTCAGTTACTAGTACCAACTGTTACTTTGCTTCTGGCTCTACTAGCACTGGTTTTTGTAACTTCGTCGTGGGTCTTAATACCTCGAATCCGTCATGCGGTGCTGACTCCGGATATACCTCACCAGCCGTTGGAGATCCTCTCAACCCCGTTGTTGATCCTGGCGACGGCGGCGACGATGGCACCCCTCCTAACCCTGGGGATGGAGGAAATACAGGTGGTGATAATAACGGTGGGAATGGCGATTCCGGTTTTGACGGTGAGCTCTCTTTCACTAATCCCGGGCAGTTAAACGCAGATGCCGTTCTTGATAGTGAGGTCAACGCTGTCCACTACAAGGCTTTTGTTCATGGTATGCAAGTAGACCTTAATGACTCTGGTTTTGGTCAAGCCATGACGGAGTTTAAAGAAAATATTGCCTCTGCAAATTCTGGTGGTATCTGTCCTACTGCTGATATAGCCATTTTAGGAACTATCGTCAGCTTCGATGCGCACTGTGCTTTATTCGCTTCAATTTCGCCTGTTCTAAGTGCTGTATTCTTGGCTGCTTGGAGCCTCCTTGCACTGCGTGTCTTTCTGTCCGCTTGATTTTAGCCACCAAAGTTTTTGGGGGAGGGATTTATGTCTGCGTTTGGTAATTGGCTCTTATCTATACTGCAAGATATCTTACAATTCATCGCTGACATTCCAGTCGCGGTCGCAGACTGGCTTTATCAGGCTCTTCTTGATTTGATTAGTACTAGCTTCATTGTTGGAATTATCCAAAGTGCTGCACAGCTATTTTCTGCAATTGACCCGTCTGTTTGGTATTTCCTGAATATCATGCAAGTTCCATTTGGCATCAGTGTTGTTACGAGTGCTTATCTTCTGCGCTTCCTTGTTCGTCGCATTCCGTTGATTGGGTGATTTATGGCTATTCACGGTTATGTGGGCAAGCCAGGAGCAGGGAAGACCTACGGTGTAACTGAACATGTGGTTATTCCGTCGCTCAAACAAGATAGGCATGTTGTTACTAATATTCCTTTGTCTGTTGACGATTTACTGGCTACTTTTGGCGGAAAAATTACTCAACTGCCAGCCGACTGGTATGAACATCCGGATTTATTCGAATTATTTCCGGCAGGCTGTGTTGCAATCATCGATGAATGCTGGAGACGCTGGCCCGCAGGCCAGAATGTAAACCATGCTAACTTTATTGATAAATCGTTGTTGGCTGAGCATAGGCACCGTGTTGACGATAAAAACAACTCTATGCGCGTCGTCCTGGTAACGCAGGATTTAGCTCAGATTTCCTCTTGGGTTCGTCTCCTTATTGAAACAACTTACCGAATCAGGAAGTTAAGTAAGAAAACGTATAAGGTTGATATTTATAACGGTGCTGTTACCGGTGATGCTCCGTCAAAGTCTAAGCTCGTCAGGACTACTGCCGGCACCTTTAAGCCATCTGTATTTGTATTTTACAAGTCGGCTACTCAGTCTAGTTCTGGTGCAGTCGGTGATGAGTCTGCTGCTGATGGTCGTGCAAGTATCTTGCGTTCATTTGGACTTTGGGCAACGGCTGGAGCTTTTGTCCTGTTCATGGGTTTAGGTATCTACGGTGTCAAAAGTTTCTTTTCCTCGGATTCTCCTGGTCTGGCTGAACCTATCACTTCAACGGCAAAGTCCAATAAACCTATTAAATCACCTGAGTCTCCAATCTCAACCACTTGGCGTCTTGTTGGCTTTATTCATCCGTCAAAGCCCGATCCATCGTCAAAGGTAGTTTCTGAGGCTCTTGCCCTAATAGCGGATAACAACGGAAATACACGGTACGTTTCTTTTTCTCATTGTCGATATTTTCCGGACTTTACCGAGGCTTATTGCTTGGTTGACGGATTCAAGATTACTAATTGGTCATTAAAAAAACCTAACCCAATTACAGGTGGGTTAATTGGGGGTGGTCTTTAGCGTAGCGCTAAGACCGACCCCGATTAATCAACCAGTGCCCTGGAACTCATGTCATGAATACCCTTAAGTCCCTGTGCCGCCTCTACGTTGCTGCATTCTTATTTTTCTTTGTTTCCTTTGCCCAGGCAGAAACCGCTCCCCAGCAACTGACTTTTGATTTTCAGACCATTCAGGTTTCGTCAGCACTACAACTTTTGGCCGATTATCGCGGCTTGAATCTTGTTTTAGATGAGAACATCCGTGGTTCACTTTCTATGCGAATGAAGGATGTGAGCTGGGATGAGGCAATTGAATATGTGACGTCTCTTAAGGGGCTTTTATATACAGTCGAAGGTAATTTTCTACGTGTTAGTGCTTATCCTCGTCCAGGTGATTCATACTCAGCAAATGCTTATGCACCTGGTCAAGATCAGAAAATACACACCGGCGCGTCTTTTGCCGTCAATTCCTTTGATATTTCGATCCTCAAGGTACATAACATTTTGGCGTCGGATGCAATAAAAGCGTTTCCTCTCGATCCTGGTGAGACTCTGTCTTTTGAGGACGGTTCTTCGATCATCGTTGCCAGAATGAGTAAGGCGCGTTTAGCTCAGCTTAAAACTCTGATTGCCGCTGTCGATTACTCGCGTAAGCAAGTCATGATCGAGGCTCGGATAGTTGAAGTAGATCGCTCCTATTCTAAAAACTTAGGAGTGGAGTGGGGCGGTTCTATCGGTAGTGGTGCTGGAACTGTTGTGGGTTCTGTCCCTTTAGGGCTCTCATCTGCTGCTGTCGCAGGTGTCGGCATTGTTTCAAGGGCAGTGAGTCTTGATGCAACATTGAGTGCTATGGAGCAGCTTGGTAAGGGCAGGGTGATCTCCAGTCCTCGGGTTTACACATCTGACCGGCATCAGGCCAAGATCGTAAAAGGCTCTCAGGTTCCTTACCAACAATCTGCCGGTGAGGGCTCAACGTCGATTTCTTTTAAAGAAGCTGCTCTGTCTTTGGACGTCACACCTTTAGTGAACGAGAAGGGTGTTTTGCTTGATGTCATTCTGTCGAAGAATGAGCCGGATTATTCGAACGCAATGAATGGGGTGCCACCTATAAAGACAACGTCCCTAACGTCGCGTGTTTTTTCCGGATTCGGCCAGACAGTTGCTTTGGGGGGTGTTTACTCAGACGTTGAAAGCACCGTGACTAAGGGTGTGCCTTTCTTTGGCAAAATCCCTGGCTTCAAGTGGCTTTTCACTAGTAAGTCCAAGGTTTCTACCAGTACGGAGCTTGTTCTTTTTCTGACACCGAGGCTGGTTGATCGATGATTTAATATAACTAAACTAAAGGACTATTTAGTATAGTTATAACTGGATCTTCTTAAGGAGAGAATAATAGCAGGATTTATCCCCTATTTATTCATTTCCCTGCTGTGACTTGAGCTAATGTGGGCTGCTAAACAGCCGGGAAATGGTCCATCTATGAGCCGCACTCGAGATATTATCCAAGAAATCTCAGAAATTCGTCAGCGCCGTCGCTTCGGGTCCTCCATGACAGAGTTACCCATCCGACTTTCGGCTATGGCGCAAGCATTTGAAGCACGAAAGGACGTAGATCCTGAGTTTATTAAGTATTTCCCTGTCGCTTTAATAGCGTGCATCGAAGGTTACTTTCGAATGGTGATCCAGGAGCTTATAGACGCTGGAGAACCATTTTTGAGTAATGCTGAGGCGACAGGACAAAAGATTGATTTTTCAATCTTAAGAGCAATCCATGGCAAGACAATCACTGTTGGTGAGATGGTTGCTCACAGTGTTTCAATCAGTAGCTTCGAACATATAAACAAGTGGCTTGGAATTCTTTTAGGGAAAGATTTTGTCGTGGCTTTGCGCACAGTCCACGATCGTTGGGCTGTAGAAATACTAAATGAACCTTTAGCACCTGTATTGCAAGATCCAAATAGAGTTTTTGCAGGAGTAAAACGTACATTCGAACTGCGGCACATTATTTGTCATGAGATTGCTTCAGCGTATGAAATCAACTCACAGGAAATCGAGTCGTGCTTTGAACACTGCATCGCGTTTTTAAAGGCTTCGGATGAGTTGATAGCTGAAACGCTTTTCCCAGGCGCACCTTTGACGCAAACAGATATGAACATTGCTGCGGGTGAATCTCTTCAGTATCAAACGCAGATTATGGAGACTGCCATTGCCAAGCTTAGGAGCGATTTTGAAATCTCAGATGAGCAAAATCACCTTTTTGAAGAATCGCAACGAGCTTGGGAAGCATACTCTGACATCTGGGGAAATTTTACTGCTGGAGGTAGCCGCGCTGAAGGTGGAACTATTTGGCCGCTGATTTATGCAAAGGCCCGTGAAGAAACGGTCAAAAAGCGTATTGAAGAGATTGCAGAGTACGAACCTTTAGGGCGATGAAAACGGCAGTGCCTAGCTTGAAATCTGACCTCCACTGACCCTGACACCCCAATACGAAGGTTCGCATAATGTGGTGCACGTTATGTTAGCGAAGCCGTCCTGCTGGACGAGTCAGCTGCCGGGAAAATCGCGCAGCCCCGGCTGCTGATTTACACATAGCGTGCATTATGCGTGGCCTTTCCTGGTTAAAAACGACCTTCAGAATGCATGGTAAAATGCCATTTCTATATTGGCCTTCCTGGCCTTCAGAAGGAGTTGATATGAGTAATCCAGACGACTGGGCTTACCCTGACGTTTTCGTTGTCACTAAGCCTGACGGTTCAGTTTTAAAGCTTCGCGGAAGCGTGGATGGCACAGAAATGTACCTAGTTACGAGCGAGGAGCTGTCACCTAAAGACGCAGTGGTCCGAAGTCTCCCTACAGGGAAATCTGAGAGCTATCAGATTTTTGACGTTCAGTTTTTGGAAGCGGCTGCCGGTTCACCAGATCAGCAGCGAGTCAGTGTTAAGCGCGTTTTTGATTGAGTTTCAGCGTTTACATAAAGGCGATCTCTCAGGATTTCGCCGTTCCTTTTTTGATAGCAAAAGCTGACCAGGTTACGTTCCGTTTTGCAAAATCTGCTATCAAATACCTCTTTATCTAAAAACTAAAATCCCTATTGTTGACCTGCCTTTACCGCGCCTTCTATATTCAGAAGTTGGAGCTGATCACCAATTTTCAAAGGGCATTTATGACTGAAGATGAGTTAGTAAAATCGCTGGAAGAAGTTTCTGTAGCAGAAGCTTTCAAGAACGCAAAGGGCAAGAGAATCAATGAGTTTCGTATTTTCTGGATTCATAAATCCAAAAATGCGGAGGAAAGCTACATGCAATTTCAGCGAGCCATGTCTGGTGATCATGAGATTTCATTGGTCAAGATATCTGAGCTGCAGGAGCACTATCTCAAGCTGTGCCAATACCACTACGTTCTTTCCAAAAAATCTCAGCTTGTGGTCACTGAAGATGCTGAGGTTTTGAGCGCTGTAAACTCACGGCTTGATCAGGCTGAACAGTGGAAATATCACGCAGGCGAATGCCTTGATACGGTTCGTGATTGGACCTTTGAAGCAGGTCTTTCTGTATTTTCACGGCCAGATCAGTGAGTTGAGTATCAGCCCCTTTAATCTTGCTGACCTCGACCTGCCCGAAGGGCATTAGGCGCTAATCCTTTTCATGGTGGAAACCTACTTTTTCCGCGCCGATACCCGGCAAAGCCGGCCGATCTTTCCTCAAAGAAAAACCCCAGCGTCCGTTAGACCCCTGGGGTTTTTTGTCGCGTTCAAATCGCCTGTAGTCGACGTGGTGCCATTTCGCGCCCTGATCTACCAGGGTGGTTTTCCAGACCGTTCGCGTAGCCTTCACGGTTCCGTGACTTGCAGCGCTACCGCTGACTAGGTCCCGGCAGGTCCGATTTCCTAGCGCGTTATTGGCCTGTCTTTTTCTCTGCGGACCGTTGAGAAAACAACCTTAGACGAGCTTTCAATTCGTCTGTTGAGCAATATTTTCCCTGCGCATACTGCTCAGAACTGATTGCGAGCAGTCTCACAAGGGCAATTGCCTCGTCCCTACGTTTTCGCTCCGCTTCAGATTTCATAAGCTGCTGTTTCCTGCCTTATGAGGGTGGGGGTGCTGTTACACCCCCACTTTACCGAAGACTTCTTCGGTTTCCGACTTCACTTACTCGTTTTTTCGTAGCGCTTCAATGGCATGGCGAGGTTCTGCCGCTGCTTGTTTTCTTCTCTGTGAGCGTCGTCGAAGTTGCGAATTTTCTCTAGCTCAAAGACGCGCTCCTGAACCAGCATTGCTCGGATTACTCGCTTAACTGTCTGTCGGGTTTCTTCTTCAGTTTTCCCTAATTCGCGCACGAGTAAGGCCAAGTCCCCGTCTTCGGTGAGCTCGTCGTCGTCGAACATAATCTGATCAGCTGAACAGCCCAACGAGATAATCACCTTTTTCAGGTTTTCTGCTCGCGGGCTCGAAACCTCACGCTCGATGTCTGCAAGCGTCCGCTCCGGGATGCCACTCAATTTTGCTAGCTCCTTCAGCTCAAGACCTTGCTTGAGCCGCTCTTGCCTGATCCGCGTGCCGATGCCCATTTTGCGTCTCCGAATGCGGTTTACCGTTTCTATAGAGCAAGTATCAGCTAAAAACCGTTCTTTTTCTCTTGACTCAAACGGAAGACCGCCTATCATTGCGGAATACCGTCCTTTTGGATGCAGTTAACCGCTTTAGACTTGTTAGTAAGGCTCTCGGATGTTCATAGACTGGCTAACCGTATCGCAGGAGCACGACCATGACCTACCTCTCGTGTGCGACGTGTTTACCCTGACGATTGATGCCAACACAAACGAAGTCCTTAGCACTCGTCAGCCGCGTTTCAAGCATGAGGCTAGTTTTTCGACTTCGGTCACGATTCACGTTCAGGGTCGCAAGATCCGCGTTGAAGGAAATCCCAGCCGGGTAGGGCGGCTCGACAACTTGTTTGGTTTCACCTCTATCGAGCAATGCGTCTCGGTATACAACGCACTTTTACGTGAATACGGTCTCCCAGGTTTTACCCGCTGCACTCGCATTGATATTCGCCAAGGTGAGTCAGGAGCCAAATCCGGCGACCGTATCGCCGATGGGGCAAAGATTGAACGGATAGATCTGACCACCAATGTTTCATTGGGGGAGGGCAATGTTCTTGCCTATTTGCGCGGTGTTTCTAGCCAGCGAATCGGACACTCCATCGGTTTTCTGTATCCCAATGGTCGCACTGTTGCTTGGACGTCCAAAGGAAATGGCAAAGGCGGACGCCTCCAATATCGAAAGGCATATGACAAGGCTTTTGAAATGGATCAGAACTGCCTTCCAAAGATTAAACGGGCCTTTGGTGAAGGATCAGAAGAATACAAATACGTTCAGCGAGTTAAAAATTACTGCGCACAAGAAGGCGTGGTTCGCATGGAACAAGAGCTTAAGAGCGAATATTTACAGCGTGAGGCCCTTTGTTATTGGGGCTTATTCGATGAAAGGCGTTTAGCCGAACTCCACAGTGAGTTTCTAAAAATAGATGAAAAGTTAAAGGTGACTGCAATGGACCTTCAGAGTATTGCTGACAAACTAATTGAACATGGTATTTGTAAGGGCAGGGCTTCTGCTAATGCTACTTCCTCTTACGCCATACTTTGGATGAGTGGCCATCATCACGGTTTGTCTCAGCGTGCTTTTGAAACTCATGCTGCTCGTCTTAACAAAATCGGGATCAACATTCGTAACGCCTGTGATACCAGTCGTTTTGCACCGGTATTTGTCCGCCAGTGTCGAGAAGTAACGAAAAGTCCCTTGGCTGTTCCAACTTGGTATCAACGCCCTAATCATCTGCATCAGGTTGCAGCGTGAGAACTGTCAGTTTTCAAGGCGCTCAACTTACAAGTTGTCAGAAACGCCGTTTAGCTGAACAACAACAAGTACAGAATTCTTTTATTAATCCTGTTCTTGCTCAACAGGTAGAACAGACACTTAGGGTTGTTGAGGCTCGAAAAGAGCAGGGCGTTAAACCTGAGCGCATTTGGTTTGTTGAGCGTCAAGAAACAGGAACAACCTGTATCGCCGAATGGATGGGTTTTTGATGGATAGGGTTGCTTATCAAAATCTACGTTTTGCAGTTGAAATGGAATTCTTAAATGCTCTCAACAATCCTCAATGTGATGAACGTGCTGGGATTAATAGTCTTATGCGCTTGTTTTTATCTGCATTGGCTCAGCAAGAAGTAACCCGTCAACGTGCTGCACGAAAATTCAAAACCTTCAGGCGTAATCCTGAAGCCATTGCGCCCAGTTGGGCATACCGTAAGCCCGGCACCGTTCCTGGCTTTCCAACATTGAGATAAGGGCATCATCATGTCTAATACTATTGTGGTCGAAGTAACTGGTAATCACCGTAGCGGTACAGCTGCGAAGTCAGGCAAACCATATTGCATGTTTGAAGCGTACGCTCATTTGCCAAATATTCCATACCCGCAGAAATGTACATTCTACGCAGAAACCCCTCAGCAGGTTCCTCAACCTGGAAAGTATGAATGTGATGTGATTGCGCAAGTTCGTGATGATCGCCTTATTTTTGAAGTTGATCCTCGCCAAGGCCGCCGTGTTAATTCCGGTGCTCCTGCTGCTTCTACAACTCAAAAGCCTGCGTAATGTCTGGAACCCTCTATTGTCCATCCGACATTTCAACCGAGGGTGGTATTCCGGTCTGTTCTTCATC
The DNA here is from genome assembly GCF_034314165.1 of Pseudomonas sp. Bout1. GTDB lineage: Bacteria > Pseudomonadota > Gammaproteobacteria > Pseudomonadales > Pseudomonadaceae > Aquipseudomonas. The sequence goes on along the minus strand of NZ_JAVIWK010000001.1, from coordinate 3,578,370 downwards.
ATGGGAGGTCGTCAATAACTTGCCTCCTTTTGATCCGACTCAGCTTGATCCAACGGTTTTGGCTCAAGCATTTGGGGCCGGATTCACCTTAGTCGCGTTCTTTATGGTCGGGTCTATGGGCATTCGGACAATTTTAAACTTCATAAAACAATCCTAAGGATTACCCATGTTCAAAAAGTCGCTTGCTGTAGCTATTTCTACTGTTGCCGTTACTGTATCTGCCCCATCTGTTTTCGCTGCTGAAGGTGCAGCAGCTTGGGATTACACTGGACTGACTTCCTCGATCGACTTTAGCACCATTTCCGTGGGTGTATTGGCTGTGGCCGGTATCCTCGCCGGTGTTTATGCCGGTATTAAAGGTGCGAAGATCGTACTTGGTTTCCTACGCGGTTAAATAACACTCTCTGCATGACCTGGGCGTCTTCGGGCGCCCATTTTTTTTCAAAGTCTGAGGCCGCTACATGGATCAGCTCTATTACTTTGCCATGTTCGTTATTGGTTCTGGTTGTTCATTCGCTGTCTTTTCGGGGTGGTGATATGAAGGCTATTTACCTACTGCCTCTTTTGTTCCTAGCAGCCTTTCCCTTCAAAGCTTCTGCTGGCTGGAAGTGTGGTAACGCTCACTTATCCAATACTCCCAAAGAGTGTGCGGCCTCTGGCACACAACCTTCACCCGAATCTTTTATCGTTGAGTATACAAAGGCGGCTGACCAATATAAGACAAATGCTACTAGAGTGAATTACACGCCGGGCTCGTGTTCTCTATTAAGTGATGCTGTCGCAAGTTGCAGTTTCTCTTACAGTTTTTACGGCAACGTAATATCTAATACAGTCGGCATCATTAAAGAGGCTGAAATTAACTGCCCTGAAACAGTCGAGTCACGAGGCCCTAACTCTCCAATCATTAAATCGTCAGGTAAATCCTTTGTCTCTTGGAAAGAAGATTCTGTTACTTCTGACATTTGTCATAATTCATGCTCTTACTTGGCTAGCTCAGTTACTAGTACCAACTGTTACTTTGCTTCTGGCTCTACTAGCACTGGTTTTTGTAACTTCGTCGTGGGTCTTAATACCTCGAATCCGTCATGCGGTGCTGACTCCGGATATACCTCACCAGCCGTTGGAGATCCTCTCAACCCCGTTGTTGATCCTGGCGACGGCGGCGACGATGGCACCCCTCCTAACCCTGGGGATGGAGGAAATACAGGTGGTGATAATAACGGTGGGAATGGCGATTCCGGTTTTGACGGTGAGCTCTCTTTCACTAATCCCGGGCAGTTAAACGCAGATGCCGTTCTTGATAGTGAGGTCAACGCTGTCCACTACAAGGCTTTTGTTCATGGTATGCAAGTAGACCTTAATGACTCTGGTTTTGGTCAAGCCATGACGGAGTTTAAAGAAAATATTGCCTCTGCAAATTCTGGTGGTATCTGTCCTACTGCTGATATAGCCATTTTAGGAACTATCGTCAGCTTCGATGCGCACTGTGCTTTATTCGCTTCAATTTCGCCTGTTCTAAGTGCTGTATTCTTGGCTGCTTGGAGCCTCCTTGCACTGCGTGTCTTTCTGTCCGCTTGATTTTAGCCACCAAAGTTTTTGGGGGAGGGATTTATGTCTGCGTTTGGTAATTGGCTCTTATCTATACTGCAAGATATCTTACAATTCATCGCTGACATTCCAGTCGCGGTCGCAGACTGGCTTTATCAGGCTCTTCTTGATTTGATTAGTACTAGCTTCATTGTTGGAATTATCCAAAGTGCTGCACAGCTATTTTCTGCAATTGACCCGTCTGTTTGGTATTTCCTGAATATCATGCAAGTTCCATTTGGCATCAGTGTTGTTACGAGTGCTTATCTTCTGCGCTTCCTTGTTCGTCGCATTCCGTTGATTGGGTGATTTATGGCTATTCACGGTTATGTGGGCAAGCCAGGAGCAGGGAAGACCTACGGTGTAACTGAACATGTGGTTATTCCGTCGCTCAAACAAGATAGGCATGTTGTTACTAATATTCCTTTGTCTGTTGACGATTTACTGGCTACTTTTGGCGGAAAAATTACTCAACTGCCAGCCGACTGGTATGAACATCCGGATTTATTCGAATTATTTCCGGCAGGCTGTGTTGCAATCATCGATGAATGCTGGAGACGCTGGCCCGCAGGCCAGAATGTAAACCATGCTAACTTTATTGATAAATCGTTGTTGGCTGAGCATAGGCACCGTGTTGACGATAAAAACAACTCTATGCGCGTCGTCCTGGTAACGCAGGATTTAGCTCAGATTTCCTCTTGGGTTCGTCTCCTTATTGAAACAACTTACCGAATCAGGAAGTTAAGTAAGAAAACGTATAAGGTTGATATTTATAACGGTGCTGTTACCGGTGATGCTCCGTCAAAGTCTAAGCTCGTCAGGACTACTGCCGGCACCTTTAAGCCATCTGTATTTGTATTTTACAAGTCGGCTACTCAGTCTAGTTCTGGTGCAGTCGGTGATGAGTCTGCTGCTGATGGTCGTGCAAGTATCTTGCGTTCATTTGGACTTTGGGCAACGGCTGGAGCTTTTGTCCTGTTCATGGGTTTAGGTATCTACGGTGTCAAAAGTTTCTTTTCCTCGGATTCTCCTGGTCTGGCTGAACCTATCACTTCAACGGCAAAGTCCAATAAACCTATTAAATCACCTGAGTCTCCAATCTCAACCACTTGGCGTCTTGTTGGCTTTATTCATCCGTCAAAGCCCGATCCATCGTCAAAGGTAGTTTCTGAGGCTCTTGCCCTAATAGCGGATAACAACGGAAATACACGGTACGTTTCTTTTTCTCATTGTCGATATTTTCCGGACTTTACCGAGGCTTATTGCTTGGTTGACGGATTCAAGATTACTAATTGGTCATTAAAAAAACCTAACCCAATTACAGGTGGGTTAATTGGGGGTGGTCTTTAGCGTAGCGCTAAGACCGACCCCGATTAATCAACCAGTGCCCTGGAACTCATGTCATGAATACCCTTAAGTCCCTGTGCCGCCTCTACGTTGCTGCATTCTTATTTTTCTTTGTTTCCTTTGCCCAGGCAGAAACCGCTCCCCAGCAACTGACTTTTGATTTTCAGACCATTCAGGTTTCGTCAGCACTACAACTTTTGGCCGATTATCGCGGCTTGAATCTTGTTTTAGATGAGAACATCCGTGGTTCACTTTCTATGCGAATGAAGGATGTGAGCTGGGATGAGGCAATTGAATATGTGACGTCTCTTAAGGGGCTTTTATATACAGTCGAAGGTAATTTTCTACGTGTTAGTGCTTATCCTCGTCCAGGTGATTCATACTCAGCAAATGCTTATGCACCTGGTCAAGATCAGAAAATACACACCGGCGCGTCTTTTGCCGTCAATTCCTTTGATATTTCGATCCTCAAGGTACATAACATTTTGGCGTCGGATGCAATAAAAGCGTTTCCTCTCGATCCTGGTGAGACTCTGTCTTTTGAGGACGGTTCTTCGATCATCGTTGCCAGAATGAGTAAGGCGCGTTTAGCTCAGCTTAAAACTCTGATTGCCGCTGTCGATTACTCGCGTAAGCAAGTCATGATCGAGGCTCGGATAGTTGAAGTAGATCGCTCCTATTCTAAAAACTTAGGAGTGGAGTGGGGCGGTTCTATCGGTAGTGGTGCTGGAACTGTTGTGGGTTCTGTCCCTTTAGGGCTCTCATCTGCTGCTGTCGCAGGTGTCGGCATTGTTTCAAGGGCAGTGAGTCTTGATGCAACATTGAGTGCTATGGAGCAGCTTGGTAAGGGCAGGGTGATCTCCAGTCCTCGGGTTTACACATCTGACCGGCATCAGGCCAAGATCGTAAAAGGCTCTCAGGTTCCTTACCAACAATCTGCCGGTGAGGGCTCAACGTCGATTTCTTTTAAAGAAGCTGCTCTGTCTTTGGACGTCACACCTTTAGTGAACGAGAAGGGTGTTTTGCTTGATGTCATTCTGTCGAAGAATGAGCCGGATTATTCGAACGCAATGAATGGGGTGCCACCTATAAAGACAACGTCCCTAACGTCGCGTGTTTTTTCCGGATTCGGCCAGACAGTTGCTTTGGGGGGTGTTTACTCAGACGTTGAAAGCACCGTGACTAAGGGTGTGCCTTTCTTTGGCAAAATCCCTGGCTTCAAGTGGCTTTTCACTAGTAAGTCCAAGGTTTCTACCAGTACGGAGCTTGTTCTTTTTCTGACACCGAGGCTGGTTGATCGATGATTTAATATAACTAAACTAAAGGACTATTTAGTATAGTTATAACTGGATCTTCTTAAGGAGAGAATAATAGCAGGATTTATCCCCTATTTATTCATTTCCCTGCTGTGACTTGAGCTAATGTGGGCTGCTAAACAGCCGGGAAATGGTCCATCTATGAGCCGCACTCGAGATATTATCCAAGAAATCTCAGAAATTCGTCAGCGCCGTCGCTTCGGGTCCTCCATGACAGAGTTACCCATCCGACTTTCGGCTATGGCGCAAGCATTTGAAGCACGAAAGGACGTAGATCCTGAGTTTATTAAGTATTTCCCTGTCGCTTTAATAGCGTGCATCGAAGGTTACTTTCGAATGGTGATCCAGGAGCTTATAGACGCTGGAGAACCATTTTTGAGTAATGCTGAGGCGACAGGACAAAAGATTGATTTTTCAATCTTAAGAGCAATCCATGGCAAGACAATCACTGTTGGTGAGATGGTTGCTCACAGTGTTTCAATCAGTAGCTTCGAACATATAAACAAGTGGCTTGGAATTCTTTTAGGGAAAGATTTTGTCGTGGCTTTGCGCACAGTCCACGATCGTTGGGCTGTAGAAATACTAAATGAACCTTTAGCACCTGTATTGCAAGATCCAAATAGAGTTTTTGCAGGAGTAAAACGTACATTCGAACTGCGGCACATTATTTGTCATGAGATTGCTTCAGCGTATGAAATCAACTCACAGGAAATCGAGTCGTGCTTTGAACACTGCATCGCGTTTTTAAAGGCTTCGGATGAGTTGATAGCTGAAACGCTTTTCCCAGGCGCACCTTTGACGCAAACAGATATGAACATTGCTGCGGGTGAATCTCTTCAGTATCAAACGCAGATTATGGAGACTGCCATTGCCAAGCTTAGGAGCGATTTTGAAATCTCAGATGAGCAAAATCACCTTTTTGAAGAATCGCAACGAGCTTGGGAAGCATACTCTGACATCTGGGGAAATTTTACTGCTGGAGGTAGCCGCGCTGAAGGTGGAACTATTTGGCCGCTGATTTATGCAAAGGCCCGTGAAGAAACGGTCAAAAAGCGTATTGAAGAGATTGCAGAGTACGAACCTTTAGGGCGATGAAAACGGCAGTGCCTAGCTTGAAATCTGACCTCCACTGACCCTGACACCCCAATACGAAGGTTCGCATAATGTATATTATGTTAAATTGAAGATCACAGCGTAGATGTGGGACTACGTGCTTGAGACTGCGGAGGCAATGGCTTCAGCTGAACCACTTCGACATGAACGTACCCTCTTCATCCTGGCTACTCTTTTTGCCATGTATCTCCGGATCTCTGATCTGGTAGGCCGATCGAACTGGCTTGCGACTGCGCGATTTTGAAACCTTCCGAGTCTGAATTCCCCTATTGCTTCCCTTGTGTTCGCAAATTTGAAACTGTGTGGTAAAAATTTGTACAAATGTGCAACTCTAGTGATTGGTTCTGCACGTTTCCTTGTCCATTTCTTTCGGCAGACGAAACGCCGCTGAGCGTTGCAGCTCCGAGTTTGAAGCTACGCTGTCGGATGTATGTATCTTTGAGATCGCACGCATGCAGTCCTCGGAAATAATTCTTGGTTCGGAACCTGAAGTAATCGTGAGAACTGACGCGTTTTACACGGGACCGACGAATTACTTCCGAGCCTTGAGTGCACATCTGGCCCAAACGTCGCAGCTTACACCGCACCGATTTTTTTCTTCCAAAGTTCATGCCGAGTGATATCTCCTCGCGTACTTTTCATATGGCCAGGGGCCTGTGGCTCAGGTTTTCGCTGTCTGCGGCAGCTTCCTTCGAAAAGTGTGATGCCCGGACGGTTATTCATCTCCTCCCTAATTTTTTGAAGCAGAAGGATGTTTCCTAGCGGGTCAGCCGCATCACAACCCAAGACCAGGTGGCTTGCTCCGAAACATGTCCTAAATCTCAGGCAGCTCTCGGAGCTATGCCGGCGCATACAATCTCGATGTTGGCTCCACCGGCTAAGGTTCATTCACTTCTTTTGGTTGTTGTTGAGTTTCAGAAAGTTGGGGAGCAGTATTTTTGGGTCGATGAGCTTCGCCCGCCAACTTGTGAGCACGCAGTTCTTTCTCAAGCGCTTGAACTTTAATTTCAACGGAGCTCCGCAAACTGGTGGCTTCCTCGAGCTGCTTGCTTAGCAGAATGATTTGCCCTTGTGCCCTCCCAGTTGCAATTTTCTGGGCTGTTTCTGCTTGGCGTGCCGAATCGAGCAAGATTCGCTCATTTCTTAGAGAGTCCTGCAACTCATGCACCTTCTCGGTCAGGTTGCCGACTTCAGAGGAAAGGCGTTCGGCATCGCGGTTCAATACCAGGTTTCGTGCGGTCGTATCCTGATGCGCGAGGTTCGCAGAGGATAACTGGTTGCCCGACTCTCTGAGCTCAAGCCTGATGCCTTCCAAGGCGGAGTTGAATGTGTCCTGATCCCTCCGCCGGTTCTCACCCATCAAATCCTGATAGGCGATAAATGCATCCTGCGAACGGGTTAGATCGCGCTCCAACTTACTGGCGCGTGTCTCGAGTAGAACCCTGGCCTGCTCGGTATGTGCGAGGCTCCTCGCCTGAGCCGTAATCTCAGTATTAGCACGGTTGTTCTCGCCAATAACCTTGGCGCACTCGTCGGCCTGGTACTCACATTTCTGATCGACTTCCGTCAGCTGGGCCTTCAGCGCATCGTAGTCCTGCTGGACTGCCTCAAGATCACCGTTGGCTTTGTCCAGCAGTTTTTCGTTCTCTGCGGCGGCGCGGGTGATGGTTTCCTTGGCCTGTAGCTGTAACTCAGCATGCAGGGCCTTTACCAAGGCACCGAGACGCTCTTGGGTGCGGTCGCCGGGGCCGAGCATATCCCTGCCCTCCTCATCCAGCTCCTTCATGAACCTGTTAACCGTGCTAATAGAGCCGCCGGTGATTTCCAAAACGTTGCGTTGTGTTGGCGTGATGCCGCGGCTTAAAAGGTGCTGTCGGGCGGCACTGACTGATTCCTTCGTTGCGACCTCACGCGACATCGCTTTCTCCTCGAACAAAGTGGTTAACAAAACAAAAATGCGACACTCTTCCCGCACAGACAGAATTGCTGACCTTTTGACCTTTCTCGAGGGAGAGAAATTGCGTCACCGATGCAGTCCTTATAATTCTGATTGAGAGATGACAACCATGAATTTTTTTGTCTTATCGAAACGAAATTGAGCTGCCTGTTAAAGATGAAAGTACACCTCTGATCAAAACACTTTCTGGACGACCTGGACTTTGAACGGTTTGGGATGAGAGCTACGTTGGCGCATGGAAATCCTAACGCTAAGGATGATCGCGTTCGCTTAAACATACGCGGACACCGTCGCACTTAACGCTGGAGTTCGATATGTGACTTGGCCGGACGGTTACAGTAGACCTCTCTTCAGGCACGACGAATCCGTAGCGTAGGGATTGGGCGAAGAGCCAGTTCTTGCGGCTAAGAGCTCTCTGAATCGGGGCTGAGGGCAGCGGGGTTGACATAGCAATTATGGACTGACGGCTTATGGCTGCTCTTTTAGTCGATACGGATGCAATCAAGCTACGCCTCCAGAGTCTAAAGCACGGAGTGCCCGGCGGACTTGCCGAGCACCAATTTCAGTCTCGCAGAGCAGGATTGGTGCGTTCCCGGCCAGGGCCTTGTTCGCCCTTGTCATCCATTGCACTACGGCATCTCGGTCCTCAAAGACTCTTTCTGCCAAGTGTGAAACGGTTGCTATACGATCCATGCGCTCGGACACGGCGGCATCAAGGGCTCGGTGCTCACGAACTCGTCGTTCAAGCGTTGTCATCGAGGTATTGAGGAGAACACTCAAGGCGTGTTCTTGAAGGTTAAAAGTTCGGCGCATGGCCTGAAAAAGATGGGCTGGAAATCCGTTCTTAATCTGGGTCAGTCGCTCAGAATCCCTAAGTGCGAAGCGACCGGAACTGAAGGCCCAAAACTCCTCGGCCCCTAAGTTACGCAACCTCTCATGCTTTCCACTTTGGCGCCGCTCAGGTGCTGAAGTGCTCAATGGCTCTACTCCTTCACGCGGGAAGCAGGATTTTGATAATCCTATCATCGGGTGTCAGCAGTCGAATACGTTTTAAGCGCTTCGCAGGGGGGCCAATTTCATGCGTCTTTTAAAGGGGATGACCGCCCTCCTCTTTGATCCCGATTTCCGCCTATCAGGATTGGCGGAAATCCGGAACCACACGAGATCCATTCAACTGACTGACCGTTCTCACCTAAGTTTTTGGTGCCTGACGAAGGGCTAACCGTGTTACGTCGACTTCTTGCTAAAAGCACCCGCTTGCATCGGATTATCACTCAGTCCTGGTGAAGCAGCATGCAATGTCGAGAGTCACCCTATCTACCGATGCCTGGATTCACCAAAAAAGTCACCCCTGACAACCAAGCCAAGTTCTTCAGAGTTAGCTTGGTCACTTTCATCGAAAAGACTCTGTATGCGCCGCTCTTGTTTTATGTAAGCAATCGTTCCGAAGAAGCAGCCCTCACAGAGGTGGATTTCATAGCGTTCGCCATCATGTTTGGTACCAAACCCCCAGTGCGCTTGGAGAGTAGCGAACTGAAACCCGCCAGTCTCCAATCGGGTCGAGCACCTGCACACGTCGCACTTTACGTCGGTGATTGCCTCAATCTCGACTCGCTCAATAATCTTCATCGCTTGCCTCAAGACTAACCGCAACGCGGTCGGTTTTTTACCATTTATAGGGCATCGTCAACTTCAATTATTGGACCTTTTACTGGAGCCGAATCATTGACGGCTAGCAGTAGGAGAGGCAGTACCTTCGCTGCCGAGCCTACCAGCATTAACTCGTTCGGGTTACCCAGAGCCACATCTGACAGGTTCACATGGATGACCGTTGCACCCGCTGCCATAGCGATTTCGGGAATATCAGCCGCAGGGCGGACAACGCCCGAGGTGCCGACAGATATCAGAACGTTGCAGCTTTTTACTTCAGCCATCGCTGTTTTCCACGCTCCGTAAGGGAGATCTTCCCCAAACCAAACTACCCCGGGCCGGAGCCGACCGTTGCAGCGCAGACAACGAGGTGGTTGGATTAACTCAAATTCATCTGAGATCGTCGCTTGCTCGTTTGTCAGATCCGCAGGACGCTTGCATGCGAAACAGATCGGTGTGGTCAAGCTTCCATGGAGGTGCAATACATTTCGAGAGCCGGCACGCTCATGCAAGTCGTCAATATTCTGAGTTACCACAAAGACACTCCGCCCTGAGTCGGCCAGGCGCGTAACCACTTGGTGTGCGGCGTTCGGTTTTGCTTGCTTCGCCTGATTGCGGCGCCATAGGTACCAACCCCAAACCAAAGCAGGATTTTCTCGAAACGCGGCCGCCGTTTCGAGGCGCTGTGGATCATGCTTCGCCCAAAGCCCCGTGAGCTTATCCCTGAAAGTGGGAATACCGCTCTCTGCTGAAATACCTGCACCCGTGAAAAATACAACCTTTCTAGCCGCACGAAGAGCTTGTATAGCCCTACTCATGTCGTCCATCTGATCAGCCTCTGTTCACATATTCACGAATAACCGCGCATCGACGCTAAATCCCGATTCCGTTGCCGACAAATACAGGGTGGCGAAAAGGGGCTCGGGAACCGTACTGCATCGACATCACTGCCCTCCTCGTCAATTCGGCCTCAGCCTTACATGCGTTTGTGCTTTAGCTATCGGCACTTAAAGCTGCATACGTTGCGCGCGAGCCAACAGTAGTGCAACGCGCTCCACTGCTTCGATCATCTGAGGAAAAATATGCCGCAGCTTTGAAATGATCATACTGGCCATCAAGGATGGTGGGTTTTTGCAGTGTAAATCGGGGAATAGCGGCGTCAGCCCATAGGCATTTCGTTGTAGAAGGGGCCGACTTAGACATTGGGGGCTTGACACATGTCCATGCTATTACCCTAAAACCGAAAGCTGCGGCTTCAATTTTCCAGCAGCCAGAAATGCATTGTGCCCTATAGTATTCATATTTTAAATGCCGAAATGTGAATGGCTAACGCACACGAAAAGCGCTCCACTACGATCTAAGCTCGAAATACTGGCGGCTAAGCTGCCTGGGGTCCGCTAATTTCTCTTCGCTTGGCCCAAAATCAAGACTCGATTTCTTTGATGACTTGCTTAAACAGTGATGCGAGATCCGCTTCAGGCTCAAGAACCAAAAACATCTCCACTATGAGGGTCAACGGGTGGATCCCGGTACGTCTGGCGAGTTCGACTGCCTTTTCTAAGGTGACGTTCTTAAGTCCCCTTTCCAGGGTGCTCAGGTAGGTCCTGCTGCTGATTTCGTGAAAATCTTCCTGAGTCAGTCCCCGCCGCGTACGTGCATTACGCATCGCAATCCCAAAGGCTTTTTTGACTTCCATTACCGTTCCTCGCAAAAGGAACGATGAAGCCTTCTTGAGCACTATAGGACTACAATCTATAGTGTTCATTTGGCTAGAATCAGCATGCTCGTGTGATTCGCAACCGAAACCTTCCCGTACGCATCCTTACGTCGGGCTAGTCCTTGCTGCTCATTACAGCAGCCATAACTCACTTATCACGGTGCCTTGAGTGATTTTTGTTTTTGACCCAACCCATCGAGAGGTTCGCACCTGGACACACGGCGAAATCGAAGGCCCTTGTTTCATAGCTACCATCACGTCTATGCGCACGGGTGAGAGAAATCGCGCTGCAGTGATCGAATGCGCGTATGAATTGCAGCACTACCTTTCCGTGGTGAAAGACGTAGTGGTCGAGCATGTCCACATGATGTGCCCTCCGACGGTCAGCGGTCGAAGTGAATGGGCTCTTGAGAAGCTTGAGAGCATCGTTGTCTTTCAGGGGGTCGCAACTAACGCAAACGCGGTTGTTTACCGTACCTCCATCGCAAGCTACAAGATCGGCGACCTAGATTTGCGGAAAAAAAAGAGCTCACGAGTTTTGTATTCGCCTCAGCATCTCCAAAACCACACACCATCGCGTGAGCTGAAAAGGTTCCAGGGCAATAGCCGGTGCCTCTACGGTCCTCTATGGCAGAAGTAGCTGATTTTAAGGTTGGGACTCGGGAGGTTAGGAAGAGGCTATGAGGTCCCGCATACCTCGAAGAATTCAACACTCAAACGACCAGTCACATGATCGAAAAGAATCTATGTGTCTTAACGTGTCGAACCATAGCCTCATACCCGGATAAAACGCCACCTTGGAAGACCCGATTGATCAGCACCATGCCTCAGTTGGTATGCGGTCAGTAGCCAGCTACTTGACTACTGATGAATCCTTTGCGATTACGGCGGCATGAATGGCTTCGGTCATCGTGTTATTGACCTCAATGAGGCGCTGCATCTCATCCTGAATTTTCAAAAGCGCTTCAGCGTCCTTATAGGTCTGCAGCGCTTGCTTGTCTGAGGCGGCGGCCGCTACTTTTTGGCCCACCATGATGACGGAGAGCAAGACTAACTGTAGAAATGTCTGGGCAATCCAGGCAATCAGCGTCGAGATCCCCCCCTCGATGGCTGAGGGTAAGCTGATAAGGGCAATCACCCCAAAAATATAGGCACACCACATGGTGCCAACCGCATTGGTGATGAGCAGAGCGATGCGCCCATTTAGTCCCAATTGCTCTTGTGACGTCAGGTGCGGTCCTGTTTTTTCGCGCTCCTTAATTCGTAGAAGTGAAAGGCGTTCGAATTGCATATTTGAACCTCCAATAGACATTCAGCGATGTACGATTGATGAAACCCACTACAGAGATTGGTAGCTAATTACCTTGGCAGCTAGCCCGAATTATCGAGGCAGAAGGTTCGCCCAACGATCCGCAGCCTCTTGCGCTTCTTTAAATGCCTGATCGTAACTCTCCCAGTGATCACCTTCTACAAAAGCCATGAGCTGAGGCTCTACATGTGACCTTACCAAAGTCAACGTTGCCCCGACAGGGATATCGAGTGGTGGGCTCCAACTGAAACCAATCTGCACGATGACGCCCTTTTTAGTCTTGTACTCAACGGGATGCGATTTATCAATGCGTACCGACATTTGTCTGTCCTCGATCCAGCGCTAGGCGTGAGTAACAACTAGCTGAAATTCAGTAAAAGATTCGGCGCTAACGTCAGCGCCGGATCTTTACCCTGTAAAACTGACCTTCAATGGGTGGTCATACCAGCCATATGCACCATCCAGCGAAAACTGCAATCACACTAGCTAGCCAAATAGCGACCAGCCAAGACACCCGCTTGTACTAGGGTCCAAATTGGCATTGCGTCACAGATACTTCAGAAGGCTCCATGGACCAACTCCATCGTTAGTGCTGTGGCGGCTGCCAGCATGATCAGCGATCCTAAATACAGTAGGCTTAACCGCGCCACCTACTTGTAAAAAGGTATGTTTTTTCAGCAGCTTGATGTGTGGCGCTATTAATGGTGGCCATCGCCGATCCTCACTTTTCCGCGGAACACGAAGTAGCTCCAGCAGTTGTGCATCAAGATGATCGGCAGGATGAATAAGGTGCCAATCAGGATGAACAACTGGCTGGAAGGCGCGATGCATCGTCCCACAAGCTGATGGACGGTGGGACTATGTTCGGCCAGGTGCTGAACGCAAGACCGATGGGCAAACCTGCGCATGGCGATTTCCGGGTGTAGTCACAGCAGTTTGGCGGTTGCATCTTCCACTGACATGAGTGGTGCCTGACTCATCCCCTAACCCCGCAGAGTTGCACAGATTTGAGATGAGGGTCCATGACGCGCGTCCAACTGTTCTGTCAGGATTCCTCCCCAGGCAGTTCTACACGCGCCTGTCGAGCCCGGCAAACAGCAGGCCAGTGTGCCATTTGCTAGTCCAGCCAACGCTCGACTCTGCACGGTAGAAGTGCCAATATCGAGGATGGATATCGCCCTAAACAATTCACCAAAACCATCGATTTGCTTATCTAGCGAAAAGCTCGCTGCCTCAGGCGTACTATCGCGGCCAGTTAAGCCAGTTCCCCCAGTAATGAACACAACCTGAATTTGATCGTCAGCGATCCACGTCGCGATCTGAGCACGGATTTTGTACAGATCATCTTTGAGCAGGTTACGCTCACTCAGAATATGACCCGTTTCAAGCAATCGACCAACAAGCAACTGTCCAGAAGTATCGTTGGGATATTCTCGAGTATCACTGACAGTCAGCACTGCTATACTTAACGTTGTAAACAACGCATTCGATTTCACTCTAACTTCATTCTCCGGCAGGCGGCAATGAAAACAATTCCCACAGACTAAAGGGCTAAAGCAGTCGTTGTCTAATCGTTCTGACCAACCATACCATCGAACGTATCTATCGAGATATTTTTCCAAAAAACAACTGAGCCATAAGCGATTTTTCACTGATAGGGCCAACTGATTGATTGGTCGAGACTTACTATTGGACGGACACGAAAGGCAGTGAGATCCTCTACAAACCTAATTATCCGTACTCTAAACAATGAAACTTACGCACTCCATCGCAGCATCATGTGCTCCCTGCTCAGTGTTACTACTTGCTGGTGGGCGTGGGGCGCGTATAGGCGGGCAAGATAAGGGGCTGCTGCCTTGGAAAGGCAAACCGCTCATCGAGCATGTGCAGGCTATCGTTCGCCCCTTCACCGATGATTTGATCATCTCCTGCAACCGTAATGACATTACGTATCGGACCTATGCCGATCAAACGGTCAAGGACTCACAGAAGAACTTCCCAGGCCCTCTGGCTGGTGTTCTGGCAGGTCTGGCTGCTGCGCATCATGGCTGGCTATTGGTTCTCGCCTGCGATGCACCAAAAATAGACGCTCCCCTAATCAAGGCCCTGCTTGAAGCCCGCTCTGCATTCGCCTCACCGCTGATGGTGCAGCAGGGCGAAAAATGGCAACCCATGTTTAGTATGATCCCCAAAGTATTATTGGCGGGGCTACAGCAAGACTGGAATGATGGAGAACGAAGCTTATTACGTGCTCTTTTGAGGCACCACCCAAAGGCGTTGATATGTGCCGAGGACGACCCACGTTTGAGTAATTTCAACACCCCCGAGCTACTTAGTTAAGTTCTATCTGTGCCCATCAAAAAATTGCACACTATTTCCCTAAAAGGGGTCGGCTCAGGATTTTCAAGCACTCCGTGGGCCCTGAACACCTGCGTCAACACTGAAATGATTTTTATCCCTCAGCAGGTGCTATTTTGGACATCAAACAGCTCAACTTTCTCATCGCATTGAAATAGACTCGTCACTTCGGACAGGCTGCTACGCGTTGCACACTACTCAGCCAACACTGCAATGCGCCTGTGCAATCTTGAGGACGAACTAGGTCTGTTGTCACTTGAGGTCAGCGCTTTGAAGGTTTCACCAAGGCTGGTGAACGAGTATTAGCACGGGCAAGAACACTGCTGGCGGCCCACGATGCTTTGTTTGCCGAAGCCGCTACGTGCCGTGGCCAGTTAGTAGGTAATTTACGCCTAGGCCACGCCCCACTTAGCGGTTTTAATTCCAATACGTTTGCCGAGCTAAAGTTCAGTCTGTCATCTATTAGTTCAGACCGCATCATCGAGGGTGTTGGCAATAATCAATTAGTTCTTGGTATCTGTTATCTTAATCATGTGAACCCAGACTATTTTGACTATTCTTGAAATAGGAAAAACTCACGTAGACTTGCTGTATGACACTCGCTACTTCCATTTCGAAGGAACAGAAATGAGCTGGTGGGGATTCCACCGAGTTGCCACTGGGGATGATCAGCAATGGGATGCACTATCGAAAATTCGTCGTCCTGAGTTTCCGTAGTCGCGAGCTTAACCCACAACCAATACTCGAAATCGACTCGTCCTTTCAGTTGTTTCAAGCAGCTCACGAAGGCTTTTGCTGTGCCAGCATGCCACCAGACACGGGCTGGGCAAGCCCTCTTCAGAGCTTAGCTTTTTTCGATCTGCCAGATGCAAGTGTTCTCGTGCCATTGGGCGTCGTTATGCGTAAGCTCAGCAATCGCCGAGAAGTATTTTGCCGAAGCAAGAATGCTTTTCACACTAAAGAACTGACAGAAGGTGAATTTGGTTTTATTTATACGCTGCTGCCTGATAGCCAGCGGCGTAATTTTTAACGTTCAGATTGAAAAAAATGGCACTTCAATTTCTGTAAAATTAATGACTTATGAATACTTTTGATGCTTGATAGATAACAACAATCACTATATCAAAACAAGCGATTGGACGCGATGCTCGGCTGTCCGTAACGTGATCAGAATATAGGGTATCGAGTGTTTTGACATGCCTTGCCGAATCTATGAGCCTTCTGATCAGAACGATGCAAATGCTCCGGCACCAAAGCCTCTGACCGTGAGGTATCATGAGTATGGTTCGCCTGCACTGGTCTTAGACGCGGCCTTAGCATCTGAAATCGCTTTAGCCATCACTTATAATGGTCTGAATCAGGCCGTAATGATGGTGTCCCCTGGCAACATCGAGGATTTCATCCGAGGTTTCAGCGTTAGCAACGACTTCGTTGAAGGCCTGAACGAAATCTACGATATCCGTCTCTCTCATTTTGACCAGGGTTGTCAGGCAGATGTACTGATCTCAAGTCGCGCGTTCTGGGCAATGAAAGACCACCGGCGGCAATTGGCGGGCACTAGTGGCTGTGGATTATGCGGAGTTGAGGCGCTGGAGCAAGGACTTCAAAAACTTGATATTCTCCCCCTCACCACCCTTCCTCCTGCAGCACATTTCCTAGGCCTACGTGAGCGTATAGAGAAAGCCCAGATAATGGGTAAAAGCAGTGGCGCTCTGCATGCGGCGCTATACTTCGATGCTAACGGCCTAGCACTTTTATGTAGAGAAGATATCGGACGCCATAACGCTCTGGATAAATTGATAGGTGCTATGCAATATACGCAAGTCGATGCTCGTTGCGGCTTCATTGTAGTGACAAGCCGATGCAGCCTTGAGCTAATTCACAAAGCGGTAAGGGCTAAATTTGGAACCTTGGTCAGCTTGTCAGCACCAACGGCATTAACCGTGCAATGGGCTCTAAAGTACCGCCTCAATTTAATTCATGTCCCTTATCGAAGCGTACCTCGGGTTTATAGCCCAATATAATTTTGGTCCGCCAATAATAAACGCAGATTTAAGTTTCATGTTTTTGACATGACCTTTGTATATTAAACTCGTGATCGGTGAAGGGTTTCCGACCCGTTTGGATGCATCAACCTAATTGTTGGCCTCATCAGGAAAGGGGTATTTATGCTTATCAGTAGTTATAACAGCGTTTTCGTCGCTTTTTCTCTGATTGTTGCCATTCTTGCCTCTTACACGGCTCTCAACATGGCGAGTCGCGTGTCCAGTTCAACCGGAGGCTCATCAGTTTTATGGCTGATCGGCGGATCGTTCGCGATGGGGTTTGGTATCTGGTCGATGCATTTTATCGGAATGCTCGCATTTAATCTGCCAATATCCTTAGGGTATGACGTACCACTTACACTGCTGTCGTTACTGATTGCCATCGCCTCATCAGCTTTTGCCCTCTGGCTGGTCTGTCTGGAGGATCTACCTTGGGCTCGGCTTAGCTTAGGTGGTTTGCTTATGGGAATCGGCATTGCTGCCATGCATTACACCGGGATGGCAGCAATGTTGATGACGCCGAGTGTGATCTATGTACCCTGGATATTTTTCCTATCTATTGCTATTGCGATTCTTGCTTCAGGGGCTGCCCTTTGGATTGCTTTCCGTCTACGTAAAATGTCAAAAAGGACTACGTATGCACGTTTAGGTGCGTCACTCTTAATGGGTTGCGCCATTGTCGGTATGCATTACACCGGAATGGCGGCTGCGCAGTTTCCTACTGGCAGTTTCTGTGGCGCGTCGAACAACGGGATCGATACTAATTGGTTAGCAGTACTGGTGATCGTAGTAAGCCTGGCGGTATTCGCCATCGCGCTGATAATTTCCATGCTGGATGTACGCACTAATCTGTTAGCAACCTCACTCGATAATGCCAACAGCGAACTGATTCAGCTAGCATTGCATGACAACCTTACCAAGTTACCCAATCGTGTCCTGCTGAATGATCGATTAGAACAAACTATTCAAAAAGCTGCGCGAGAAAATCGCTATTTCTCAGTGTTATTCATGGATTTGGATGGTTTCAAGACCATCAATGATGTGTACGGACATCACGTTGGCGACCTGCTCCTGATAGAAGTCTCACGGCGAATTTTACACACCAAACGCTGCGAGGATACCGTCGCACGCCTAGGTGGCGACGAGTTCGTGCTATTGATTGATCCGGGGGATCCTGAAGATACAGCGGCGCTGGCACAAAGGCTGATCGAGAGCATTGGCACCCCCTATAACATCTCTCATCATACCCTACACATATCAGCGAGCATTGGTATTGCATTGTTCCCTAATGATGGACTTACCGCGCACGAGTTAATGATCAGTGCAGATGCTGCGATGTACCACGCCAAGGAAGTGGGTCGGAATGGTTACTGCTTCTTCGAAAGCGCGATGAACATCAACGCCCATGAGCAGATGCAACTTCAACATGACATGCGTAAGGCACTTGAGCAAGACGAATTCCTGCTGTACTACCAACCTAAAATGCTCGCCCCCAACGGTCCGATGATCGGCGTTGAAGCTTTGTTACGTTGGCGAAGTCCTGAACTCGGCCTAATCCCGCCCGATCGATTTCTACCACTTGCGGAAAGAACCGGTTTGATTATTCCCATTGGAAATTGGGTAATTGACGAAGCCTGTCGACAAATACGTGAATGGCACGACGAAGGCCATCAGGACTGGAGTATTGCGATAAATTTATCCACAGTTCAGCTGGGGTATCCCGGCCTAGTGAAAGTCGTGCGTGAAGCACTGGAGCGTCATTCGCTTAATCCCCAACACCTGATTCTTGAGGTTACAGAATCTACGGCCATGCGGGATGCTGAGGCTAACCTGGTGATATTGGAGCAACTATCAGCATTGGGACTGAGCATTTCCATCGACGATTTTGGGACTGGCTACTCAAGCCTGCTCTATTTGAAACGATTACCCGCCGATGAACTGAAAATCGACCGCGGATTTATAACCGAGCTGGCTCAAGGTAATGATGACGCAGCGATTGTTTCAGCAATTATTGCACTTGGGCATACGCTAGGACTGAAAATTGTGGCTGAGGGTGTGGAGACAGTAGAGCAACAGGAGTTACTTACCCGTTTAGGTTGTAATACGTTACAAGGTTTTTTGCTTGGCAGTCCTTTACCAGCTGATCTGCTGCTCAAAAGCCTGACTGTAGCGACACGTGTCGACCACGCAGTGAAAGATTGAACTGCTTCAAACTAGTTTTCACTTCAAATCGTTTAGGGGCTAGCCCAACATAACGCTATACCATTTGGGAATGCCCCCATCCATTACCCATCGCTGCAGTAGGAGCGGCAGTTACCTACTCCACATAGATCCTTAAGTGCGAAACTGCCGCATATTGCCTCTGCTTAGAGCTTGTGTCGCGACATCTTCCTCAGGGTACGGGGTGTCTTGGGATTTAGATTAACCGGTAGGCAAGTCATCGCCTGTGCAGAGTCACAGCCTAGCGTTAGGCTACCGGCGCTGACCAGTCGTCATAGCCCCAGCAGGACTGGGCTCCCTGCAAAACCATTAATAGAAGACACATCTGCTACCGTTCTAGACTAAAGAAAGAGCGCACCAACCAATCATGGACGCTTGATCAGAAATACTACGTACGAACACAGGAGAGCGTTATGCCTTGGTACGCCTGGTTGATTACTGCCATTGCGTTTTTATCGATCATCGGAGGTTTGCTGATTCTGCGAGATACCGCGCATAGGATTGAGTTGACCGTTGAGCAGCGTAAACGAGTGGAGGAGCGTAATGCCGAAATGGACGCTAGGGACGCTGAAAACGTCGAAAAGCGCTAACGAATCTTGAGCCGTCGAACCTGGAATACCGTGCCGTTTGACGCCTCTCGGCCACCTGCCTATGCTTAAGTTTCACCCCTCCTCTCCTAGATTGGCTCCAAAGCATGCTTTCGCCTCGACACCGATAATCACAATGAAAAGGTACGGCAAAAGTGGACATACCAAACAATGAGCTAGTCGACAGCTTCAATCGCAAAATCACGTACCTCAGAATGTCGGTGACTGATCGCTGTGATTTTCGTTGTGTTTACTGCATGGCAGAAGACATGCAATTTCTACCTCGTCAGAGCATTTTGACGCTGGAAGAACTGTTCCAAATAGCACAGCAATTCGTGGCTTTGGGCGTGCATAAAATTCGACTGACGGGCGGAGAACCAGTCGTACGAAACGGCATTGTTAAATTGTGTGATCAGATCGCCGCATTGCCAGGCCTGAGAGAGCTGTGCATGAGTACTAATGGCTCACAACTCCCCCACATGGCGAAACCCTTGCGTGATGCCGGCGTATCTCGCCTGAACATCAGCCTGGACAGCTTGAATAGCCAGCTTTTCAAGACACTGACAAGAACAGGCGATCTAAGCCGCGTGATTGCTGGAATCGATGCCGCCCTTGCCGCCGATTTTCGCCACACCAAACTTAACTGTGTAGTGCTCAAGGGACGTAACGATACGGAAGTGGTTGACCTGGTGCGATTTGCCATCGATAGACAGCTAGACATTTCCTTCATTGAAGAAATGCCTCTGGGCGTCATCACTGAGCACCAGCGCAATGAGTCCTACTGTTCAAGTGACGAGGTTCGAGCGCGTCTGAGCGAAGTCTTCACTTTGATCGAGTCAGCCGAATCCACCCAGGGCCCATCCAGCTACTGGCGGATCACGGAAGCACCCAATATCAGAGTTGGCTTCATTTCACCCCATAGCCATAACTTTTGCGGGAGCTGTAATCGGGTGAGAGTAACGGTCGAAGGTCGACTGCTGCTGTGCCTGGGTAACGAACACTCCAGCGATCTGAAACAGATTCTTCGCAGCTACCCTGCAGATAGCGAGCGGCTCGACAGAGCCATCCGTGAGGCTATAAAGCTGAAGCCCTTCAGCCATCATTTCGAAACGAATGGCGACGTACAAATTCTTCGCTTCATGAATATGACGGGTGGCTAACTCCTAGTCCTTTCATTCCTTTGCGGGGCAGCCATGATCGTTCATCCCAAGCCAAACATGCTAAACGTTCTGGTTACGCTGAAGGGATCTATCGCTAAACGTATCATTCGGCGAAGCATCATGGTGACCGTCTTGGCGTCCATCATCGTATTGATTGAAAGTATGCATCCTGCTTTCTTCTCACGCGTCAACGCCACACCTTTCACCCTACTAGGCCTGTCACTGTCCATCTTCATGAGCTTTCGCAATTCCGCCTGTTACGATCGGTGGTGGGAGGGACGCAAGGAATGGGGAAGAATCATCATCGAAGTGCGCTCTTTCATCCGCGAGAGCTGTGTCATTCAGGACACTGAGTTAAGGGAAAGGATGCTCCTGGGATTGTGTGGGTACGCTCATGCGCTTAACGCAAGGCTTCGCAATGAGGATGAGCTGAAAGCTGCTCGACCTTGGGTACCTGGCCTTCTGATCAAGATCACCCCGACCTTTAACATCAGCGATGGCATTTTGCAAGAAACCGGTAGGGAGTGTTCACGCCTGGCTCAAGAAAACATCATCAGTGAGTGGCGATATGTGACGCTGGAGCAGCGATTAACGGGCTTGTGTGAGGCCCAGGCAATTTGCGAGCGTATTAAAAATACCCCCCTTCCCTTTCCATACACATTGCTCCTGCACCGCACTATCTATCTCTTTTGCATACTGCTGCCCTTCGCGCTGGCTGAACCTTTAGGATGGATTGCGCCAATTTTCACTGCGATAGTCAGCTATACATTTTTTGGACTTGATGCCATCGGAGATGAGTTGGAGGATCCTTTTGGACGGGATGAAAACGATCTTCCCACTGATGCCCTTGTTCGAGCGATTGAACGAGATGTCCTAAGTGCAATTGGCCGTACCTATATCCCTCCTCCACTCCAACCTGTTGACTATGTCCTAAGCTAAAAGGCGTACCCGCCCAATCCTTAACTGTTGCTCTTCGTTCAAGGTAAAAAGCTACTGCGAGCCGATCGACAGTCCTGACATGGGCGTCTATCACTCATGCCGTCTTTAATTTTTTAACCCATTATTTCTTCTCATCTACTGATCGCGGATAACCTGCGTTTTAGCTTGCAGCATCAAAGGAATTTGACTAGCGCGAGCATTCCCCTCGGCGTTCGATCCAGGTTTTCAGTCTTCATCGTCGTCCATGATCCTGATGACCTTTCCATTGAACGTGAGGCCGTCTTTCCCGACTGAAATCATCACTGTCGAGTCATCATGCACCTCTCCCGCAAGAAGCAATTCGGCGAGTGGGTCCTGCACATAGCGTTGAATGGCGCGCTTCAGTGGACGGGCGCCGAACGCTGGATCCCAACCTTTTTCCGCCAACCAGTTCTGCGCCATCGCATCAAGCGACAGAACGATCTTTCTATCACCAAGCAGCTTTTTCAGGCGAGCGAATTGAATGTCAACAATGCGGCCCATTTCGTTTTTCTGCAGACGATGGAACAGTATAATTGCATCGATCCGGTTGAGGAATTCTGGACGGAAGTGAACGCGCACCATCGCCATAACCTCCTCGCGCACAGCACTGGTCTTCTCGCCTTCTGGTTGATTGACGAGGTATTCCGCGCCGATATTGGACGTCATGATTATCAATGTGTTGCGGAAGTCGATCGTACGTCCCTGACCGTCAGTCAGGCGCCCGTCATCGAGTACTTGCAGTAGAACGTTGAAAACATCCGGATGCGCCTTCTCTATTTCATCGAAAAGCACGACCTGATAGGGCCGCCGACGTACCGCCTCGGTCAATGCCCCGCCTTCGTCGTACCCCACATAACCAGGAGGAGCACCAATTAGCCGCGACACAGAATGTTTTTCCATGAATTCGGACATGTCGATGCGAACCATCGCAGTCTCGTCATCGAAGAGAAACTCAGCGAGTGCCTTGGCTAATTCTGTTTTCCCCACACCTGTTGGTCCAAGGAACATGAAGGAACCTATAGGGCGATTGGGATCCTGCAAACCAGCTCGGGCTCGCCGCACCGCAGTGGAAACAGCACGAATAGCTTGGGCCTGGCCGACTATGCGCTTGCCGAGTTTTTCCTCCATATGAAGAAGCTTGTCCTTTTCACCCTCCAACATTTTTGTAACCGGCACACCAGTCCAGCGCGAAACCACATGAGCAATGTCGTCGGCGGTCACGGTCTCACCAATCGAGGAAGTCTCCGTAGACTCGATGGCTGCCAACTTCTTCTCCAACTCGGGGATGGTGCTGTAGGACAGTTCACCGGCCCGCTGAAACTCGCCCTTGCGCTGAGCATTGGCAAGCTCGGTACGATATTGCTCCAGTTCGCTTTTGATTTTTTGGGCGTCGGAAAGTTTGCCCTTCTCCGCCTGCCACTTGGATGTCAGATCGGCCGAACTCTTTTCCAAGCCGACAAGTTCTTTTTCCAAAATTTGCAATCGTGCCTTCGAGCCCTGATCACTTTCCTTCTTGAGCGCTTCCTGCTCAATCTTGAGGCGAATAATGTCCCGATCAAGCGAATCAAGCTCTTCAGGCTTTGAGTCGACCTGCATTTTCAGGCGCGCAGCTGCTTCGTCGATCAGGTCGATGGCCTTGTCCGGCAGGAAGCGATCCGTGATATATCGGTTCGACAGGGTAGCGGCCGCCACAAGCGCCGCGTCAGAAATTCGGACACCGTGGTGGAGTTCGTACTTTTCCTTCAGGCCGCGAAGGATCGAGATAGTATCCTCTACACTCGGTTCAGGAACAAATACCGGCTGAAAGCGCCGAGCAAGTGCGGGGTCTTTCTCCACATGCTTACGATATTCATCGAGCGTTGTGGCCCCGACACAATGTAATTCTCCGCGAGCAAGCGCAGGTTTCAGCAAGTTAGAGGCATCCATCGCACCGTCAGTCTTGCCTGCCCCAATCAGTGTATGCATTTCGTCGATGAAGAGAATGATGCCACCCTCCGCAGAGGTTACCTCCTGCAGCACAGCCTTCAGACGTTCTTCGAACTCCCCCCTGTATTTCGCACCCGCAATAAGAGCGCCGAGATCAAGGGAGAGAAGTTTTTTATGATGAAGACTTTCTGGCACATCACCGTTAATGATGCGAAGAGCAAGTCCCTCGACAATGGCCGTTTTACCAACGCCAGGCTCGCCGATCAACACCGGGTTATTCTTGGATCGGCGAGAAAGTACCTGCACGGTGCGCCGGATTTCCTCATCGCGGCCGATTACTGGATCAAGCTTTCCGTCACGCGCTTCCTTGGTAAGGTCGCGGGCGTATTTTTTTAGAGCATCATAGGTATTTTCGGCTGAGGCGCTGTCCGCCGTACGACCCTTTCGAAGTGCGCTAATTGCCGCCGTCACCGCCTGAAGATTCACACCGCAGTCGGATAGAAGCTTACTGGCATCGCTGCTGCGATCCTCGACGAGAGCCTGGAACAGCCGCTCTACTGTGACATAGCTGTCTCCTGCTTTTTCTGCAATTTTTTCTGCTGCGTCAAATACACGGGCGAGCTCGGACGCCATGTAAACCTGCCCTGCCCCAGATCCCGAAACCTTCGGCAGCTTCGCCAAAGCATCTTCGACCGCGGCATGGACAGTGCGAGAGTTCCCGCCCGAACGGTCGATCAGGCCCGAAACTAGGCCTTCGGTATCATCCAGCAATACCTTGAGGAGGTGCAGGGCGGAAAATTGCTGATGCCCTTCTCGCATAGCGAGCGATTGAGCCGACTGGATAAATCCCTTCGCACGGTCTGTAAATTTTTCAACGTTCATTTCAATCACCCTTTAGAGTAACGTTGAGGATTATCGGATATTCAGCTTTTAGATAGACGAAATCTCAGCGGTTGCAGAACTCCCAAAAGCTGGGGAGGCTGCAAGCGCGTCCCTCAAGGCCTGCTCCTTGGTATGATCCAGGGAGGTTTTGAGTACCGTACCGCCCGACCCCCTCAACTCCTCCAGCACCTTATCGGCGGTCATTCTGCGTATCAGCAGAAAGAGTGCTGCACTTTCCGGTTTTAGCGTCGTAGCAAGCTCCCTCATGAATCCGTCATTTATCCCGAAGTCATTCAGTGCCCCACTCAAGGCACCAGACGCTGCGCCGAGTGAAGCGCCGAGAAGAGGCATTAGAAAGAGCGAACCTATCAGAAGCCCCCAGAAGCCCCCGGAAACCACACCGACCGCAGTGGTGTTGATCAATTGGATCAGCTTTACCCTGCCGCTATCCTGCTTGACCGCGATCACTGCGTCGGATAGTTCGATTAGGTACTCCTTTTGCAGGCTCAGCAACTTGTGCCTTATTACCTCAGCCTTTTCTTCGGTTGGGTAAACGATAACGACCAGAACGGACATGACAATCTCCTACGGTACGAGTAATCGACTTCAGCTAATCTTGTAATTACATAGCAATGTCCACGCCAGCACAAAAATATATTTATAATCAGCAGGTTGATGATTTTCCTTCCTCTCGCAGCAGACAGTCTATCCACTACTTAAGTACAAACTGTCCCCTCTCAGTCTTCCTTACGGTCAAGCTTCCAAATGAAGTCGCCCTGTACTCAAGAGCGGCGTGAGGCCTGAGGCGAAAGAAGATCCTGTTTTCTCCGTCTACTACATGCTTGAGGCTTAAAAACCATAGCTGAGTGACTACTACCACCCATCCACTATAGTCATAGCCGATATCTTCGTCGGCAGAAATCAAACTGGTTCCAGACGCCCATCCAGATAGCCAATTTTGGGTCTGCAGTTGGCTTTTTGGCACTCTTTGCCGTTGTGGCCTCAGCACGGCAGAGAGTGTCGTCATCGAGGGGGCAATTCGCAGATTCCGAATCTCTTCTTACGCGCACTTTCGAATTGGCCAAGCGTTTGCGGCTTGACGAACAAGGCAGTGACCTCTGGATACGCGGCACGTACCTTTTGCTCTATCGTAGCAACGCACTCTTCGATCTGCTCCGTTAGTAAGCCTGGATCAAATTCGATGCTAAGAGCGACCAATGCCTGATCAGGTGCAAGCTGTGCTGTCAATGCGCTGTTCGCATGGATCACACCGGAGTGCTCCTGAGCGATCAGGCAAATGGCCTCAACGAGCGCCGGTGTCGCCCTTTCCCCGATCAACAGGCTCTTGCTTTCGATCGCAAGCAGTAACGCCGTGATTGCGAGTACGACTCCGATTAGGATCGAGGCAGCCCCATCGAGAACCGGCATTTCGAGCTTTTCGGCTGCAGCGATACCGATCGCTGCAATTGCAATGCCGATCAGCGCTGCGCTGTCTTCGAACACCACCATAAATGCAGGAGGATTCTTGCTTTGGCGAAACGCCTTCCAAAAACCGATATCACCTCGGGCCCTGGCCAAAGTGCGCCAACCGATAATCCAGGACGCGCCCTCGAAAACGAACGAGAGGGCCAGAACCGCATAGCTAATACTGGTGTATTCAAGGGGCTGTGGAGTAATCACATGCCGAACCCCTTGGTAAATCGAGACACCAGCGCCAAGCGCAAAAAGTAGCAACGCGACGATAAAGCTCCAGAAATAGAGTTCCCGACCGAATCCAAGGGGATGCACGAGATCCGGCCTTCGTGTCGCACGATAATAGCCGTAAAGAATAAGTCCTTCATTGCCGCAATCGACAACTGAGTGCACGGCCTCGCTGAACATCGCGGCACTTCCGGTCACCGCCGCAGCAGCCAGCTTGGTTATCGCCACTGCGATATTGCCGGCCAACGCGGCATAGACGACGATTCTGGTTGAGTGTCGCTCGTGTATGAGCGGATCAGAAATGGCTGCGGACACGGTCAGCTCCTTCGAGAAAAGAGAAATACGCCCTACGCCTTTATTCATAGCACCCGCTGTTTGATATGGCGAACGGATCCGCCGCACAAAATGGACGACGCTTGAACGCTCAGCGCAAATCTAGTCACTGAGGTCTTCCCGCGTACTCTGTCCCTTTTTAAAGCTGGCGGCAGGAGATGACATGTGAACGCCCCCCCTTCTCCCACAGCAGCAAAATTGATGCCGTTACCAAGGCTAACCATACTAGATAGTCCCTTCTCAGATACTTGCCACAACAAAGCACGCACCGCAAAAAATCGTGCAAATATTCAAAAATATAAAACAATCAACTAGATAGGACTGTGATTCTATTTAATCAGCGACCATAGATAGCCCGAATTTAGGCAATTTATTTGTTTGGGGTGAGATCTAGGTTGATTTTTTCCTGACATCTAATTCACGTAAATTCAGGTTGTTATAAACAAAAGTTGATGTAAGTTCACCACGATAAAGGGCGCGCGGAACAATCTTGGTACTGCTTTCCGGGCTTCATGCAGTTTCAACCTCGACTCGGACATTTTGTCCTGTTTTTTTGGACATCATGTCTGAAGAGTACGAAGGATCTATGTAAGTGGTTGAAATACGGAGCTACATTTGCTGGCACGACCGTTGCAAAACAAACTCGACAAACTGCTTCTCAACTAGTTGCTACACTATTTTGGCAGATCCGGTTCAACGGGCAGACCACCGCAGAACATGTAATGGCCGGGAAGCTTGGGAGTACAAAAACACCTGAAAAGCGGCAGTGCCTCCGTCGGATGAGCGAGCAATGGAGTGGTGTCCCCAGACGGATGGCTGTGTGGGGCAGATACATCAAATCTGAGAACCAAACAGAGGAACAATACGATGAGTAAAATTATCGGAATCGATCTGGGTACGACCAACTCCTGCGTTGCCGTCATGGACGGCAAGAACACCCGTATTATTGAGAATTCGGAAGGCGCACGCACGACGCCCTCCATCGTCGCGTTCACAAGCGACGGTGAGCGACTGGTAGGGCAGCCTGCGCGACGCCAAGCCGTGACGAACCCGACTAATACGATCTTTGCCGTGAAGCGCCTCATCGGTCGTCGTTATGAGGATCCGACCGTCGCGAAGGACAAGGGGCTCGTTCCTTACAATATCGTCAAGGCAGGAAACGGCGACGCCTGGGTGGAGGCAGAAGGCAAAACTTATTCGCCCTCCCAGATTTCAGCCTTCATCCTTCAAAAAATGAAGGAAACCGCCGAAGCGAATCTGGGGGAAAAGATCACGCAAGCGGTCATCACAGTTCCAGCCTATTTCAATGACGCTCAACGTCAGGCAACCAAGGACGCCGGCAAGATCGCGGGGCTTGAAGTTCTGCGCATTATCAACGAACCGACGGCCGCAGCGCTGGCTTATGGCCTTGACGTAAAAAAACAATCGAAAATCGCGGTCTATGACCTTGGTGGCGGCACCTTCGATATTTCCATCCTCGACATCGGTGACGGTGTATTTGAGGTGAAATCGACGAATGGTGACACCTTCCTCGGCGGCGAGGACTTCGATATGCGTTTGGTAGAATACATCTCATCGGAGTTCAAGAAGGAACAAGGCATCGATCTCAAAACGGACAAGCTCGCTCTGCAGCGTCTCAAGGAAGCCGCGGAGAAGGCGAAGATTGAGCTCTCTACGACAACCCAGACGGAAGTCAATCTACCCTTTATCACGGCGGACGCAACAGGGCCAAAGCATCTACAAATCAAAGTCACGAGATCGAAATTCGAATCTCTGGTCGAGGACCTCATTCAGCGAACCATTGAGCCTTGCCAGAATGCTCTGAAGGACGCGGGCCTGACTGCAAAAGAAGTAAGTGAGGTCGTGCTCGTCGGTGGCATGACTAGGATGCCGAAAATCCAAGAAGTCGTCGAAAAGATTTTCGGCAAGGAACCCCATAAGGGCGTAAACCCGGATGAGGTCGTTGCCATAGGCGCCGCGATCCAGGCCGGTGTCCTCCAGGGTGACGTGAAGGATGTGGTACTTCTCGATGTGACACCGCTGTCGCTCGGGCTTGAAACGTTGGGTGGCGTGTTCACCCGACTAATCGAACGCAATACCACCGTTCCGGCCAAAAAGAGCCAGATATTCTCGACCGCTGACGATAACCAGGGCGCAGTGACGATCCGGGTATTCCAGGGTGAGCGGGAGCTAGCTGCCGACAATAAGATGCTTGCTCAATTCGACCTGACGGGTATTCCGCCGGCACCGCGTGGTATGCCTCAGATCGAGGTAACTTTCGACATAGATGCAAACGGTATCGTCAACGTATCTGCCAAAGACAAGGGAACGGGCAAAGAGCAGAACATTCAGATCCAGGCGTCAGGAGGCCTCTCCGAAGCCGATATCGAGCGAATGGTCAAGGACGCGGAAACTCATGCAACCGAGGACAAGAAACGCCGGGAGACTATCGAAGCAAGAAACGCGGGTGACGCTCTCGTCCACGAAACGGAAAAGACACTGGCCGAGCACGGTTCCAAACTAGCCGAAGCCGACCACCGTACGGTGGAAAATGCCCTGTCAGACCTCCGCGAAGCGCTCAAAGGTAATGATGGTGATGCGATCAGCACCAAGATCAATGCCTTGCAACAGGCCGGCATGAAGTTAGCTGAGGCGATCCATTCACAGTCTCAACAATCGGAGACAGCTCCACAGCCGTCACATAATGACGACGTTGTGGATGCCGACTTTACCGAAATCGACGACGATCAAAAGAAGGAGAAATGACGGCGATGGCCTAGTGCAAACGCCTTCTAACTCATTTCTGTATGAAACGCAGCAAGGTCCATCCTGCGTGATGCTACGGTTGGATGGATTTGCGGCGAAACGTTGCGAAATCGCCAGGTGAGGTCTTCCCTTGCCTTTTCGCGGCCGTGAACAGGAGTTTGAATTGGGAAACTCAACAAGCCGGAGTAAGACGTGAACAATCCGTATGAGACCCTTGGTGTCAGCCCGACCGCGTCATCCGCAGAAATCCAGTCTGCCTATCGCAAGCTGGCAAAGAAGCTACATCCCGACTTGAATCCAGGTGATAAGGCCGCCGAAGAAAAGTTCAAGGTGGTCGCGGGAGCCTATGACTTACTGGGCGACGCAGAAAAGCGGAAGCGCTTCGACAGCGGTGAAATCGACGAAACTGGGACCGAGCGACCACAACATCATTACTATCGGGATTTCGCGCACTCGGATGGCGGGCACCCTTACATGGACACTTCGGGATTCGCTGATTTCATGGATTCTGACGATGTCTTCGCGGAAATTTTACGAGGCAGCCAGCGACATCGCGCAAATCGGCGTGGCGAGGACCTGCATTACACATTACCCATATCCTTCGTCGAATCGATCGCCGGTGCAAACAAACGTCTGACGCTTCCAGGCGGCGGAACCCTGGATGTCAGCATTCCCGCGGGGCTTATCGATGGCAAAATCCTTCGACTTAAGGGCAAGGGGGCGCCAGGTGCCGGTAAAGGCATCAGCGGGGATGCGCTGATTCAAATCGAGGTACTCCCTGACTCCCGATTCAGTCGCAACGGAGACGATATCTCATTGGAACTACCGATTTCACTGTCAGAGGCAGTGCTTGGCGGGAAGATACGTGTCCCGACGCCCACAGGCGATGTTTCGATGGCCATACCGAAGGGATCTAATACAGGCACGAAGCTGAGACTTCGTGGGAAGGGAGCTCCCCGCCATGGTGGTGGATTCGGTGACGAGTTTGTCAAACTCAGCATTGTCTTACCAAAGCAACCGGATTCCGATCTTGAAGCTTTCATTTCAAATTGGGATACCGGCAAAGACTTTAATCCGCGCGAGGACAAATCATGATCATAACGAAGAAGGAGTTTCTCATTCGTTCCGGTCTGCAGGTCCAAACGCTTGAATTCTGGATCGAACAAGAATGGTTTTTCCCTGAGCAAACATCGTTGGGGCTGAGCTTTTCGGATGCTGATGTTGCGAGGGCATATCTGATCCGGGAGCTGGCAGAGAAAATAGGGGCGAACGATGCCGGCATAGATGTCATTCTTCATCTGCTCGACCAATTGCACGGTTTGCGATACGCATTCGAACAGTTGCAGGTGGATATGAAGGGAAAAACGAACTGAAGTGTCCATTAGCGGCACTCCCAGACGGTAATGCAACCCGCCCTCTCCTGCAGAGGAGCCAGACTGAAGTTGTCGCAAAAATGCGTTCCAGGGAGTCGAAATGGAAGAGGATCCGATCAATGAAACGTTAGAGCGCGTCAAGGATCGTGAGTTCGGCCCTTGGCTTGCGCAGGCTTGCATTCTAGTCGTCGATGACGAGCCGGGCATGCGAAACTTTCTGGTAAAGACGCTTGGGCCACGCTGCAAACTCATTGAAGAGGCAGGGAGTACAGCTGAAGCGTCCTACAAGCTTGTTGATCAGCATTTCGATGTCGTCATCCTCGACAACATCATGCCGGATCAGCATGGACTTGACTGGCTGGCCGATCAGCGCGCCACCGGCTTTTTTGCAGACGTCATTCTGATGACGGCCTACGCGGATCTCGACACAGCTATAAACGCAGTGCGCGTGGGCGTGGTCGATTTTCTTCTGAAGCCCTTCAGATCGAATCAATTGCTGAATTCGATCGCGCGCTGTATCGATAGGATACGACTCCAGCGCGAAATTGATGTTTTGCAGCATCAGCTCAACTTTCCAGCCTACCAGGGCTTTCTTCGCAATAATTTCATCGGTAACTCCCCAGCAACGGAGAAGGTTCGTGAAATGATTGCCCGTGTGGCCCCAATACCTACTTCGGTGCTGCTGACAGGTCCTTCAGGAACCGGAAAAGAGGTTGCAGCACGTTCGCTGCATTCACTTTCGAACAGGGCGGACAAGCTATTCGTACCGATCAATTGCGGAGCGATCCCTGCCGACATAATCGAAAGCGAACTGTTTGGCCATTTAAAAGGTGCGTTCTCTGGGGCAAATCGAACCCGTGAAGGTCTATTCATGCACGCTCAAGGGGGAACGATTTTTCTAGATGAGATTGCTGACATGCCCTTCCAGTTGCAGAGCAAGCTTTTACGCGTGCTTGAAGATCGCCGTGTGAGACCAGTCGGTGCCGAACGTGAAATTCCATTCGACGCCAGATTTATTTTTGCGACCAATGCAAATCTGGAAAGGCGCGTAGAGGAAGGCCAGTTCCGTGCCGATCTCTTTTTCCGAATCAATGTCGTGCACATCCAACTGCCAGCACTGAAGGACCGCGGCAATGATGTACTCCAACTGGCGTCATTGTTCATGAGCGAAGTAGCCCAACAGGTGGGTATGCCCGCTATTGAAATCGATGAGCATGTCCGTTCGTATCTTCTTCGCTACGATTGGCCGGGCAACATCAGGGAGTTACGCAATTTTATCGAACGGGCCGTGATCCTTGGATGTTTTCCGGAAGAGGCTGAACGGGCCGTTGCGCCAGTCGTTGAAAACGGAGGGCAGAGCCTAGCCGAGATCGAGAAACGGCATATTTTAACCATCCTGCGTGAAGTTGGTGGCGATCGCGAGGAGGCTGCGCGGCGCCTTAGAGTTTCGCGCAAGACGATCGACCGCAAATGCGCAAGCTGGAATGTCTAAAGTCTTGAACAATAACCCGCCCCCTAAAGGCTGGATTCGTTACCGGTTACTAGCGATTGCGCTTGTGCCGATGCTGGTCATTCTCCCAATTTTGTTGGCAATCAACATCTATCGCTGGAACTCCCGTTTCGATGGTCTAGCTATATCTAAAGTCAACGACGACCTCACGATTGCCCATCTGTACGTTGACAAGATGCTTAATGGCACCGAAGAGCGCATTTCGGCTGTGAGCAAGTCTGCACGTTTCCGCGATCTCACCTCGGGCAGAAATGTTCCGGCCACCAAAATCGATGAATTTCTTGATGAAACCGCTAGAGTGCGGGGGCTGGATTTTCTGTATCTCATCGACGATGTAGGTCGGATAATAGCGAGCAGCCGTGTTCTTGCGACGGAGTCACCACGCTGGGACTGGCCAATTGTCAAGGCTGCCCTTAATGGCCATCCAGCGGCGCGGTTCGACGTTTTCAATCAGCAGGAACTCTCATCGTTGTCGCCGCAATTGGCGGATCAGGCCAAGATTGACTTGATAGCATTACAAGAGGATGAGAATACGCCAGCGCGTCTGGAAACACGTGGCCTCATCCTGCATTCGGCGAGCACCGCTACACTCGGCGATGGTCGTCGGGGAGCGTTGATTGCCGGGGTGTTGTTGAACAATAACAGCTCGTTTGTCGATGCTATCAACCAGTTGATTTACAACGAAGGCAGCCTCCCTTCCGATAGTAATGGAACCGCTACGGTATTTCTTTCAGACATACGCATCAGCACCAATGTCAGCCTCTACGAAGGGAAACGCGCGATCGGAACGCGTGTATCTAAAGAAGTGGGCGAAGCAGTACTGAAGTACGGAAAAACCTGGCGGGAACAGGCCTTTGTTGTCAATGACTGGTACATTTCTGCTTATGAACCGCTTCTCGACAGCTATGACCGGCGAGTGGGAATGCTGTATGTAGGTTTCCTGCAAAAACCCTTCACCAATGCGAAACGTGAAACACTGATCGCAATCGTCATTGCGTTTGGCGTAGCCGTCGCAGCCACAGTTCCGTTGTTTCTAGTGTGGACAGGAAATATCTTCCGCCCGCTGGAGCGAATGACCCGCACGATCTGTGAGGTGGAAAGTGGCGACTTATCAGCCAGGACTGGCCTTCCGCACATGACCGACGAAATCGGTCAGGTGGCATCCGAACTGGATCATCTACTCAATCAGGTTCAAGAACGTGACGTTGAACTG
Organism: Pseudomonas sp. Bout1; assembly: GCF_034314165.1. GTDB lineage: Bacteria > Pseudomonadota > Gammaproteobacteria > Pseudomonadales > Pseudomonadaceae > Aquipseudomonas. The sequence continues at coordinate 3,545,340 of NZ_JAVIWK010000001.1, read as the reverse complement.
CGCCTCTGGAACACCGAGCTCAATCAGCGTGTAGAAGAGCGAGCACGTGAGCTTCAGCAAGCAAACGAGCAGCTGGAGACCACGTCGAAGAAACTGATCATGTCAGAGAAGCTTGCGGCCATCGGAGAGATCACCGCAGGCATTGCTCATGAGATTAACAATCCGATCGCGGTAATACAGGGCAATATCGAGGTGATTCAAAGTATCATCGGATCTGATGCCGATAATGCGAAGAACGAGTTCCGCCTCATCGATCAGCAATTGATGCGCATCAGTGAGATGGTCACCAAACTCCTGAGGTTTTCGAAACCGCAGGAATATGCTGGAGTTTTTGAGCGTTATATCGTCGCCGACGTTATCGACGATACGCTACCGCTTGTGCACCATCTCCTGAAGAACACGATGATCTCAATCGAACGGGATGACCGGGCAACCCGATTAATAGTTATGAGTCGAACTGAACTTCAGCAGGTTCTTGTCAATTTGATCGTCAACGCATGTCATGCCTTACCGCAAGGGGGGAAGCTTGTTCTACGAAGCTTCGATTCCGATATGGATCAGACACCGGGCGTGTTGGTTGAGGTTTCCGATAACGGGGACGGTATGGCGCCAGAAGTGGCAATTAGAATTTTCGATCCCTTTTTTACGACCAAACGCCGCGAGGGAACCGGTCTTGGTCTCTCCATCAGTCAGATGCTGGTAACGCGGAATGGGGGCACAATTTCCGTGACCAGCAAACCGGGAGAAGGCACGACGTTTACTGTTTGGCTGCCGGAAGCGATTTGATGTTTCCGGTCACAAAAAATGGAACAAGTTAGTCTGGGTTAAAGCAGACCCATTTGGCGTTCTCTTGGACATATTGTCCGCTCGATGCCAGACAATATGTCTGCTTCAATTTATACACCATTCGATAAAACATTGTTTTAGTGAGGTTTTTTTTGCTGGCACAGTCTTTGCGTCCTAAATTACCAATAGACGTGAGGTGTATTTCCATCAATCACAACAGGCATACCAGTTCGCCGCCCCAAAACCAGAGTCCCGGCTCCTGGAGGGTCGAGTAAACGACGGAGACTGCAGATGGCATCGACTACCGATATTTCCGCTCGGACGGGAACATTTGCTAATGCAGGCACGAAATGGGGCTGGTTTCTTTTCCTTGGTGTTGTCTTCATCGCCCTTGGCGGTATCGCGGCCGGCAATCTCTTTTATTCCAGGATGGTTGCCAACTTCCACGTCGGTACTTTGATCACATTGGCGGGAGCTGCACAACTCTTTCACGCGCTTCGCTTACGCACCTGGGGTGGCTTTTTTCTTTGGCTCATTAGCGGTCTGTCGTATGCCGCCGCCGGAACCACAGCCATTTTAAATCCTAGTGTTGTATCGATTTTCCTTACCTTCTTGATTGCTGCGCTGATCTTGTTGTCCGGTCTAGCCCGAGTGCTCCTCGCCACTCGGGCTAGACCGACCAAAGGATGGAAATGGATCTTCACATCCGGCGTGGTAACAACATTGGCAGGATTTGTTTTCCTGATAGGATGGCCTGTCAACAGCGCATCGTCGCTCGACATCCTTCTGGCCGTAGATCTGATGTTTCAGGGCATAACACTGATTGGCTTTGCCTGCCAATTGGGTACCATTCCCTGAGCTCTACCCGCATCCATCAAGGTGGATAGTCTTTCTGGTTTCTTGAAACATTGAGAAGGAACAATCAAATGATCGACGATAAAGACAAAGATCACGAACAGCACAAACCAGCCCCCAGCGATCTGCAATCAACGACTGAGCATGCTGATACCAGTAACGGCAAGCAAGAACAGATAACGGGTGACACTGATACTGCGACGGCTGACAAGATCACGAGCCTGGAAGCTGAAAATAAAGAGCTTCAAGACCGGCTGCTACGCGCTCTGGCGGAGACCGAAAATATACGCAAACGCTCGGAACGGGACGTCAGCAACGCACGACAATACGCTGTCACCGAGTTTGCGCGTGACATGGCAAGGGTGGCAGACAACCTTGATCGTGCGGTCAGTAGCATACCTGACGATGTTCGTCGAGACGAAGGGCCGATCAAGACGGTGGTCGAGGGAGTCGAGCTCACAGAGAAAGAATTGCTGCGCTCGTTGGAAAAGCATGGCGTTAGGAAGCTCAATCCAGTAGGGGAGGCATTCGATCCAAATTTTCACGAAGCAATATTTGAGACCGAAGACCCTAGTGTGCCGCATGGCACAGTTACGTTGGTGGCTGAGCCTGGCTATTCCATCGGAGCGCGCCCCTTACGCCCTGCTAAGGTTGGAGTTTCTCGTGGTGGCCCTGCCCGCGGGCCGCAAAGTTGATGAAAGCGGAGGTTATTATCTGTGAAGCAAAGATCATTACCTGCTTGGTGTTGCTCCACGAATCTGCATTTGGAGGTTCTATGCCATGGCAATCGAAGCCTTCAAACCGTATGCCGAGACGTTCTGCTTCCATAGAAGCGATCTCAACGTCGGAGTTTCGTTGATCTGATGCTGCAAGCTAGCGACCCGTTTGAGCCACGACGTGAAGGTCGATACCGACGACTCGACGTCGCGAAATAGCCACTCGTAAAGGTCATGGACATGAAAAATACGGTCCAAACTTATGGGTGGGTGTTAATATTAAAACTACATCACCTGAGGAAAGTACTCATGAGATACAACCTGTTCCAGAATCAAAGAAACGAACTCATCCTGCTCGCTCGCATCCTGCTAATGATCCTTTTCATAATTACCGGCTGGGGTAAATTGACCAACTTTGACGGTACCGTTACCTACATGAGTTCACTCGGAGCGCCCATGCCCATGGTCGCTGCGGGAATTGCCGTCGTCATGGAGTTCTTTGTCGCTATCGTGATTATCCTGGGTTTCTACACTCGCCCACTCGCATTTCTCTATATCTTGTTCGTACTCGGCACGTCTCTGATCGGGCATCACTTTTGGACTATGGTTGACCCAGAGCGCTCAGCCAACATGATCCACTTTTTCAAGAACATCAGCATCATGGGCGGCTTCCTGCTGCTAGGCATTACAGGCCCTGGAAAGTATTCGATCGATGGCAAATAACTTCGCGAATATCATCCAAGGTTTCCCACCGTCAGCTCATCATGAGCTTGGTCTGCACCAGGTCATGACCGTGCAAAAGGGATACAAGCCCCTAGGCACTGATCTTCGTGCAGGCAACAAAGGAAACTACTCGTTACCGGATTTTCGACAGAGAAAATCAGAGTTCTGACGCTGACGCCGTTTACCCGAAGCTAATCGCCAAACGTCCAGGGTGACTCATCAGTGCCGCACTTACTTGCGGCACATCTCCCCCTCACAGATATGATCCGTAGACTTATATGAAAGATGCTTTTACTTGCCTGCAGATACAGCGTGCAAGTGAGATTGCAGAGCTATTGCCAAACCGGTGGGCGACCGTTTAATCGCCCAAGGTGTGTTGAGCGGAGGCTTACAAAGTAACCACGACAAATGCCTTTTTATAACACCATCGGTTTCACTACCATCCTGTCCAGGACGGCCAAGTGCGCAGCAACATTTTAGGAAGTTTTAACTCTCTCAGGAGTCGCAGCTACGTTATAAAGCAACTAACTGCCGCCCCTCCCCCAACACCTCTTGCAATGAAGCCGTTCCCTCTAACCGAATCGTCAGTGACGCACGCGCGGCCTCATGGTTGCCCTGCATCCACAGGTCCCAGCGGTTGGCCAATCCTGCATCATGGTTCGCAGCGACTCGACATACCTAGCATGGTTATAGGTCGTACAGACCTGCTCAGCCCCCGCATGTCAACGCTGAGCATCGATGCGCCTTCTGGGGTAGCCGATCTCGTTTAGTGCCATGGAAATAGTCGCACGCATTCCATGACCAGTGGGTTGGGCGGCGTATCCGCGTATTTTTAAGCGGACGCGATGGCCCTTAATGTTAGTATTTCCATGCGCCAACGAAGCTCCTATTCAAAACCTTTCAAGGCCCAGGCTGTTCAGGAGTGCCTGCAACCGGGCGCAACGCTATTCAGCGTCGCTATCAGCCACGGCATCAACGTCAACGTAATCCGCAAGGCGGCGATCATGAGCATGATCCAGTCGGCACGCATGAATGGGCGTGATCCGTATGCCTATCTCAAGGATGTACTGACGCGGCTGCCGACACAGCGGGCCAGTGAGATCGGGCAGTTGCTACCGCATCAGTGGGTGCCGGCCTGATTTACGCAAGGTGAGTTGGGCGGATGCTTACAGCCAGCAGCCCAAACGATGCGTACAGGTCGCGGAAAAACTTCGGTGCTTAACATCGTCGCGAACTCACTAGTTGGAGGAATGTCGTGTCTTGCGCCTGGCACTCGCGCAGAGCGATCAGTCCTTGGTCGGAGGAGTTTTCTGACTCTCCGCAAACTTGAGTTCAACCATTGTTTCTGGCCATACTTCTCAAACGACAGGATCAATTGAAAGAAATCTTTAGGTAACTTTATGCCCCTCACCAAACCCAGCCAAGACCTCAAGCGCGATCTGCAAGGCATCGCCTCCGACCTAAAGTGGTCAGCAGTAGAGCTGATGAGGATTGCAGAGCGACTTAGCCAGGCAGGGAATGACGCAGACGCCCAGGCCGTGCTTAGGATGTGCACCGTGCTTCATGCGGATGAGGATCGGCTGACGGGGTATGCGGACGAAGTGAAAGCAGGGAGGATCGCGCGGGGTCAGGCCGGGTAAGGCTTCTCATGCGGTAACCGTATCGGTTTAGGTCAAGGCGGCTTAACAGGACGCTTACGGTGCAGTGTGCCCGGCTCTACATGCAGAGGCTGGACCACCAAACAGGCTGCGATCATTGCTCAGGCGACGCCACTCTCTGGCGCGTATAGCCTGGACAATAGCGACCCACCATAGCGAATCTGAGGCAGGGTGAAGAGCCCCGAGTACCTAGCCCTGTGGTTGTTGCAGTACCACGATTCACCCTTATGGTTTTGCGATAGCGCAATAACAGATGATGTAAACGGCACATCGACCTGGTGAAGATCCTGACGTAAAAGCCCGCTGTGGCGTAAATCCGATTCAAAGTCGTAGACTTCAAGCTCAATTTCGTACAGCACCTGAATGTAACGCAGGGCATGCTCGGCCAACTGGCTCTTGTTCGTAGCGTGTAGTTCGAAGAACTTTCGCCTCGCGTAGGCCATGCAGCCATCTCGGTCACGCCGAGTTCAAAACTGGCCTTGTAACCACCAAAATCATCACAGACCAGTTTGCCCTTCCAGTCTTACAGAAAGTTGCATGCATGCTATCCGGCGCGGCTGGGGCTGAAGTCATAAACAACTGCCGCTGCTCCACAGTACTGGCTGGTCGCGTAGGCCCAAACAATTGCCTTGGCACCGGTCCCCCCAATTATCGAGGCAGAAAACTCACCCAGCGATCGGCGGCGGCTTGTGACTCTTCAAACGCTTGGCCATAACTGCCCCAGTGATCGCCCTCGACATAGGCCATGAGGGGGGTTGACCCTGCCAGGGTCAGCGTAGCCCCAACCGGCACATCAAGCGGCGGACTCCAACTGAAGCCAATCTGTACCACGACACCTTTTTTTGTCTCGTATTCAACGGGATGCGTTTTATCAATACGTTCCGACATGTTGCTCTCCTAGATCCGGCGCTACCTTGAGCGCCGGACTTTCATGGGGTGAAATGCGCGCTTAATGGCTGGTCATGCCGGCCATGTGCATCATCCAGCGAAAACCACTGGCCACGATGCCGAGTGCGACCACACTGGCGAACCAAATAGCGATCAGCCAAAGCACCCGCTGGTACCAGGGGCCCGGCTTATGTTGGGTTTGCGACACTTCAGAGCGTTCCATGGGTCAACTCCATCGTCAGGGCCGTCGTGGCGGCCAACATGATCAGCCCACCTAAAAACAGCAGGCTCAACTGTGCCACCTGCTTGTAAAAAGGCAGCGGTTTTTCAGCCTTAATGGTAGCCATCGCCAATCCTCACTTTGCCGCGGAACACGTAGTAGCTCCAGCAGGTGTACATCAGGATGATCGGCAGGATGAACAAGGTGCCAATCAGGATGAACAACTGGCTGGACGGTGGTGATGCGGCGTCCCACAGGCTGATGGACGGCGGCACGATATTTGGCCAGATGCTGAAGGCCAGGCCGATATAACCCAGGAATACCAACACCAGCGTGAACACGAACGGCCAGTGGGAGTGATGTTGACGCAAGGTCTTCAACAGCCCGACCAGGGCCAGTACCCCCAGCAGCATCAGTACGCCGAACACCGCGATGTGGGCATGGGCGAACCAGCGCGTGGCAATTTCCGGGTGCAGCCACGGTGTCCATACACACAACACCGCCACCACCGCCATCAGCGCGAACGCCAGGTAGTGACTGAACAGGCGCATCCGCGATTCAAGCATGCCTTCGGTCTTGACCAGCAACCAGGTGCTGCCCAGCAATGCGTAGGCCACCACAAGCCCCACGCCGCAGAACAGCGGGAATGGCGACAACCAATCCAGGGTGCCACCGGCAAACTGGCGATTCACCACGGGGATGCCGGCAATGTAGGTACCAATCACCACGCCCTGGCAAAAGGTCGCCAGGAACGAACCGCCTATAAAGGCCATGTCCCAGATATGCCGCTTTTGCGGGCTGGCCTTGAAGCGGAATTCAAACGCCACACCGCGAAAGATCAGCCCAGCCAGCATGAAGATCAGCGGCAGGTACAACGCCTCCAGAATCACCGAATAGGCCAGCGGAAACGCACCGTACAACGCCGCCCCGCCGAGGATCAGCCAGGTCTCGTTGCCGTCCCACACCGGCGCCACGGTGTTCATCATCACGTCGCGCTCCTGCTCGTCCGGGATCAACGGAAACAGGATGCCCAACCCCAGGTCGAAGCCATCCATGATCACGTACATCATCACCCCGAAGGCAATGATCACGCCCCAGATCAACGACAGGTCTATACCTTGAATGCCCATGTGTAATCCCCTTGATCAGTTGGTGTGGTCGCCGGACGCCAGCGTCTCGGTGACAGCGGACAGGGGACGGCGTGGCGTGCGTTCCTGGCCGGGGCCACCCTGAGGCGGATGGTCGTGATGGGGCTGCGGGCCCTTGCGTACCAGCTTCATCATGTAGCCGATGCCCACGGCAAATACCGAGAAGTAGATCACCACAAACAACGCCAGGGAGATGCTCAACTGCGTGACGGTGTGATTGGACGCCGCATCGGCAGTGCGCAGCAGCCCGTAGACCACCCACGGCTGGCGACCGACCTCGGTGGTGATCCACCCGGCCAGCATCGCGATAAGACCGGTTGGCCCCATGAACAACACCAGGCGCAGGAACAGGCGGTTGCGATACAGCGCGCCATTTCGACGCAAGGCAAGCCCCAGCAACCCGGTGAAGATCATCAACATCCCGAGCCCGGCCATGATCCGGAAGCTAAAGAAAATGATCGTGGAGTTCGGCCGGTCCTCTTTAGGGAAGCTCTTGAGCGCCGGGATCTGTTTATCCAGGCTGTGGGTCAGGATGAGGCTGCCCAGATAAGGGACTTCGATTGCATAACGGGTCTTTTCGGCGTCCATGTCGGGAATGCCGAACAGCACCAGCGGCGTTGCCTCGTTACCGACGTTCTCCCAGTGCCCTTCGATAGCGGCAATTTTCGCCGGTTGGTGCTCCAGGGTGTTCAGGCCATGGGCGTCACCGACGACCGCCTGGATCGGCGCCACGATCAACGCCATCCACATCGCCATCGAAAGCATCTTGCGCACCGGTGGCGTGTCGTTCTTGCGCAGCAGATGCCAGGCGGCCGACGAACCGACAAAAAATGCGGTGGCGACGAACGCCGCAATGGCCATGTGCGCCAGGCGGAACGGGAACGACGGGTTGAAGACGATGGCGAACCAGTCCAGCGGCATGACCCGGCCGTCTACGATGGAAAACCCCTGCGGTGTCTGCATCCAGCTATTGGAGGCCAGAATCCAGAACGTGGAGATCAACGTACCGATGGCAACCATGACCGTGGAAAAGAAGTGCAACCCACGCCCTACCCGGTTCCAGCCAAACAGCATCACTCCCAGGAAGCCTGCCTCCAGGAAGAATGCAGTCAACACTTCATAGGTGAGCAACGGCCCGGTGATGCTCCCGGCAAAGTCAGAAAACCGACTCCAGTTGGTACCGAACTCGTAAGCCATGACCAGGCCCGATACCACTCCCATGCCGAAGTTGACGGCGAAGATTTTCGACCAGAAGTGATACAGGTCCTTGTAGACCGAGTTGTTGGTTTTCAGCCACAGCCCTTCAAGCACGGCCAGGAAACTGGCCAGGCCTATGGTGATGGCGGGGAAGATAATGTGAAACGAGACCGTGAACGCGAATTGAATTCGCGCCAGGTCCAGCGCCTCAAGATTGAACATGACGATACCCTCATAGTGGTCAAGCCCGGCTTGCCTTGGGCCTCGTGGCCCGTGACGCACGGTGTCCAGTGATCAGCAAAACCCGGGGCGACGCTCAGACCGCCCCGGTCCGGCTCAAGCGCCGAGGGACTGAATCAGGTTGCTGGCCGGCGCCGGTTCAAGCCGAATGGCGATGAACTTCGACGTCGGGGTATAGGTACGGTCGCCGTAGCTTTCCAACGGCACCAACGGGTTGGTTTCCGGGTAATAGGCAGCGGCCTGACCGGCTGGAATATCGTAGGCAATCAACGTGAAGCCGCTAACCCGACGCTCCCGTCCATCGCCCCACAGCGACACCATGTCGACCTTTTGCCCTGGCTCGTAGCCCAGCTTGCGAATGTCCTGCTCATTGACGAACACCACATCGCGCATGCCATAAACCCCGCGATAGCGGTCATCGAGCCCGTACAACGTGGTGTTGTACTGGTCGTGGGAACGCATGGTCTGCAGGATCAGATCCGGCTTGACGTCGAGGTTGCGCACGCCTTCGCTGACCAAGTGAGCAGGCAGCACGCTAGAGGTGAACTGGGCTTTACCGCTGGAAGTTTTCCAGATGCGTTGCGCTGCGTTGTTGCCCAGGTGGAAGCCGCCAGGGTGCAGCAGTTTTTTGTTGAAGTCCTTGAAGCCGGGAATGGTGTCGGCGATCAAGTCGCGGATACGGCTGTAGTCAGCCACCACCCACAGCCAGTCGATCGGGTGTTTACCCAGGGTCGCATTGGCGATCCCGGCGATAATGGCCGGCTCCGAGCGCATCAATGACGACTTGGGTTTCAGCTGGCCATGGGAAATGTGCACCATGCTGAAGGTGTCCTCCACCGTCACGCCTTGCGGACCTTCTTCCTGCATGTCGATATCGGTACGGCCCAGGCACGGCAGGATCAGGGCTTCGCGGCCGGTCACCAGATGGCTGCGGTTGAGCTTGGTGGCGATATGCACGGTCAGGTCGCATTTGCGCAACGCGGCGTGGGTGCGTGGGGTGTCCGGCGTCGCCTGCGCGAAGTTGCCGCCCAGGCCAATGAAGACTTTGGAGCGCCCCTCTTCCATGGCTGCAATCGCCATTACCGTGTTGTGGCCATGGCGGCGCGGCACCTTGAAATCAAAGCGTGCTTCCAGCGCATTGATCAACTCCGGCGGCGCCAGCTCGTTGATTCCCATGGTGCGGTCGCCCTGCACATTACTGTGCCCACGCACTGGCGACAGCCCTGCCCCCGGCCGGCCGATATTGCCGCGCAACAGCTGCACGTTGATGATTTCCTGCACGGTCAACACCGAGTGCGTGTGCTGGGTCACGCCCATCGCCCAGCACATGATGACGCGTTTGGCGCGGCGGTACATGCGCGCAGCGAGCTCGATGTCGGCGAGGCTCAGGCCGGACTGCTCGACAATGTGTTCCCACGAAGTGGCGTCCACTTCCGCCAGGTAGCTCTCGAGGCCCGAGGTGTGTTCGGCAATGAATGCACGGTCGAATACGGCCTCGCCATTGTTCTCCAGCGCATCACGCTCCCATTCCAGCAGGAACTTGGCGATGCCACGAAACGCCGCCATGTCGCCCCCCAGGGCCGGACGGAAGTACGCCGACGAGGTGGGTTCGGAGCCGTTGGTGAGCATCTCCAGCGGATGCTGCGGGTGCTGGAAACGTTCCAGGCCGCGCTCTTTGAGCGGGTTGAAACAAATCACCTGGGCACCGCGCTTCACTGCCTCGCGCAGCGGCTCGAGCATGCGTGGGTGGTTGGTGCCCGGGTTCTGCCCGATGACGAAAATCGCATCGGCCTCCTCCAGGTCATCAAACGTCACCGTGCCTTTGCCCACGCCGACGCTGTCGTCCATGCCCAGGCCGCTGGCCTCGTGGCACATGTTCGAGCAATCGGGGAAGTTGTTGGTACCGTAGGCGCGAACGAACAGCTGATACAGGTAAGCGGCTTCGTTACTGGCGCGGCCCGAGGTATAGAACTCTGCCTCATCCGGCGACGTCAGCTCCTTGAGGTGCTTGGCGATCAAGGCAAAGGCGTCGTCCCAACTGGTTTCGACATAACGGTCCAGCGAGGCGTCATAACGCATCGGGTGCGTCAGGCGCCCCTGATACTCAAGCCAATAGTCACTTTGCGCCGCCAACTGCGACACCGTGTATTTATTGAAGAATGCCGGGTTGACCAGGCGCCCGGTGGCTTCCCAGTTAACCGCCTTGGCGCCGTTCTCGCAGAACTTGACCATGCCGCTTTCCGGCGACTCGCCCCATGCACAACCCGGGCAGTCAAAGCCGCCATTCTGGTTGGTCTTGAGCATCGCGCGGATGTTCTTGAATGCGTTTTCACTGCCCAGCCAGTTTTTCGTCACCGCAATCAGTGCGCCCCAACCTGCGGCCGCCCCCTTGTACGGTTTATAACGCTCAACTTCGCTCATGGTATTTCTCCAAGACTTCACACGTAGGCGGCGGCCTAACTTAAAGCCTTTATTAATGGTTGTTCTTCAGGCATCGCAAAACGCAAACCTCGTTATCAACAACTAAACGTCATTTGCGCCGACCCGTTTCACGGGCTCTACATCGGGTTGCGCGTTCAGACTATGCGCGCCTGAATACCCTGTCTAATCACAAATAATGACCACCCCATCGAAACCATCTATCAAGAAAAACAGCCTTTATTTTCAACAAGATAAAACCACAAAACCGAAATTAAAATAACAAATAAAACCTCATAGATTTCGTCGATCAGCCGGTTGCTAATAGTGATTAGACGAACTTAAAAAACAACTTTAGCCTTGACTCAAACAAGGCTCTTATTCCTATTGAGCCCCAAAAAACCAGCGCCCTGACTACGGTCAATGAGTCGCTGCCGGAGGTTCTAATGACCGACCAAATCTTGATGGATAGTTTTTCTCGCCGGGTCGACTACCTCAGGATGTCGGTGACCGACCGCTGCGATTTCCGTTGTGTGTATTGCATGGCTGAAGACATGGAGTTCCTGCCGCGCCAGCGCATCGTCACGCTGGAAGAGCTTTATCAACTGGCCGAAAGTTTTGTGACGCTGGGCACGCGAAAAATCCGCCTGACCGGCGGCGAACCCTTGATCCGCCCGGGCGTCGTTGAGCTGTGCCGGCGCATCGCGGCGCTGCCCGGCCTGCGCGAGTTGTGCATGACCACTAACGGCTCGCAATTGGGCAAGCTGGCCGCACCGCTGTTCGATGCCGGGCTCAAACGCCTGAACATCAGCCTCGACAGCCTGGACCCGGCGCGCTTTCGCGAACTGACGCGCACCGGCGACTTGGCCAAGGTGATCGCCGGTATCGACGCGGCGAATGCGGCGGGTTTCCAACGCACCAAGCTCAATTGCGTGGTGATGAAGGGACGCAACGATCACGAAATCAACGACCTCGTGGCGTTCGCCATCGACCGAGGCCTGGATATTTCGTTTATCGAAGAAATGCCCTTGGGCGTCATCAGCGAACACAGCCGTGCCGAGGCGTTCTACTCCAGCGCGCAAGTGCGCGAGCGTATCGCCGAGCGCTACACCCTGATCGACTCTGCGGAATCGACCCAAGGCCCTTCACGTTACTGGCGCCTGGCCGAGGCGCCGCATATTCGCCTGGGCTTCATTTCACCGCACAGCCATAACTTCTGCGGCACGTGCAACCGGGTACGGCTGACCGTGGAGGGCCGGCTGCTGCTGTGCCTGGGCAATGAACATTCGGTCGATCTCAAGGAAGTCTTGCGCCGTTATCCGGGTGAGCCGCAACGACTGCAGAGCGCCATTCTAGAGTCGATGAAACTCAAGCCGTACCGGCATAACTTCGAGCTCAACGATGACGTGCAGGTTGTCCGCTTCATGAACATGACGGGCGGTTGACCGCCCGGTTTTCCCTCTTTTTGCAGAAGGCTGTAGCGCATGATCGTCCGAGCCAAACCCAACCTGATCGGTGTCTTGATTTCGCTCAAGGGCTCCGTCGCCAGGCGCATCGCGCTGCGCAGCCTGCTGGTGACACTGCTGGCCTCGGCAATCGTGCTGGTCGAGACCCTGCACCCGGCGTACTTCTCCAGGGTCAACGCCACGCCCTTCACGCTGCTGGGCTTGTCACTCTCGATCTTCATGAGTTTTCGCAACAACGCCTGCTATGACCGCTGGTACGAAGGGCGCAAAGCGCTCGGCCTGATGGTGACGCAGGTGCGCGCAATGATTCGCGAAACCCAAGTCATCAAGGATGCTCGCCAGCGCCGTGACATCCTGCGCAACCTGTGCGGGTTCGCCCACGCGCTGAACGCCAGGCTGCGCCGTGAAGACGAGTTGAGCGTGGCGGAGCCTTGGCTGGACCGGTTGCCATCGGCCAACACCCCCAATATCCCGGAAAGCATCATTGGCCGTGTCACCCAGCAATGCTCGACGCTGGCCGAGTCGGGGAACATCAGCGAATGGCGCTACCAGGTGATGGCCGGGCACTTGAGCGAGCTGACCCGCACACAAACGGTTTGCGAGCGCATCAAAAGCACCCCGCTGCCCTTCCCCTACACGCTGTTGTTGCACCGCACCAGCTACATGTTCTGCATCTTGCTGCCCTTCGCCATGGCCGAGCCATTGGGTTGGCTGACGCCGCTGTTCACCGCGATCGTGAGCTACACGTTTTTTGGCCTGGATGCGATTGGCGATGAGCTGGAAGACCCCTTTGGCTACGACGAAAACGACCTGCCGACCAATGCCATCGTGCGCACTATTGAACGCGAAGTCCTCCACGCCAATGGCGCGACAGCACTGCCTCCCGTGCTGCAACCCATCGATTTCATTCTGAACTGATCCGAGGTCCCCCATGCACGAACACCCCCACTCACTGACACATCTGGACGCTGCCGGCCGGGCCAGCATGGTCGACGTCACAGACAAAGCGGCCACCACCCGTGAAGCCCAGGCCCAGGCTTGGGTGCGCATGCAGCCGTCGACCCTGGAGTTGATCCAACACAATGGACACCCCAAGGGCGACGTTTTTGCGGTCGCGCGTATCGCCGGGATCATGGCGGCAAAGAGAACCCACGAACTGATCCCGCTCTGCCACCCGTTGATGCTCAGTTCGATTCACCTCGAACTGCAGGCCGTGGAGCCCGACAGTGTGAGGATCGTCAGCACCTGCCGGCTCACCGGCCAGACCGGCGTCGAACTCGAAGCCCTGACCGCAGCCAGCGTGGCAGCCTTGACGATCTATGACATGTGCAAGGCGGTAGACCGGGGGATGATCATTGACCGTATCCAGTTGCTGAAGAAAGCGGGCGGCAAGTCGGGGACGTTTATCGCCGGTGACGCCCAATGATCCTGATCAACTACTTTGCGCGTTATCGCGATCAACTGGGCAGCGGCGGCGAGAAAATCGCGCTGGATGAGTCTTTGCGCACCCTTGAGGACGTCAGGCAACGACTGTGTGCCCGAGGTGAGATCTGGCAGCAAGTGCTGGGTGAGTCCAGCCTGATGTGCGCGCTGAATCACGAACTGTGCACCCCGGATGCCGTGATAGAGGACTTCGACGAAATTGCGTTCTTCCCACCCGTGACCGGAGGTTGACCCATGCCTGTGCAGGTTCAGACAGCGCTGTTCGATCTGGGTGAACTGACCCGCAGCGTCCACGCCGAAGACCCAGGCGTGGGCGCCGTGTCCACGTTCGTGGGTTATGTGCGCGATATCAACCAAGGGGACCCGGTCAGCGAGTTATTCCTTGAACATTACCCGGGCATGACCGAGCGCTCCTTGCAACTGATCGTCGATCAAGCCCATGAACGCTGGCCGTTGCAACGGGTGAGCATCGTGCACCGGGTGGGCGCGCTGAAGGTCGGTGAGCCCATCGTCTTTGTCGGCGTGGCGAGTGAGCATCGGCAGGCCGCCTTTGACGCCTGTGCGTTCCTGATGGACTACCTGAAGACTCGCGCACCGTTCTGGAAGCGTGAACGGACGCCGACGGGTGAGCGCTGGGTCGAGGAAAGGGAAAGTGATCGCTTGGCGCAGCAGCGCTGGGCAGTCTAGAACCTTGGTGTGGCGAGCGAGCGTGCTCGCCACACCAGGCGCACCTGACTCGCCTTAGAACAAGTCGCAAAACGGAATGAAGCGTGCCGTGTCACCCGCTTGCAGCGTGTGGCCTTCGGGAATTTCAACCAGCCCATCCGCCCACGAAGCGCCCAGCAACACGCCTGAGCTCTGGTTGGGATACAACACGGCCTTGCCCTCCTCCAGCCTGGCTCGCAGGTATTCCCGGCGATTGCCAGCTTTGGGCCAGTCAAAACTGATGTTGACCATGAAGCTCAGTGGCGTGACGTCCTCGACCCCCTGGATACGCAACAGGTAGGCCCGCGCCAGTAGCCCGAATGTCACCAACGCCGAGGCCGGGTTACCGGGCAGGCCGATCATCGGCACGTTGCCAAAGTAGCCCACGGTCAAGGGTTTGCCCGGCTTGATCGCGAGTTTCCAGAATAATGGCTTGCCGCATTCGCGCAGTACCTGGCCGAGGCAATCGGCATCGCCGGCCGAGACGCCACCGGTGGTGAGGATCAAATCGGCGGCATGTTGCAGTTGTTCCAGCTTGAGCCGGGTGCGTTGCGGCTGGTCGGGAAGAATGCCACCATCGATGACCTCGCACCCCAACGCACTCAGCCAATGGCTGAGCAAGGTGCGATTGCTGTTGTAGATGCAGCCGGGCTTGAGGGGCGTACCCGGCTCGGCCAGTTCATCGCCCGTGGACAGCAGCGCCACCCGTGGCCGCCGTACCACCGGCACATGGGTACAGCCCTGCGCCGCCGCGATGGCCAACTCGAACGGCCCGAGCCGCTTGCCGGCCGCAAGCAACACCTGGCCTGCCTGGTTCTCCTGGCCTTGCGGGCGGATGTTCTGGCCCACGCTCAGCAGTTGCGTGAAGCGCACGCGGCCGTCTTCCAGCACTTGGACGTTTTCCTGCATCTCGACGCAATTGGCCCCGGCGGGTACCGGTGCGCCAGTGAAGATGCGAGCGCAGGTGCCAGGCAACAGCGCCTCAGGCGCAACGCCGGCGAAAATCTGTTGCGACACCGCCAGCGGCTCGCCCGTCCAATCGCCGACGTTCAGGGCATAACCGTCCATGGCGCTGTTCGGCCATGGCGGCAGATCCAGGGTGGCAATCAGGTCATTGGCCAACACGCGTTGCCGCGCTTCGCCCAGTACGACCTGTTCGCTGTCTTGCAGGCGTTGTGCCTGCGCCATGGCCAGCAGGGCGGCAATGGCCTCCTCCACTGACATCAGCGGCGAACGGCTCATCCCCGTGTTCCGCACAAGGCCACCGACTTGAGGTGCGGCACGAAATTGCACGGCCGGTGGCGCGCATCGAGTTGCTCGGCGAGGATGCCTTCCCACGCCGTCCGGCAGGCGCCCGTCGAGCCTGGCAGGCAGCACACCAGCGTACCGTTGGCCAGCCCGGCCAAGGCGCGGCTCTGGACCGTGGAAGTGCCGATGTCGAGGATGGAGATCGCGCGGAACAACTCACCAAAACCTTCAATCTGCTTATCCAGCAAACAGCTGACCGCCTCGGGCGTGCTGTCGCGGCCGGTGAAGCCGGTACCGCCGGTAATCAGCACCACTTGAATCTGTTCGCTGGCGATCCAGGTCGCGACCTGCGCGCGGATCTTGTACAGGTCATCCTTGAGCAGGTTGCGTTCACTGAGGCTGTGCCCGGCTTCCAGCAGCCGGCTGACCAGCAGTTGCCCGGAGGTATCATTGGCATATTCCCGGGTATCACTGACAGTCAACACTGCAATATTCAATGGTACAAACAATGCATCCAACGTTACGCTCATCTCATTCTCCGGCAGGCCATTATCAAAATAATTGCCTGAGGCTAAAGCGCTCAAACGATGACTGTCTAATCGTTATGGCTGACCGGGTTATCGAGCCTCTCTATCACTGGTTTCCTGCGTGCCTTGGGTGGGTAATCGAGTGAATCGATCATGCCTTCAATATGGGTGATTGGACGCGCAAGCCCTACAATGAGATCGTCTGCGCATCTCACTCGCTGTGGTCCGCGAATATCGGCACTGGCACTCATGATGACCTCTTACTTTTTTCCCAGGCAGGTGCCTTAAATGGACATAAAGCAACTCAAATTTCTGATCGCGCTGGAACAGACCCGCCACTTCGGCCAGGCGGCCGCGCGTTGTCACATCACCCAGCCGACCCTGTCGATGCGCTTGCGCAACCTGGAGGATGAATTGGGCCTGGAGTTGGTCACCCGCGGCCAACGCTTCGAAGGTTTCACCCAAGCCGGTGAACGCGTGCTGGCCTGGGCCCGCACCCTGCTCGCCGCCCATGATGGGTTGTTCGCCGAAGCCGCTGCGTGTCGCGGCCAACTGGTGGGTAACCTGCGCCTGGGCCTGGTGCCGCTCAGCGGCTTCAACCCAATCAGTTACATCCAAAGGCTCTCTCACACCTTCCCGGAACTCAAGTTCAGCCTGTCGTCCATGAGCTCGGACAAGATCATCGAAGCCTTGGGCACCAACCAGCTGGACTTGGGCGTGTGTTACCTGGACCACGTCAACCCCAATTACCTGGACTTTTTCGAACTGGGCGAGACTCGCGTAGGCCTGCTATACGACACCCGCCACTACCATTTTGAAGGCACGGAAATGAGCTGGGAAGACGCCGCCGAATTGCCTCTGGGGATGATCAGCAACGGCATGCACTATCGAAAATCCATTGACCTAAGTTTTCGCAGCCGCGGCCTCGACCCCCAGTCCATACTCGAAAGCGATTCGACGTACCAACTGTTCCAGGCGATCCACGAAGGCTTTTGCTGCGCGATCATGCCGTTGGGCAGCGGCCTGAAAAACCCCATCGAGAATCTAGCGTTTATCAACCTGCCGGATGCGAGTGTGCTCGCACCACTGGGCATGGTGATGCGTAAAACCGAACCGCGCTCGGCCATCGCCGAAAAGTGTTTTGCAGAAGCTAAACAGCTGTTTGCCACCCAGGGCTCAAACTAGCGTATCGGAGGTTTACTCATGATTTGCCGAGTCGAGCAGTCCGTTGAACCAAGCGATGCCAATGCCCCGGCCCCACAGCCGGTCAACGTGTCCTATCGAGAATACGACGAAGACGCCCAGGTTGCCCAAGCGGCGCTGGCGGCGGAAATCGCCTTGGCCATTATCTACAACGGCTTGAGCCAGGCGGTGATGATGGTTTCACCCGGCAATATCGAAGACTTCATCCGGGGCTTCAGCGTGAGCAACGCAATCGTCGATAGCCTGGATGAAATCTACGACATTCAACTCACGCACTTTGACCAAGCTTGCCAGGCCGACGTACAGATCTCGAGCCGTGCGTTCTGGGCGTTGAAAGATCATCGACGGCAAATGGCGGGCACCAGCGGTTGCGGTTTGTGTGGGGTGGAGGCGCTGGAGCAGGCCCTGCCGCAACTGGAGAGTCTGCAGGTGGCACCCCTGCCGCCTAAGCAACACCTCAAGGGCCTGCGGGAGCGTATCGAAGAAGCCCAGATAATGGGAAAAAGCACGGGCGCCCTGCATGCGGCCTTGCACTTCGGTGCTGACGGCACAGCCCTGCTGTGCCGTGAGGATATCGGTCGCCACAATGCGCTGGATAAATTGATCGGGGCCATGCAACACGCCGGAGTCGATGCCCGCAGCGGCTTCACGGTGGTCACCAGCCGTTGCAGTCTGGAGCTGATTCACAAAGCGGTCAGGGCCCGTTTCGGCACCCTGGTCAGCTTGTCGGCGCCCACCGTGTTAACGGTGCAGTGGGCGCGCAAGCACCACCTCAACCTGATCCATGTGCCTCACCGAAACGCGCCGCGGATCTACAGCCCGGCCTAACTCAATTGAGCTGCGAACACACGACCCTCACCGGTATCGATTTGTAGGACGGCGTACCACTGCCCACGTCGATTTAGTCCAGCGGCACCAATTGGTTTGCCTACGGGTTTACGGACACCAGGTACCTTGCGCTTAATCTCCAGGATCACTCCACAGACAAACTCATCACCGAAGGGCGGGAGCCGATAGATGCCTAGGTGCTGCCACGACAGAGCAGCCTTGCGTAGCGTTCTACAGAGTATTGACTCACGTCTGATGATGCGTGTTCTAGAACCTAGGCCCCTTGCAACAAGGCGTCAAGGCAGACCCTGAAGCATACGCCTGGCATCGGTTTCACTCAGTGTGTAGTCGAAGAATTGCTGATAGAAGGTGATCGTCCTTTGGACCATGTTGATGTCACTGAATAGATCAGGGTGAAGCTGTTGCGCCGCCCATTCGATTTGCAGCGCCACTTCGGTGCCATAGCGGTCCCACGGGAATACCCCTGCCGGGTTGCGCAGCACGCGGCGTTGCTGAACGGCCGTCAATTGAGCCAATAGTGAGGCTTGCGCGGCTTGCTTGAGTTCCCCCGCGCCGGCCGCCACTATCACCACATCCGGTTGCCAAGCCAGCAGTTGCTCAGCCGATACCACCTGAAGGTTGCCCTTGAGCCCAACTGCCGCATTCCGCCCTCCGGCCAGCTTGATCCAGTCGTCGATCAACGTGTCGCTGCCGTCCACTTTCAGCGGGTTGATCGAATTGATGTGCAACACCCGCGGGCGCTGCTCGGTGGCAAGGCCTGCGACCTTGCGCCCTACTCTGCCAAGTTCGGCATCGAGGTAGGCGTTGTACGCCTTAGCGCGCGCGAAGGGCCGGGCACCACCGAGCGCCTGAGCAGTCGCCAGGAGCGAGTGCTGCAAGCCAGGCAAATCGGTGAACCCCATGCGCATGACAGGCAGGCCAGCCTGCTCGTAAGCTCGCGCCTGTGGATCGCTGGCCGAGGTGAAGACCAGGTCGACACGCTCGGCCAACAGGTTCTCTACGTTGAATGCCGTGGCGTCTACGCTGAGCGCGTGGTTCAGGCTCGGCAGTAGCCTGAACATCCAGGGCTGGCTGCGCGCATGGTTGACGGTGGCGACGACGCGGTCACCGGCGCCCAGTGTCATCAGTAACACGTGATGGGCGTACCAGGCATCGGCAATACGGCGGGGCTTGCCCGACAGGCTGACGGACCGACCACTGTCATCGATGACCTGCCGGGCCTGTGTATCGGCTTGTTGGGCTTCAGGTGCAGGCGCCGCGAGAGCCATCAGGCTGGTCATTAGCAGCCCGATAACCAGCGTATTGCACCGCGCCACGCCCCTCAACTACAGATCCACCTGAATAGAGGCTTGTACCATTCGCGGTAGACCGGGTGAAGCGCTGGACTGCCCTGCCCCGGTGTAGCCGTTTAAACCGCCTGGGACGATGTTGGTCCAATAATGCTCATTGCCGACGTTGGTCATTTCCAGGCGATAGACGGTATCGCGCTGCATGAGACGCGTGCTGTAACTGGTACCGATGTCAAACGTCTGATAACTGCCGACCCAATGATCGTTGCTATCATCGGTTGGGCGGGCACCGGCGTAGCGGGCGTTGAGGTTGACGGTCAGCCCGGGCACCTGATCAATACGGTATTCGGTCAACAGGCTGGCGGTTACTCGTGACAACCCTACGATACGAGTATTTTCCGTATTGGCATCCCCCGTTGATAGGAGCTTGGGGTCCAGCCAGGTGATACCGCCATACATCTTCAAATGGGTGGTGACGTTACCGTCGGCCAGGAATTCAAGACCACGATTGCGCTGCTCACCGGCAACGGCATAAACGTTATCCGCTTGCGTGTAGGCAAAAGGACGCTTGATCTGGAACGCCGCGAGCGACAGGTTGACGCCACTGACCACCCATTTTCCGCCCACCTCCCACATCCGGCTGCGATACGGAGCCAAAATACTGCCGACGTTGCTACTGCCCGCGGCTGCACTGTCGCCTTGTTGCAGGCTGTCGGCGTAAGTGAGGTAGAGCGTAAGGTCGTCGATGGGTTTGTAGATCAGGCTGCTGGCGCTGCTGATGCCCGAGTCTTCAGAAGACGTGTGCACCCCTTTCAACGTGTAGTTATCCGCCGTCAAATGGCTTTGGCTACCGCTGAGCATCAGGCTCCATTGGGGAGTGAACGTCAGGGTGTCGGCGACGATGAGCGAGCGTTGTTGAGTGTTGGCCGAATGATAACGCTGAATGAAATCCGGGTAGTCGGGCTCGACAAAGTTGGCAGGGTTGCTCAGGGAGCCTGTGCCCAGCGTCTGGGCGCTACCGGCGACCGGGTTGTAGTTGTCCCAGTCGAACCCGGTCAGGCCAAAGGTCAGTTCATGCCGGACCGGCCCGGTATTCACGCTGCCGTTGAGGCTGGCCAGGTAACTGTTGATCGTGAAGCGGCTGGCGGTGATGCTCGAGACCGAGGTGCGGTAAACACCGCTGTTATTGATCAGGGTGTTGGTCACCCCGGTCGATTCACGGTCGGCGATCTGGCGCAGTGCGCCAACATCGAGCTTCCAGTTGCCATCGAAGTCGTGCTTGAAGTGTGCGCTGGCGGTGTCGGTGGTGTTGTTGTCACCTGCGTAGCTCTGCCCCAGGTTGTTGCGCATAGGGTCAGGTGCGTTGGGCAATGTCACACCGGAAGCCACGGCGAACTTCCCCGGAAAACCTTTGGCGAGGTAGTTGTAGTGACTGAAGTTAGTCTCGATAACGCTGTCGTCGCTGAGCTGGAAATCCGTCGCCAAACTCACCAACTGCCGCCGCAAGGTACTACCAGGCGCGTAGCCATGGCCTTGTTCGTCGACAAGATTGACGCGGTATTTGATCTTGCCAGCGGGGTCGAACGGGCCACTGAGGTCGGCGGTTTTCAACCAGCTCAGGCCGGTGCCGACCCCTACCGTGACGCGGTTAAGGGTGTAATCAGTGGGGCGCTTGGAAAGCAGGTTGAACGTTCCGGCCGGGTTCGCCGGGCCATACAGGGAGCCGGAGAGACCACTGAGCACTTCAACGCCGCCAAGTTGTTCGGCTGGGTAATCGGTGGTCGAGACGATATTGAGCCCATCAAGCCGGCTGTTCTGCACCACGCTGCCTTGAAAGCCTCGGGTCTGGGGGCGTACGCCATCAGCCTGCACTGACGGCAGATAACGGATGATGTCCTTGAAGCTTTTCAGTTGCTGGCTGTCGATCAGGTCGCGAGAAACCACGCTGAGCGAATACGGCACATCCTGTAGGCGCCGCTCGCCCAGTGGACCCAGTGTCGCACTCTTGTCTCGGGCCTGCTGGGTGAGAATGTCGTCGGCATTGATGTCGATGGGCGCCAGTTGCAGTGTTTCAGCATGGGCAAACGGCACCGTTACGCTGAACAGCAACGGGACCACGGTCAAGTGGGGTGAGGTAAAGCGTCGCATGGATAAATGACTCAGCAGGGAAGGAAAAAACGGTGGCCGGCGGTATCGACCTGCCGGACTGCAACCTGGTAAAGGCGCTGCATGAGGTCGCTGTCGATGACGGCCCGGGGCGCCCCATCAGCAATCAGTCGCCCCTCGTGTAACACCAGCACGCGATTGGCCGACGCCAGTGCCTGCTCCGGACGGTGGCTGCTCGACAGAACGCTCAGGCCCTGGCCAGCGAGACGTTGCAGCAGCGCAAGCAAGCGCAATTGATGGCCGTAATCGAGCCCGGTGACGGGCTCATCGAGAATGATCAGGCGCGCCCGTTGCACCATGGCACGGGCAATCAGCACCAACTGGCGTTCGCCTCCGGACAACTCTGTATAGGGCCGCTCAAGCAGGTGCTCGATCCCCAACTCGTTCAAGGCGTGCTGAATGGCATCTGCGTCGGCAGCGTCTGGGGCCTGCCCAAGCCCCGTGACAGGCAGGCGCCCCTGGGCAACGATCTGCGCGACGCTAAAAGGAAAGCTGGGCACATGACTTTGGGGCACATACGCTAGTTGCCGCGCCACGGCGCGACGGCTAAAGCCCGTAATCGGCTGACCATCCAACAGCACTTGGCCAGCAGAGGGTTTGAGTAAGCCCAGCAGCAGGCGTAGCAAACTGCTCTTACCGGCGCCGTTAGCCCCCAGCAACGCAATATTGTCCCCCGGTTCGATGCTCAATGAGAGGTCATCGAGAATGAGGCGACGCCCTATGTAAAAGCTCAGCCGGTGTGTCGCCAACAGGGTCATAGCCAACCTCTACGCACGCGATGCAAAACCAGTACAAAGGCAACGGCACCGAAAAGCTCGGTCACGATACCCAGCGGGATTTCCCCGCTCGACACACTCCGTGCAGTACCGTCGGCCGCGAGCAGGAAGACTCCACCCAGGCAGGCGCTGACGGGCAACAAACGAAGATTGCCGGGGCCGACCAGTAACCGAGCCAGGTGCGGCACGAGCAAGCCGATCCAACCGACCATCCCGGCCAGGCTGACGGTCATCGCACAGATCAACGTGGCCAGCACAATCACGCCGTAGCGAATCTTCTGAACCGGCACGCCCAGGCTGTACGCCTCGTCATCGCTAAGAGACAGGGCATCAATGACACGACCTCCCAGGCACAGCAGCCCGATTGCCAGCGCCAGCACCGGTGCAATCCAGATGAGTGTGTGTTGGTCGACCGAGCTGAGACTTCCCAGTAACCAATAGACAATGCCTGGCAGTTGATCGACCGGATCAGCCATGTACTGAGTGATGGATAGCAACGCGGTGAACAACGCGTTGGCAACGATGCCACCGAGCACCAACAGCAGAATGGAAGAGGTCTGGAACAGATGGGCGATCCCCACGCCCACGGCCACGGCGACCAATCCGGTCGTACAGCCGAGCAAGGCGACGGGCAACGGATCCCAGTGCAGGAGGATTCCCTGGGCGGCACCGAAAGCACAGCCACTGAGTACCCCCAGCAAGCCCGGCGACACCAGCGGGTTACGAAAGACGGCCTGATACGCCGCCCCCGAGACTGACAGCCCCGCTCCCACCAATAGCCCGGCAAGGACACGAGGCAGGCGCGCGTCGATGATCACGCTGTGTACTAACTGATAACGTTCGGTGGGCATCTCGCCAAGGCCAGTCATCGTCATGACGAATTGGCACAACTCACCCACTGAGATCGCATAGCGCCCCAACAATAAGGCGAGCAACGTCGCAGCCACCAATAGAAAGAAACTGAGCCAGGGTAGAGACACACGGGGAAAGTAGAACATCAGCCACTCGATATTGCGCTATGTATAAAAGTATATAGCGATTGACGTCCTCCCACTCTGTGAAATCCCTGTCATGGAACGTCTGCAACCTATGACAGAGCGGGACGTGGCCGATCGCTTGATGCCCAGTGGTGTCAAGTTGTCACGCTTTGCGTCAAACCTTGAACCGCGCGACCAGCGCTTCCAGCTCATGCCCCAGCCGCGCCAACTCGATACTTGACGATGCGGTTTGGTCGCTGGCACTGGCTGTTTGTTCGGAAATATCGCGCACCGTGATCACGCTGCGATTGATCTCTTCGGCCACTGCGCTTTGCTGCTCGGCAGCCGCAGCAATCTGCTGATTCATCAGCTGGATGGTCGATACCGTACGGGTAATATTTTCCAGCGACGTACCCGCTCGGCGAGTGAATTCAACACTGTGCTCGCTCAATAGCAAGCTCGCTTCCATACTTGAAGACACCGCGTGAGTGCCACTTTGAACACCGGCCACCAGGCTTTCAATTTCCTCAGTGGAGCGTTGGGTACGCAAAGCCAGGCTACGCACTTCATCCGCTACCACGGCGAACCCACGCCCCGCTTCACCTGCCCGAGCCGCCTCGATCGCAGCGTTGAGCGCGAGTAAATTGGTTTGCTGGGCGACAGCCTTGATGACGTCCAGCACGCCTCCGATTTTGTCGCTTTGCTCTTTCAGATGAGCTACCGCCTCGGCTGAACGTCTCACTTCCAACGCCAACCGCTCGATCTGCTCGATGGCTTCACCCACGACCTGATCGCCTTCCCGTGCATGCTGATCCGCCATTGTCGTTGCTTCACAAGCTTCTTCGGCATTCAGTGCCACCGCTTGAACCGTGGAGGTCATTTCGTTCATGGCAGTGGCGACATGATCGGTTTCGACTCTCTGGCTGTTGACGCCAGCACTGGAGTGTTTGGTGACGACGGACAGCTCCTCTGCCGCACTGGCAATCTGCATAACGCTGCCGCTGATACCTCCGATCAGCTGACGCAAACGGCTGGTCATTTGTTGCAGGCCCATCTGCAACTGCCCCAGTTCGTCGCAACGATCAACTACGACGTCCTGGCTCAAGTCGCCAGCCGCAATCCGATAAACGTCTTTCAGCACATGCTGCAGGGGTGTGACGATCTGCCGGCCAATGACCCAGGCCACCATCACGCTTAGCACCAACGCCAGCAGTGCCACACTGACCAGCAGGGCTTTGGCAAAAGACGAATCGGTATCACGTTGTCTGTTTTGTGAGGCGATCAACTGGCCAGTCGTGTCGAGCAAGATGTCACCTTGTGCATTCATACGCGCAAACACTGACGCCAGATCAACACCCGGCTGACTCACGCTACCGAGTGCCTCGCGATACGCTTTGACGGCAGCAATCTGCTCGTCAATCAACCCCTCATCGCGGGGTGCCGCCAGCAGAACACGAGCAGCACTCAAGTGCCCAGACAGCTTATCGAGCGTTTGCTGAATCAAATGAACACTGTCCCCTTGGGGGTTGAGCTCCATGCGCACGCGATGAACACGCAGTTCCATCGTCATATCACTGACGCGAGCAATGCTCTCTACTTTAATACTGCGGTCGGTGAGTACATTAACCGCGACCCAGCCAGTGACGACCAGCAACAAGGAGAACCCCAGCGCCAGGCCGAACCCCCAACTCAGCTTAGCGCTGACGCAGATGTTACGGATCCAACCAGACATAAATACTCCAGACAATGAAAAAAACGCACTTGGATGGCCGAAGACGCCCGCTCATGGGCAGACAACTAGTCAACTTCAGAGGGCGCTGAACGCGTATTACAACGCTATAAGAGAAACGCCCCTGCAGCGCAAAGGCATAACTTTAGTATTAATTTAGTACTTCGAAGTGCTGTGGCAAGGGGCGGTTATTATTAGAGATATGACAAAATGCAAAATCACTGATCGATAATAACTGGCATGCCCTCGGCAGTGCCTCAAGTTCAGAGTAGCCACGGATGCCAATTGACTTCCAGCCCAGTATCATCGTAGAGCTATTGCGATGTACGAGGGCGACACCCGTGTGCGCACTATTGTCTTTTTCGCACCATAGCGAAACGGCAGCCGCCATGACGGCATCTAAATGCTTCCCCCCCAAGGCCTTTGCGTAAGAAGAGCACTCTAGCCAACGATATAATTTGAGATGCTGTGTCCAATCAAAAATCTGGCCACTGTAGTTGAAGTGACGAATAAAGTCGCGAAATAGCTTCTCGCCTTGTGCGTCATCCAACGTCAATAACTCCGGGCACAAATCAAATAGGGTGTTCTGATACATCAGCAAACCCTTTGCTTTTCGATATCTAGCATCTCTCATTAACTACCACCTCTTGGGCGAACCGATTGCCGCTAATGATCAACCGCACTCTGATTTTATCGCCCCCAATTCGCCACTTGTGTCGGCGTTAAGACCCAATCATCGTCATTCGGAGGTATCACTGATATATTCTCGAGCATTACAGATGGTAAAAATATAAATATTCAAAGTCGCTAAATAATTAGCATAAACTTACGCAGCATAGCCTTCCGACAATCAAGTAAAACAAAATAATATCTCTAGATTAATACCCTAAAACCATACTGTCTAATCATTCTGATCGACCAGCCTATCAATCGACTCTATCACCCCTCATGCAGTACCACTTCGGATCAGTGATAGAGCTGGCTGATCGCTTGTTAAATACTAATGATTAGACGCTCAAGAGAAGCATTTGAATTATATAAAGATATTTCAATAGGGCTCGCGCCTTGAAAGGAGCCCATGGATTTCGGTCGCACTCCTATCTATTGGCTTAGCGTTTCGCAAGCGTGACATAAACAATGAGGGCATGCTTGTAATAATTGTTGTCAGCCACCTATCATTGTACGTACTCTTGGAATTTCCTTTTCGCTCAGAAACCTATCCACTCAGAATACTTTTCGGCTCCTGACTTGCAGGGGCCGATACCGTCAGCTAGTCATCCTGAAGTCTGTTAATCGAGGTGCATTTTACTGTGTCAGGGAGATACCGATGAGTACCGATTTAAAATCCCTATGGCGGCGGGAACGTGCACGACGTGAAGCATTGTTGGATTTGAAAAGTCTATGTCCCGGCGATGCTCAAGCGAAACCGTATTTGGCTGTGCTCGATGAAATCGATAGCCAAGACCGAGCACAGCCGATTGGTGAGGCATATGCAATGTCGATTAATGAGCTTCGTGAGCTTGTGTCAGAATCACAAGTCGAGGGAGTTGATGGCTACCCTTTCGTGATTGTGCGTGACCAGCATATCCCGCAGCCTTGGCGGATGAGATTTGAAGCTGCGAGTACGCTTTCGAATCGGCTGCGTGAAGGCTGTTATGCCCACGACTGGCACCGCTTTCTGCGGCTATGGCTACACGAAACGAATCACTTGGCTGCTCACAGAAAAGAAGCCAGGAGTGATTGAGTTCGACTTGAACATAAAAGATTCTGAAGCGCCGCGTTTCCTGCCAAACCGAAAACGTATACAACCGACGCACCGTCACCCCGCTTTTGCGAGTATCCAACACACATTCATTGATCTGCGAAGCCCGTAAACGCACCAGCTCCAGTGACAACTTGCCGATAGCAGCCTCCAGCGCCAGCATCGCGTTCATGGCGTCAGACGAAACGGTGTAAAGGTCAGTACGAGTTTACATGATTATGCTCCCAAGACCGTAAGAAGTGATGCCCCGCTTAGTCACCCCACTGTCCTAGACTAATAGCCAGTTCGGTAATCCCCCGGCGTCAAGTCAGATTACGCAACCACTGCAAGAAGCCCTTTTTCGTTGGCACTACCGGCGCTTCCTGAGTCAGGTTCTGCGCCGTATGTAGTCTGAAGTCCAGCAGGTTTTTCATCGCCTCACCAATGTCATTGCGCACATCCAGGTAAGGCTTGAGGTACTCCTTCTCAATCCGGTACAGCGTGCAATAGGTCTTGGCCGTGAAGTCCGCCGATACCGCCAGGTCAGACAAGACCCCACCCTCGCCAATCACTTCCTCCGGGCCCATGCGCCCAGCTTCGAATTTGTGCCCGTCTTTGCTCAACATCACCGAGACCACGCCGGATTCAATGATAAACAGATGGTCACTGACCTCTCCGGCTGGCAAGATCATCTCGCCGGCACGGAAGGTTTGTAGGGTCATATTTTGGCTGAAGTTTTCCTTCTCCTCCTGACGCAAGGTGGAGAAGATATTCGAGCTTTCCAGCAGTGCCCGTGCCCGCGATGTGGCTGCCGGTGTCGCCACCTCGGAGGCCGACAGCAAGCTCACACCGGCCGCCGCAAGATGCCGATAGGCTAGGTCGTAGAGCTGGTTGCGCACTTCACGTTTCTGCCCCATGGCCAGCACAAAACCACTAATTTCATATTCCACCCCGTCGCTGGTGGAGGTCTTGAAAGCGACACTGGGCGCCGGGTCGACCAAGAGTGACCGGCAACCTTGCATGGCCCGCTCCAGGGCTTCTATCACCACTTGCGGTCGTGCATGGGGGCTGACTTGCACGCTGACCACCAGACCGAACATATTCGCCGGGCGCGAGAAGTTGATGATTTTGGCCTTGGCCGCCGACGAGTTGGGAATCACCGCCATGCTGCCCTGGGAGGTTTGCAGCCGCGTGGCGCGCCAGTCGATGTCAGTGACTCGGCCTTCGGTTCCATCGATGGAGATCCAGTCATCCACTTGATAGGGCTTGGTGGTGTTGAGTACGATACCGGAAAACACGTCATTTAACGTGCTTTGCAACGCCAGGCCGACGATGATCGCCACGGCGCCGGAAGTGGCCAGCACGCCCTTGACCGGCAGGTCGAGTACGTAGGCCATGGCGGCGATGATCGCAATCAGGAAGATCGCCGCGCCCATCAGCTCTTGCAGCAACCGCCCACCATGTTCGACCCGCTGCATCATCACCACGCCCAGTAACACCGTAAGGGTACGCGCGGCGTACAGCCACCAACCGATCTGCAATGCCGTGGCCGCCAGGTGCAACGACACGTCCTCCGCCCAGGGCGCAACCTGCATAGGGTTCATACCCTCGTTGAACAGCAATGTGGTAAATACGGCGAAGATCACCAACCGTACCGCCAGCTTCAAGTTGCTGGCATCGGCGGCGATCAGCCGCCACAGGAGAATGTCAGTCAGGATCAGCGTCAGGGCGCAGAACATCGGGTGATCAGAAACAAATGAGAGCATTCAGGCGACTCCTGAGTGAATGAAATTCCGGCATGCGGGGATGAAAGGTACATCGATTGCAACACCATAGCCCTTAAGAAAACTCGAGACTCGACAGGGATGGATCTGGTCGAGCACCTCCATCAGCGCCCGCTGCGCGGGTTTTCTAGGCCGGTCCAGGCCACACAGGCCAAGAAAGGTAACCAATACTTCTTCGGGGTGAAGGCGCATATCGGCGCCGATGCAGAGTCGGGACTAGTTCATCATGTTGATGGCACTGCTGCGAATGTGGCCGATGTCACGCAGGTCGCTGAGCTGTTACATGGAGAAGAACACGCGGTTTATGCAGACGCTGGATGCACCGGTGTTGAGAAGCGTAAAGAGCATAAAAATCGTGAGGTCATCTGGCAAATCGCGGCGCGGTGCAGCACGTACTCCATGCTGAATAAACGCAGCGTGCTCTACAAGGCCAAGCGCAAGATTGAGTACTGCAAAGCTCAGATACTGGCCAAGGTCGAGCATCCGTTTCGGGTGATCAAGCGTCAGTTTGGCTACGTGAAAGTGCGCTTTCATGGGCTGATGAAATACACGGCTCAACTGAACACGCTGTTCGCCCCATCGAATCTGTGGATGGCTCGAAAACAGCTGATGGGTAGGGGTGAGTTGCGCTCTTAACACTGGAGAGCGGGCGAAAACGCCCTCCCTATACGAGGCATCATTCGATTTTAGCGAATAATGCTGTTTGTCGAGTGAATTTTCGACTTGCCGCACACGCGGAAAGTTGATTGGAGCATTCTTAGAAGTAGAAATATTATACTAAATCGCAGTGCTAATAGCCCCAACCTTTGGAGGGAGTGCTTGCGTTATTTCCTGAGGAGCAGCCACCCGATCGAGATAGTAGGGCTCTCATCAAAGCGCTGTATGAGTCATCAGCGATGCCGACGAACGAGAGTTGTAGACGCTTTAGCTCTCCCTACACGTTGAGGATCAGATAACGCGATTGACCCGGCTTGGAGAGAGCAAAGCTAATAAGGAAAGAGGGTTTTCCGTCAGCTAGCGATCAGCCAACTCTTCAAGTAAATCCAACGACGGCACGAAAAAAAGGTTGCCTGTGACAGCAGTACTGAAGTCGAGCAGCCTGTCGTAATTCCCTGGTGGTTTGCCTACGAACATATTTTCAAGCATCTGTTCAAGTGGTTCGGGTGAACGAGCATAACCGATGAAAAAAGTCCCAAACTCACCTGCACCAGGTCGTCCAAACGGCATGTTGTCACGTAAGATTTTCACCTCCTCACCATCCTTCGTAATCGTCGTCAAAGAGCTGTGCGAATTGCTCGGTTTGACCGACTCATCCAGCTCGATGTCGGAAAGCTTTTTCCGCCCGATCACATTTTCCTGCGCTTCGACAGATAGCTGATTCCATGCCGCCATGTTGTGCAGATACTTCTGTACCAGCACGTAGCTTCCTCCACTGAAAGCAGGGTCTTCATCCCCCACTATCGTAAAGTTGGCTGCCTTGCGGCCTACTGGGTTTTCGGTGCCATCAACAAATCCAATGATGCTGCGCATGTCGAAATATCGAAATCCATGAACCTCATCGATGACCGTGATGGCATCGCCTAGCACAGAAGTGAACTGCGTCGCTAACTCAAAACAAAGATCCATCTGATCAGCACGAATATGCAAAAGGATATCGCCCGGAGTGGATATAGCGCGTCGCCCGTCGACACCAAACTCGCGAAACCCATGCAATGAAACTGGACGCGGACTTGCGAACAAAACGTCCCAAGCACTGGAGGAAAATCCACAGACACACGAAAGATTGCCCGCAGGGACTCGCTTGCCGACAGAGCGCGTTATCGCTGCAATATCAGCGCACCAGTTCTTCACTTTTTCTGCGGACTCTTTTCCAGCCTTGAGGGTTGCCACGATGAAAATAGCGCTGCTGGTGGTCGGGCTACACACCGCTTGTGGTTCAGGAGCATCGGTGCTCATCATTGAAATATTCCCCATAAAAGCTTCACCTAGTGGAGCAAAAAAAGGAGGCGCAAAACGCGCCTCCTCCAATTTGAGAAAGACCAACCGGATACCGTTACGTGATCAATTCAGCTCCGAGCGTATCACACGCACGGGCACCGACTTGTACGAAGGCGTTCCACTGTCCTTGTCGATGTAGTCCAAAGGTACCAGCGTGTTCGCCTCGGGATAGTATGCTCCCACTGAACCAGCCGATATTTTGTACTCAATAGCCGTAATTTTTTCGTATCGCAGCTTACGTCCAGATACGACCGTTTCGATATCCACCAAATCCCCATGAGCCAAGCCTCTCGCCGCGAGATCGGCTGGGTTCATGAACAACACATCCCTACGCCCAAAAACGCCACGATAACGATCGTCCAGTGCATAGATCGTCGTGTTGTATTGGTCATGGCTACGCAGAGTAATCAGCCGTAACACATCATCACCATCGACCTGCTTATCCTCATGTAAGCCAGGAAACACGAAGAACTCGGCCTTGCCCGATGGCGTCATCCAGATACGCTCCGTAGCCGGTAGCGGCATGCGAAAACCACCGGGAACGCGAATACGTTCATTGTAGTTCTCAAAGCCTGGAATGGTTTTCTCAATCAAGTCGCGAATCTTGTCATAGTCAGCCGAGAGCTCCATCCATGGCACTTTGCTATCAGGCAAAGTGGCCGTCGCCATACCCGCCACAATGGCTGGCTCTGAACGCAAAAATTCGGACGCCGGCGTCAACTTGCCGGCTGATGCATGAACCATCGACATCGAGTCTTCGACGGTAATTGATTGGCGCTCTCCGTTCTGTACATCGAGTTCGGTGCGGCCCAGGCAAGGAAACAGATACGTTTCCTTGGAAACCAGCAAGTGGGTGCGATTGAGTTTTGTACCGATGTGCACAGTCAAATCCAGTTTACCCATCGCCGGGAAACACTGGCCTGGATCAGGCAATGCGACCACAAAGTTTCCTCCAAGACAAAGCAGTGCTTTTGACTCGCCGGCAATCATCGCTTGCATGGCCTGCACTGAGTCGTGACCGTGCTCCGTCGGAGGTTTAAAGCCCAGCACTTCTTCGATCTTGCCAAGGAACTCACTGGAAGGTTTCTCGGTAATACCTACGGTTCGGTTTCCTTGTACATTGGAATGCCCGCGCAGCGGACATATGCCTGCGCCGGGCTTGCCGATATTGCCTCGTAGCATCAGAAGATCGCATATCAGTCTTACGTTGGCCGTTCCTTCGTTATGTTGGGTTATCCCCATTCCATACGTTACGATGGTGGCATTGGATTTCGCATAGGCCGCCGCGACTTTTTCCATGTCAGCTTTGAGTAGTCCGCTGGCAATTTCGATATCGGGCCATTCGGTGGCCAACAAGTCTGCCTTGAGCGCCTCGAAACCGTTGGTATGCTTTTCAATAAAATCATAATCAAGCACTTGCCCTACCGACTCTTCCATTTCCAACAGCGACTTCATTACACCTTTAATGGCTGCCGCATCACCACCGGCCTTGACCTGCAAATAAGTAGAGGCAATACGGGTTGAACCATAAGTTGCCATTTCAATCATGTCTTGCGGGTCGGCAAATCGCTCTAGTGCTCGCTCTCGCAATGGATTCATCACCATGATTGGAACTTTACGCCGGGAAATTTCGTGCAGCGTCCCCATCATTCTTGGGTGGTTGGTGCCTGGATTATGTCCGATAGAAATAACCAGTTCACACAGTTCAAAATCGTCCAATGACACGGACCCTTTACCCATGCCAATTGAGCGCGGCAAACCTACACTAGTTGGCTCATGGCACATGTTCGAGCAATCTGGAAAGTTGTTGGTACCTAAATTACGTGCGAACAGTTGCCACAAGTAGGCCGCCTCATTGGATGCTCTGCCTGATGTGTAAAATTCGACTTGGTTGGGTAGCAGTCCGCGTAATATTTCACCGATTCGCGCAAATGCGGTCTCCCACTCGACCGGCTGGTATGTATCAGTCGCCCGGTCGTAAACCATCGGGTGTGTCAGTCGCCCTAAATCCTCCAGTTCGAAGTCGGTACGTTTAAGCAGGGTGGCAACCGGATGTTTGGCAAAAAACTCAGGGGGGACACGTTTGTTGGTGGCCTCCCAAGTGACTGCTTTCGCGCCGTTTTCGCAGAACTGGAAGGTTGATTTATGCTCTTTATCTGGCCATGCACAACCAGGGCAATCAAACCCATCTGGCTGATTGGTTCTCATTAACGTAAGAGGAGCCTTGAGCGTATCCATCTGCTCGCGCACTGCCGTCGCAGTGGCCTTAAGTGCACCCCAACCTCCTGCGGGGCCATCGTAATTTCGAACACCGGGTACTTTTCGCTTAATCGCCATGATCGCTCCACATACGACTCATAACCATAGAGGTGAGAGCCGATAGTTGCATATTTCCTGCCGCTATAATACGGCATTACGTAACTTTCACCCTCTTAGTGAGAGGTAAACGTCACAACCACACAGCACAAAACAAATATACAACTCAGAACCCTACTTGAGAGCTCCTCTCATTAACCGAGAGAAATATTTGCTCATGATCTTCGACAGTGATCTAGAATCTAGGCGGCATGCACCACCATGTCAAGGCAAAGGAAAGCCAATAACCCGGGCTAGCGTAGTTGCCTTCCCAGCTGTATTCCCAGGCAAATTTGCACCCTTCCTGAGAGGCAGAAAAGCATGGACATAATCGATTCGACTGCAATTGATTTAGCGCGAATTCAGTTCGCGTTTACTGTTGGCGTCCACATCGTTTTCCCTGCAATAACAATAGGCTTGGCCAGCTTCCTAACGGTGTTGGAAGGTTTATGGCTTAAAACCGGACGAGATGTATATCAGGATCTTTACACTTTTTGGGTAAAGATTTTTGCCCTGAATTTCGGCATGGGCGTGGTTTCTGGATTGGTTATGGCCTATCAGTTCGGAACAAACTGGAGTGGCTTTTCCTATTTTGCAGGCAGCATCACTGGGCCGCTGTTGACTTACGAGGTACTCACCGCCTTTTTTCTTGAAGCAGGTTTTCTAGGCGTTATGCTCTTCGGCTGGGAGAAGGTTGGCCGTGGGCTGCACTTTTTTGCTACCGCCATGGTGTCGTTGGGTACCCTGATTTCAACGTTCTGGATCCTGTCATCGAACAGCTGGATGCATACGCCACAGGGATTCGAAATCGTTGGCGGTCGTGCGGTTCCTGTTGACTGGCTGGCGGTGGTGTTCAACCCCTCATTCCCGTTCCGACTCGCGCACATGGCAATCGCAGCATTCCTGGCGACTGCATTTTTTGTGGGGGCATCAGGCGCTTGGCACCTGTTACGCGGTCATGACACGCCGGCAGCTCGCACTATGTTGTCGATGGCTGCGTGGATGGCACTGATCGTGGCGCCGATTCAGGCGGTGGTCGGAGACGCTCACGGATTGAATACGCTCGAACACCAACCTGCAAAAATCGCTGCCATCGAAGGCCACTGGGAAAACGTTCCCGGTGAGCCCTCGCCGCTCATTCTGGCGGGATGGCCGGATATGAAAGCCGAAAAAACCCGCTACGCGATTGAAATTCCGGTGCTGGGCAGCTTGATTCTCACCCACAGCCTCGACAAGCAAATTCCGGCGCTCAAATCATTCCCGCCAGAAGACCGACCTAATTCAACCGTGATTTTCTGGACGTTTAGATTGATGGTCAGCATGGGAATGCTGATGATCCTTGCCGGACTATTGAGCCTGTGGCTGCGGCGCGGACAGAAGTTATACACCTCACGTCCGTTCCTGGCCTTCTGGCTTTGTATGGGCCCCTCTGGACTCATTGCGTTGTTGGCAGGATGGGTTACTACCGAAATGGGCCGTCAGCCATGGGTAGTGTACGGCCTGCTGCGAACAGTTGACGCGGTATCACCACTGACCGTTTCACAGGTCAGCATTAGCCTCGTGCTGTTCGTCCTTGTTTACTTCGTTTTGTTCGGTGCAGGCATCGCTTACATGCTCAAACTCGTGCACAAAGGGCCGCAGGCTCACGGGGCGAAACCCGCTCCTGAGGACAGCGTAGGCCAACAACGAACACCAGCCAGGCCACTATCGGCTGCAGATGAAAAATGATGTTCAGACACTTTTCCGAGATTGAGGAGCGAGCGCTATGGGCGGCATCGACCTGAGTTTGATTTGGGCATTGATCATCATCTTCGGCGTCATGATGTATGTCGTGATGGATGGCTTTGATCTAGGCATTGGATTGCTCTTTCTTGCGATCAAAGACAAAGAAGAGCGAGATGTCATGATGAACACGGTTGCACCCGTATGGGATGGCAACGAGACATGGCTGGTACTCGGTGGCGCCGGGCTTTTCGGAGCGTTTCCCCTGGCTTACTCAGTCATTCTCAGCGCGCTGTATTTGCCCCTGATCATCATGTTACTGGGCCTGATTTTTCGGGGTGTCGCCTTCGAGTTCCGGTTCAAGGCCAGTGAACGCAATCGGCATTGGTGGGATAAGGCTTTCGTCGGCGGTTCTATCGTTGCCACTTTCAGCCAAGGCGTTGCGCTCGGTGCCTTCCTTGACGGCATCCCAGTCGTCAACAATGCCTACGCAGGTGGCAGTCTCGACTGGCTTCGTCCCTTCCCGCTGTTTTGTGGTTTCGCACTGCTGGTGGCCTATGCCCAGTTGGGAAGCACCTGGCTGATCATGAAAACCGAAGGCAGATTGCAGGAGGATATGTACCGATTTTCGTCCTACTTCATCTATGCTCTGTTGTTCGTCATTGCAGTGATCAGCATCTGGACGCCGCTCGCCCATCCGGAGATCGCGCAACGTTGGTTCACGATGCCTAACCTGCTCTACTTCCTGCCTGTACCACTGCTGTTGCTGTTCTGTTTCATTGCCACATTGATCACGCTGGCGCATCGAGCAACCGCAAGTCCGTTTCTGTTGACACTGCTTGTAATTTTCCTTGGCTACAGCGGCTTGGGCATCAGCATTTGGCCCAATATCGTACCGCCGTCCATCTCTATGTGGCAGGCGGCCTCGCCGGTGGCAAGCCAGCTGTTTGCGCTGATCGGAGCACTGTTTACGCTTCCCTTCATTCTGGTCTATACCGCGTGGAGCTATTACGTTTTCAGAGGTAAAGTTAAATTGGGTGAAGGCTATCACCACTAGGTGCCAAGCCTGATAGGTCCAGGTGTCCAATTCTGAGTGCGCGGCTAAATAGATTGCCTCAGATGGATACCTTCCCCCTTTCACGGCCCTTGGCCGACATACAGCCCAATCGCTTTATCCTGGCAGAACAGAAAGTCACACGACACACGGGAGATATAGTTCATGGCAAAAATACTATGTGTTCTTTATCCCGACCCTGTTGATGGCTATCCACCTCGTTACGCAAGAAATGAGATTCCAACCATCACGACGTATGCCAATGGCCAGAAAACGCCGACACCAATGGGCCCTCTCGGGTTCAAACCCGGTGAACTGGTGGGCTGTGTTTCAGGGGAGTTGGGGCTTCGCAATTATTTGGAACGGGGCGGCCATGAGCTCATTGTGATCAGCGACAAGGATGGGCCGAACTCTGAGTTCGAACGTCTCCTGCCTGACGCCGAGGTGGTTATATCTCAACCATTCTGGCCTGCTTATCTGACCGCCGAACGGATCGCCAAAGCGAAAAAATTGAAGCTTGCACTCACCGCCGGTATTGGTTCTGATCATGTGGATCTTGCTGCCGCGGCGCACGCTAATATCACCGTTGCCGAAGTCACCGGTTCCAACAGCATCAGTGTCGCGGAGCATGTGGTGATGATGGCGTTGTCGCTGGTACGCAATTATTTGCCTGCCCATCAAACAGCCGTTGATGGTGGTTGGAACATTGCGGATTGTGTTTCCCGAAGCTATGACATCGAAGGCCTGCATTTCGGCACTATCGGAGCCGGACGAATAGGCTTGGCCGTACTGCGTCGGCTTAAACCATTCGGTTTGCACCTGCACTACACCCAGCGTCACCGCCTGGATTCAACCATTGAAAATGAGTTGAACCTGACGTTTCACCCGGATGTGCTGTCGCTGATCAAGACTGTCGACATCATCAATCTTCAGATCCCCCTCTATCCGTCCACCGAAAACCTGCTCGACGAAGCAACACTGGCACAAATGAAACGCGGTACTTATCTCATCAATTGTGCACGTGGCAAATTGGTGGAGCGCGATGCTCTTGTCAGGGCTTTGGAGTCAGGACATATCGCAGGTTATGCAGGAGACGTCTGGTTTCCTCAGCCGGCATCACCCGAACATCCCTGGCGAACTATGCCGTTCAACGGTATGACACCTCATATGTCCGGAACCTCGCTCTCGGCTCAAGCACGTTATGCTGCGGGTACGCTGGAAATTTTGCAGAGCTACTTTGAAGGCACTCGTATTCGCGAGGAGTACCTTATCGTCGACAGCGGGAACCTTGCTGGAACCGGTGCGCACTCTTACGAGCTCTGATGACTTCTACGTGACTGCCCTTCCATGTGGACATCACAGGCCAAGGAGGCCGACAGTCGACGACTTCCCATCCAACTGATGCTAGCAGAGCTCAAGTGTAGAGCGCTGCGCGCTGGCATAAGGAAAGCCAAAAGATCAGGTGTTCGTCGAGTCCATAAATGTGTGACATCAAATACTTGGTGTACCGCTCGCCACACTTGATATCCTAGTTCACCGCTCATTTAAGTACCCGTCGCGCAGCCTAATCGATGGATTCATGTTTGCGGACTAAACCTCCGACGGAAATGTGTGTGGACATCAAAGACAACCCCGAAGACTACAAGAGCTTGAAGCAGGCGGTGGATTTACTGGAGTCTCCTTCTCTGACGGCGAGGCTGTCCGGCTTTATCGGGTCGCCAATCGAAATTGCGGTGAAAGCCTTACCTGACGTCGTCTCAAGGAAGATTAATGGTGCCGTAACAGCGGCCCTGCATTCATCTGCCGAAGCCGCGTTGTGGAGCTTGGAAAACAGCCCTAAAAAACCTGCATCAACACGATTACACAAGATTTATGCAGCCACCTCCGGCGCAATTGGCGGCGCCTTCGGCTTTACCGCTCTATTCGTCGAGCTACCGGTCTCCACTACCATAATGATGCGATCGGTGGCCGATGTGGCACGAAGCGAAGGCTTCGATCTCAATGATTTTGCAACGAAGCAGGCATGCATCGAAGTGTTTGCCATGGGTGGCCCAAGCCAAGCAGACGATGCTACGGAAACGGGCTATTACGCTACCCGTAGCTTTACCACTCAGACCATGCAGCATTTGTCCAAGGAGCTGGCAGAGATCGTTGCCAAACACGGTGCCAAAGCGACAAGTTACTTTACCCCGGGTCAGACAGGGAAATGGCTGACCGTGTTGATTGAAAAGGTCGCTACACGCTTTGGCTTTACCATTACTAGCAAGTTTGCGGCGCAGGCTGTTCCTGTAATTGGAGCGTTTACCGGCGCATCGATCAATGCTCTATTCACTGACTTTTATCAAAACACTGCCCGAGGTCACTTCATCGTCAAAAGGCTTGAGAACAAATATGGCTACAAACAAATTGAGCGCGAATACGCGTCGATCAAGAATACATCTCTGATCAGTTAGAGCAGGACGTCACTCGTGAACTGATACGGCCGATACCAAAGCCCCCCAGAAGGTAGAGCAGGTTGCGCTCAACGGAATAACCTATAGACGGCTCACTCAGAAATTGGATTGGTTGAGAACACCCATCCTCTGATTTTTCCGACGCGAATATCTGAAAACCATACATGGCGGTACCTCCTTTCACCGCTGACAGCCATCGACGATCGCCAACAATCGATACGGCCTAGTTGACCCAAAATAATCGGTCACACTTCAGCTCCAGTTGGCGCCTCGCGGCCTCGTTTCGGGGGCTCGCCAGTCCATTCGCAGTATGTCCTAGTAAAGGCGCTGTGTTCGGAGTACCCGAGCAACAGAGCAATTTCCGAAATCTGAAGCCGTGGATCCTGCAGATAGGATCGCGCCAGTTCATGGCGGACGACGTTGAGCTCTCGACGAAAGCTTGTCCCGGCACTTTCGAGTCGCCGCTGAAGGCTGCGCGGTGAGCAGCAGAGTATCGCGCTCAGGCGCTTGATGTCCGGTTCGCCCTGCTGCAACAGTAGCGCGACTTCCTTTCTCACTCGCTCGATGATTTCCTCTTCCTGCGGCAGCCCTGCGAGCAGTTCTTCTGCATGACGCTCCAGCACCGCGACGAGCGCCGGGTCCGGGCTTTTCAGAGACATAGACAGCATTTCGGTCCCGAAACGCAGCAGCGGCTCCGGCTGGTTAAAAAGCACCGGGCAACCGAAGAAGTAGTCCTCGCAAGGCTTCACTTCACGGGGTGCTGCGTGTACGAAATGCACGGTATTCAAGGGAATCGAGCCCCGAATCAGGCCGCGGCAGAACTGTGTCATCACGGTGAAGTCGTCTCGTCTATCAGGTGCCGGGGCTGATACTCGTGAATATCCCAGGTCAGTTCGGTCCAGCAGGGGCCGATGCGGATCGTCATCGGTATGACGTCGAAGACCAGGCGTTGGTAGCGCTCGAATCGTTGCAGCGCGGCACCGAAGTTATCACAGGCCAGGAGTACGGAGCCGAGGACGCCAAGATGTCGGGCCGAGATGGTCTGGCCGACATGCAGCCCGATCAACGGATCATCCAGATGCTGTTCGGCTGTTTCCAGCAGTGTCTCCCAGTGTTCGATGGCAACCCCGCCGAGACCATGCCCGACGGGCGTCGGCCAGGGCTCTCCCAGTATCGTATCTGGCGCATGACCGCACGCCTCTAGGTACTCGAAGAGCAGTTGGACGTAGGTTTCCGGGATGACCCATCGGTGGAGTGGCTTGCCCAATCGATGTCTCTCGCAGAACCTTTGGATTGGCGCAAAGTGTCACCGTATGCTGAAGATGTAGACTGGCATGCCTACTTCGCAGGCTTGGGCCCCGGCTTTTTCCTCGCTCGCGTCTTGCGTTCGCTGACTGGCGATGAGCGCAGTTGCACTAACTGCTGCTCAAGCGTGTCGCCACGCGCCTGCTGTGCTGCGGCATTTTGCAGTGCCTGACCCAGCGCGTACTGCGCACCATCAATCCTTTGCTGCAAATGCTCAAGTTGGTTGCCTGCTTCCTTCACTTGGGAGGTCATATGCTTGCTCTCTTCCCGGGCACGATCGACTTCACGATGCGCACGATCCTCGACCCCGCGCACGTAGATCTCCTGCGCGACGCGTTCCTGCTCGGCCTTGAGTCGCAACTCCTGCAGCTCCTGATGCAAGGTCTGGTTGTGCTGCTGCGCGTCACCGCGTTCCCGCAGCAGGCTGTTGCGCTGCTGCTGCAGGTCTTGAATCTGCGTCGCACGCTGTTCCAGAAGCGCCTCCAGGTCGGCCAAACGAGTCTCGCTAACTTGCTGTGCCGCTTGGGCGACCATCGCATGTTGTCGAGCGAGTGCGACGTCCTGACGAGCCTGGTCCTCCACGACGGCGACTCGCTCGCGCTCGGCGGCCAAGACATGACGTTGTTCGGACAGCGCCTGCTCAGAAACGCCCTGTGCCAGATGGATCGCCTGTTGCCACACGGCGACAAAGGCCTGCGAGACCCCCGCCGGCAACGTCGGTAGGCGAGTCTCGCCACTCAGCCTTTCGGCCAGCCTCGCCCACCATTGATCGAGCAAACCACCGACGCGAGCCGGACTGCCTCGCCCCAACTCCAGACGCACACGTTCAACCGTTGGCCGTTCGCCGCGGGCCAACACTGCGTCCGCGGCGGCAAACACGTCGTTTTCCGGCACCCCTACTGCCATGGCTCACCTCAGCGTATATTAGGTCTGATAATTAAATGTTATCCGACGTTATTTTTTGAATAATGGAATTATCATACGTTGAACGTATTAAATATTACAGATCAGTTACCTTTGGTCGACGAATCGCCGCTGGAGCTGCATGTTCTCGCCGAAAACGCCCAGTACGCCGCGACCGCGTTTATCGCCGCCGGCACGGCGGCCAACACCGTGCGCAGCTACCGCAGCGCCCTGACCTACTGGTCGGCCTGGCTGCAACTGCGCTACGGCCAAGTGCTGGGCGATGCGCCACTCCCCGCCACCGTGGCCGTGCAGTTCGTCCTCGACCACTTGGCCCGGCCGCTAGCCGACGGTACCTGGGCGCACCTGCTGCCGCCGGCGATCGACGCGGCGCTGGTGGCCGCCCGGGTTAAGGGCGGACTGGGGGCGTTGGCCTTCAATACCGTCAGTCACCGCCTTTCGGTGCTCGGCAAATGG
Source organism: Pseudomonas sp. Bout1 (assembly GCF_034314165.1). GTDB lineage: Bacteria > Pseudomonadota > Gammaproteobacteria > Pseudomonadales > Pseudomonadaceae > Aquipseudomonas. The sequence goes on along the minus strand of NZ_JAVIWK010000001.1, from coordinate 3,504,321 downwards.
CATCGACTCAACGGCTGGGACAATCCGTGCGAAGATCCGGCGTTAAAGACCTTGCTGCGCGACGCTCGCAAAGCGCAATCGCGCCAGGGTGTGGCGGTGCGCAAGAAAACCGCGATCGTGCTCGAGCCGTTACATGCGCTGCTCGCCACCTGCAGCGACGGTGTGCGCGGCGTACGGGATCGCGCCCTGCTGCTCCTGGCTTGGAGCGGTGGCGGTCGACGGCGGTCCGAGGTGGTCGGCCTGCAGGTCGGCGACGTGCGCCAACTGGATGCTGACACCTGGCTGTACACCCTCGGCACCACCAAGACCGACACCGGCGGCGTGCGCCGTGAGAAGCCGCTGCGAGGCCCAGCAGCGCAGGCCCTCGCTGCCTGGCTGGCGGCTGCGCCCGCCGAATCTGGCCCGCTGTTTCGCCGCCTGTATAAAGGTGGCAAGGTCAGTGCTGATCGGCTGTCGAGCGACCAGGTGGCGCGGATTGTCCAACGCCGCGCCCAATTGGCCGGGCTGGACGGCAATTGGGCGGCGCACAGTTTAAGATCGGGGTTTGTCACCGAGGCCGGGCGCCAGGGCGTGCCGCTCGGCGACGTGATGGCCATGACTGAACATCGCAGTGTCACCACGGTGATGGGTTACTTTCAAGCGGGTGCACTGCTCGAAAGTCGAGCCACGACCCTACTCAAGTCATCGGTCGCTGATGACGAAGAACCTCCGGAGGGTAATCACCCAAGGTGAGTGGTCGGAACACTTACTCTCCCAATACCGACTAAACAGTTGATCGTATCGATAGCGCGCAGCCCCTTCGCAACAGTCAAAAATCCGCCAGAAGCTCCCCTAAGGGTAGGAATACTCTCGGCCTTTAAGGCAGGTACCGGTCAACTGCTCGGATTGGACCATTTTGCAACCATGTCAGCGGCCTTTTCGCTGGTTAGCGTTTCAAGTTCCACGACTCGGTCAGCAATCTGTGAAAGGCCGCGCGCCGAAATTTCGTTGGGATGATTTATGGCGTCCTCATAAGAAATGCCATCTTCCTGGCGACTTCTCGTGTCGTAACGGTTTTTCAGGACCGACTCAGGACAAGTGAAATGAACATGCGTGATTACTGATCCGAAGTAGTCGCGAAACAGTCTGACCTGTTCCGCTTTTCGCACCGAGTCCACGACCCAAAAGTGTTGCTCAGGCGTCGCCGCTATCTGAGGGAGGGCGACATTTTTCACGATCCAACTGTATTGAGTCTCTAGGTCCAGGGCGTCGCCTAAGCTCTGAAGGTTAGCTCGATCGATGGTAATTCCCCGGCGTTCCGCGAGTTGTCTCAGGTAGGGACTTGACTGCACGGCAGCATACCCATGCCGGGCGATCAGGGCCTCGCGGATCGAGGTTTTCCCCACCGCCAGTGGCCCGCTGATGAGAAGGACGCAGAGATCGTTCATCGCGGCTATAAGCCTATGTGGCCCAAAACGGTTTGCCCCTGTATCGAACGAACCTCGATCACATAGTCCTTGATGTTCGGGATGGAGTAGTCCGTGACTACTTCCACTACCTTCTTGGCCGGTGCCCCAGACCTGGGTTTTACCGGGTAGTCACTGATGCTCATGAAATCCTCAAGGCCTCGCGCGTGAGGCATGGGAAACGTGTTACCCGAGTTCATGCGGCACACCATGATTTTCTCCGCGTAATCTCTGACCAGCGACGCCGTATCGATAGTCAGCACGTCATGGGTGAGCTTTTTGTAGCTGCGCGCATTGAGCAGTTTGAACAGCCGGTGTTCCTCTGCCCACATAAAAACTTTGCTGTTGATCAGCTTGTACCATTGGCTTGGGGTGGTTCCATCGATCAGCGCGTCTTCAAGGCGCTTGGGCGGCATAGGGATCTGATCCCTTAGCACGATAGCGTTGTCTAGTGGCCCTACCGTCACCTTGCTAGGCCGGTGCTGGGTCTCCAAAACCAGGCGCTGAGGCCCAGCGATACCATACCGATCCAGCACTGCGAGGGTGCTCAGCAAGCCGTGCTGTTTAATAGAAGGCCAGGTGCCGGCTTCGGCCATATGGTACAAGCGAGGATAATGGGCGATAAAGGTCTCTAGCTGCATGATGATCCTTGGTTACCACATTCTTCTATCAATGATGTTTCTTTCATTAAACGCGGTTGAAATCATGGAGACAGGAATTCCACTGACCTTCTCGATCTCTTCAATAAAGCGCAGGGTTTGGTCAGAAAGCTGTTCATAGCGAAAGGCAGTTCGGTTCTTGATATCGATGTAGTCCGCAAAGGTTAAGGCGATATCCGTCGGACCATTGAGGATCAACGACCTTCTCAGTTGGGCCCAGTCAAACTCCGCGACTCGGCGTGGCCGATGCGACACCGAGCCAACTTCCGTTTGCGCAAACTCTGCTACCGGAATGCCTGACCGTTCGGCGATGTCGCTGAATTCGATGGGTTGGCTCATGAAACCGGAAGACATTCCCGTCACCGAATCACCGACGCGGATGGGATAGGTTCGGCAGACCATCATCACCTTCCTCACGTGCCTGGGTGACAAGCCGGCTTCGGACAAGCACGCGGCGGCCGTCGTGGCCCTGGAGGTCACGTGCGGGTAAAAGCCGTGGTGAAGGCTGAGCGAGGTCCCTTGAGTCCCTTCAAGCATCACCCTTTTCCCGCCCGAGAGGCAGGTTGCAAAAAACTCCACGGAGTCTCGGATGTAATGCTTGAGGTGGGGAATATCTTTAGCCAGGCGAACTTTCGAATCGGGGACCCTCTCCAGGATTTTCCTGGCCGTGGCCCTCCCAATCCCTTGAGCCGTCGAGCCAATCGCCGTCTTAAGAACCCGCTCCTCCCACACAATGTCCGCCTGGTCGATAATCATCGCTTGTGGATCAATGATCACCTTGTCAAAGGTGAGTGCCAGCTCGGTTATTTCTCGCAGCAGCACGTCCAAACTGATCACGGCGCCGGCGCCGATGACTAGGGTGGCGTCTTTATTGCCCAACGCGCCGGAGGGCAACTGCCGGAAGGTGTAGGGCTGGTCGTCAATCCGATAAACCTTGTGCCCAGCATTGGGACCGCCGACGCGGACGAGCACGTCGTACTCAGGGGCCAGATAGTGGGCAATGTTGCCTTTGCCCTCGCTCCCGTATTGCCCACCCACCAACACATCGACCATGGGCAGCGCAATGATGGGACGGTTTTCCAGTCGAGCGATCACTCGCGCGTAGACGTCGTCACGATTACAGCGATCACTGTCAATCACCACGTCTGCGATTTTCGCCAAGGCGTTAGAGTGACGCTCGGTTGAAAAACCAGCCACTTCGTCATAGTCAGCCGTCTCTGCGGCGCTACCACGTTGCTCATAGCGTTTGGCAAGTACGTGCTCACTGGCCTGCAGATGAACGTGGGTCACCAACCAGCCGCTGTGCCGTAGAAACTTGATTTGCTCAGCCGACCTGACCGCATCGACAACCACCAGGGTCAGGTCTTTGTCGTTGATCAAACGTGAGCTGAGCGTATTGGCGAGCCAGCCACCGTTGGTCATCCGGTCAAGCCTTAGGCCCGCATTATGGCGAGCTCTGCGAGAGGTGCCCGTGCTCGGGATAGCGTCTTTAATCAAGTCTTTCGTCTTGATCAGTTTTGCCCCCGCCTTCGCCACCAAGAGCTGAGCTAACGTAGTTTTCCCGGCACCGACACGGCCAGATAAAACGATGGCTTTGGGTTTCATCCGACTTCCTTGACGGTAGGCTCAAGCGCTTAGGCTTGGGCAGGCAGTTGATAAACAGTTGTTCGAACGCCCTTGTCAACCAACTCTTCAGTGATGAGCTCTTTAATCACCTCCCAGTTTGCCCCCCCGTGCCCTGTCCCGACTCTGGGCATATGGACAGAGGCACCAATCTCAAGGGCTTTTTCTCGCACTTGGGACAGACAGGCGGCGAAGGCGGCATAGCTCAGACGCTGGCCTTTTATCGCGCCGTAACCTTTCTGCGCCACCATGTGCGCAAAGCTGATCCCATTACGATGTGCCCCAATGTAAACTTGGCCAAGTGCAGGAATGCGGTCTGCGGCCACGGTTTCTAATTTGTATTGGTTCCAGACGTTAGGGAACTGTTTTTTTACCTGGTGCGCAAACCCACGTCCGCCCCATTGTGCTGGAGTGTTAGGCACCACATGGGCGATAAGCCTCGGGCCGCTGCCGTGTGGTGACAGGACATCCCCTACCACTTCACTTAACGACGGATGATTGAACTCGGTGTCTTGATTGGGACGAAGAATACCGACGACTCGTGGGACCAGGCTTCCAGGGTAGGGAGCGAGGCCCATGCATTCGATTCGGTAACTATTGCCCTGCAGCTCTTCGTCGCCAATCGACGTGAACCCGATTGCACTGGCTTCAGAGACGACGCCTTCGTCGGCAAAAGATTGCCCGGGCCTGATCGGGCAACTCCAGCCCGGGGCCGGAATGACGTAATCAACTCGATAGGCATTATCCTCCGGATGGAAAGAGGCGCAAAACGCCGCACTGGGCGATGTTGCGAGCTTAATGCTTCGTATAAGGCACGCCTCGACCGATACATCGAAGGTTTTTCTGATCTCTGCAACTTGGCGGATGGTCGGGACACTGTCCGCCAACTGGGGAAAACTTCCCAATGGCATCAGCAGTTCGGCGGCGCCGATATTGCACAGCACTTCAAGCTGCCAGTTGTCTCGCCGACTCGCCGTGTCGCCGTTACGGTGGCGGACTTCTTCACTGCAGTCGGCAAACAACGAGTGAGCGACTTCGTGGGCGATGGAGAATCTCAGCCGGCCGCGAGGACGCATGGGATTGTACTCCAGCACCAGGTGACCACTGTCGAGTGGGCGCAGGCGGGCGTCGGGAATATCTCCGCGAGCTTCCGTGCGGATATTGAGCAAAGTGGCAAGCGCGAGAGGGTCAAAGGGGGGGCCGCCCCAACCATCGTCCATTGCCTGAAGGACCAGTTGGCGGGCGCGACTTTCCATCGCTATGACAGGATCTTCACCCTCGGCAAAGCTGAGCACCGAAGGGTTGGTCCAGGTAAATTTGGCAGTCATAGAGAAACGCTTCCTGAGGGCTGCAGCTGAGTCGACACATCCATTGTCGCTTGTCTCCATAACTGGGTGAAGTGCTCATATGTCCGTATCAGTCGCCCGCTTCGGCGAAAAGCCTTACCACTGAGTTGCCCAGCCGCACTGTTCGGGGGCTGTGAGCGAAAAAGGTCAGCACGTCGACAATGCCAGATCGGAGTGGGTTCCGACAAGCGGTTCCCGCTAGCCAAGGATCCGGCACGGGGTGACCATGCGAGGGCTTGCAAGCGCGCCGGCGGCGATCAGCCAACGCTCTGCCTGCTGTTCGCCCCGCGCCTTGTTAAGCCGCGTCCGCTTCACCCCTCAAGCCCCCTACTAGCATCACCCAACCGCGCCGTGCGAAGGTTGCAAAGGGTCGACCTCCACCGGAGAGCAGGAACCTGATGGCCGCTCAAGACCCTTTGATCGGCTGCGATCACCCAGCCAGACAAATGGCGCAGGCCCTGCGGAACAGCGCGGAGCCCCTCGCGTTGGGTCCGCAGCGGCTCCCGCTGGACCGTCGTCCGGTCACGGGCTGCGCGGCGCTGGCCTGCGGGCGAGGCGTCCTGTCGACAACCTCACCTCCGGGAGAGTCGACGCGCCAAGGAGAAGCGCGAAACGGATTCTCAGCCTGACGGCACCCGCCCGTCAAAGCGTATTAAGAACGAACAGGCGTAGCGGACGAATGTACCGATGCACTGCTGCTCATCACTTGGAGATGACGTGACAAGCGGGCCGCTTGCACGTTGCGCGACCAATTCCAGTCAATGGTCGCCACTGAGTTTGCTAACCTGGAAGTTGAGCTCCGTCAGGTGCGGCGAAGAAAGGCCTACCATGAGCGCCAGCGCACTCAAGAACCAGCGCGGCCCGCGTCGTGGCTTTGCTGGATGTCACCCCTGAGTTGTGTGTAGGGGCAGCAGAGCCTGGAATGCCATTCCAGGCTGTGGATGCAAAGGTGGGTTACTCCTAGGCCGCGACAACAGGCCAGTGAACATGCCCGATAATCAGCGCCCTGCTCCAGGAGCCCCTGCATCAAGACGCTTCGCTTGATCAGATAGGCGCGAACTTGCGCGACTTAAAGCTTAATCCACGATCCGTCGTTGATGATTGCCAGCGGGACAGCCCATGACGCCAATGCAAACACTCTACTTCATTCCCAGTCTGGGTCAGGATATCTCCGATTTTGTGCTGCATACCGTACCAATGCGCAGGCAGCGTAAGGTGGCGCGCTATCTTCAGCATTTCGACTTATGGTTGCGCCACACTCGGTACAAATCGCTCAGTGATAGCCTTCTGCCATTGGAGGCATATGTTTATTTTTATCTTTCACATATCAGTTTGTACCCAGGCCCGGCAGAGCCGACAGAACCTAGGAATTACTACCTGCCATTATACGTTGATGATTTGCTCATCAATCGTGAACTGAAGGGCTTGGGTCGACTGAGCAATCGCCAGGCCGCCTCTAGAATAGCCGCCGCCATGAACTGGCAGGAACACCGCTTCGGCAAAAATCTGGACCCCCTGCGTTGCCAGATGAAAAAGCTCTACCGTCAAGCCAAGTCCTTTGCCCACACCACAGAGCTCACGGCGCAGGCAAGACTGCACTCAGAAGAATACCTGGAACTGGTAGGCGATACATGCCGGGGCTTGGACCACTGGGTGAGAGATCTCGCGATGATTGGCCTGATGCACGAAACGGGATGCACCACCTCCGACCTCGCGAGAACACAATGTGCTGATCTGATTTTTGAATGCGTCGATGATTGGCACTTCCAATTCGGCAACGATAAAAAGGCCCGCCTGACGGAGGGTACTGCAATGCTACTGCAGGTGTTGTTAGGTCGGCATCATCACCTGGTAGAGTACCACGGTAAGCATCATCACTTGTTCAGCATGGGGGATGCTCAGGTCGAGTTCGCGATGGACGCACATGCGATAGACGTCGTATTGGAGCGCCGCTACCGCTTTGCGCTCATGGTGACAAGCGTGAACTGCGCTCCAGCTATCGACCTTTACTGTCCAAGCGCAGATCCCTTTCCGGAAGATTTTGTCAGTGAGCTCACGGTCGTAAGATCACTCGATGAAAAACGTAAAAAGGTAGTCAATCTCCAGTTTTCGCTTGATGTTGAGACTGGGCTGCCGCAGGCAGCGTCAACAGCATTGGACGACCATTATTTCTACGTAGATTGGGACGACGCGATTCGTAACGCCAGAATGGCTTTGGCCGCATCGGAAGGTGCAGACGCCTTCGGCATACCTAACGCGCTGGAGAATTCCAGCCTTCGCACCGGTCGGGTGTTCATTTCCGAAGAGGGTAATGAAAACATAACCGGAGTGGGTCGGCGTGAGCGCTAATCACCTTACGCAGCATTGGCTAACGTGACAGCGACGCAACCGTCTCCTTCTGCTCTGCAGCACTCATACCCGACCGACTCAGTTCAGTTGAAGCGGAACGAGCAGAAAAATGAAATGTACAAGTTACGTCATTAGCCAGCACAACCACAGCCCATGCAGCAGGGCGGATTGTACGGTGATAGGTTACGTGGCTTGATTGGGTCGCACAGTCACTGGGCGCAGCTGCGGATAACGTTTGCAATTGCCTGACCATAAAATAGATGACCTCATGAGCCAGTATTTTCAATATCAGCCATTGCTTTTCGCGCCTTCCTTTTAATAGCGTAAATACTTCGTGAATCCGCTTGGAGTCAAGCCATGCTCTGAGTTTCCCGATGACGCATAGCCTCGCTTTCGAGCACAAGTCCGCTGGCGCCTGCACGCCATACCAAAAGCATAGCCAGTCAAGATAGCCGACCAAGTGATACCCTCGTCTAGGGATTTCACTCCCCTCAATGCTTCTCCACATTCCAGCCAACAGCTGGTGGCTCAACCTAATGCCAGGCAGAAAGCGTTTCCTCATCTGCCGGAAGATACATTTCAACGTTGAAACAAGCGCGGTGACAGCCTCATCGTTCAGCGTCTCCTCAACCGGTACGCGACGGCCGATATTCATTGTCCTGTAAAAGCAGGCGTCAGGCCTGCCCTGCCCTGCTGCAATGCTGCACTGAACTTCTAAGAAGAGCGCACGTTGATGTAATGCGAAATCCTGGGTGGCAGAGGAAAATTGCACAGCATTATCGAAATAGACATTGGTGGGCTGACTGATATCAAAATAGATCTTCCGGTCCCTGCCACGATCAAAGATTCGATGCGCTAAAGTCAAACGATCAAGCCCAGATTTATTCAAGTACGACCATCCACTACTGCTTCCTTTGCGCCGCAAGAGTCGACCGCAATGATGGCAACCGTATGGCATATGGAACAACCCGCTGTTCAGTGAATAATCCATGGCCCCACCGCAGGTCCGACAGGCCTGGGTCAACTCCACTTGATGGATCGGACACTGCTGAATCAGTAGGTACTGGAAGAGGGAATAATGCACACCACGCGCCAGACATACCTGGCACACTCTTAACGTGGTGGCGACGCAATCACTGAATGTTAGTGCCGACGGGACTAAAAAAAGGGAGTTTCGTTGAGCGCCATCTAGGGCAAAGCACTCTTGAAGCGCCGCCGGATTAACGGAAGCGCTATGAGCAAGGTTTAGCCATCGGCTACGCTTACCGCCCGCCGGATCCTTTGGCGGGGCGAAGATCCTAACTAGAGCATCGCCTCGGATGACGTTGTAGAGCGAAAACCGACTGAGAATAGAATAGGCAGATTCGTAGACTATGTACTGAGGAGCTACCGGGCAGTACCGAGGCACAACGCTCAGCGTCTTCATATCAGGGACAATTATCATTAGGCGTTCTGGTCAGCAGCTTTAGTATTGAGCGTTGCGGCTAAAAACCATGACTCACGGATAGACCGCAAGCTGAACTCTTTGGTGATGGTATACCCCGGCTGATCCAGATCTACACTGTCGCGCAAGATAATCTCTATGGTCTTGCTGAAATACTGCATGGGAATCTCCATCTTACTTTTCAGCTTCAACTCCTGATAGGCATCACAAAAGGCATCCCACAAGATGTCTTTGACATGCGCTAGCCGAAACCCATTGGCATAGGCTTGCGGCACAAAGAATTTGGTGAACGTCCAGGAGGAGTTGGCCGGATAGGGGGTGCTGTCAAAAAAACCAAGGCAGGTCGCAAAATCTTCTTTCTCACGTATGCCGCGGAAAGGATGCTCGTAAAGCATGAATCGATTGACGATGGCTTCACCTTCCACACCGGCCCTGAGGAATGCTTTTTTCTGATCCAGCAACTGCTGTTGCCCGACCAGGATTGGCAGCAGGATCACGCCTTTCAGCCTCAGATCATTGTAGATATCTTTGATCCAGTCGAAGTGTTGCTGCTGAAGTCGTTGAGCTTCATCCATAAAGAGAATAAAGACTTGCCGTGAATCCTTAAGCGCGGCTTGCTCCATAAAATTCACAAGCCGGTGGTGTTTGTTCGAGATACTAACGTTGTCATTCCATTGCTTGTGCCCGACCACTTCCAGCAGTGAATTGTAAAAATTACCTTTTGTCGCGGACACCTCCCGCTTTGCATTGTAAATAACCACTGGAAAATCCGGAAAATCCTGTACCAGGCATTGCTGGCAATAAAGCATCGCCCAAGTCTTACCGTAACGAGTATGCCCCCAGATAACTAAACCTGAGTCTCTGCGCCGGATAGCCTTCAGCACTAATGCGTAGGTCTCACCGATTGAAAAAGTGGGTATTAAGTAGCGCTGATTACAAACGGGGTGGAGCTCAACTTCGATAGGCCGGGTATCCTGGATGTCCATTTGTAGCCTCGTAGTTAAAAAGTGAACACTTTAAGGAGCTTAACTCGATCGTTTGGCGGTACAGACTCCACTGGCAGCGCAACTTCGTCGGATGGTGGAACTGAGGAGACCGACCCCGTATTTTTGTAGAGATTCGTAGCGCTCTCTCGGGTTATTTTGTTGCCTTTCAACTGGAACCTTCGGACCGCTTCGATGAATGATTCATTATCCGAAAAGCGAAACTGCCCATCCTTTACGGCCTTTGAAATCTCCGTTTGCAATTTGTAGCTGTGCGCCGTTGTGGAGTAAGGCGGTGACGGTGTAAGCACACCAATGAACTCCCCGAACTCATCTAGCAAGTTGATCGAAGAGACATCTCTGCGCGAATACTCAATGATCATTTTCTGCCCCGCTGAATTACTGCGCAGAACGTCCGCGTTTCGATACTTTTGGTAGGCGAAATTGATGAAGGCGCCCCCATACTTTGCATTGGTCTTCACCGTCTTGACCTCACGAACTTTCGTAAAGGCCGCTTCATGCTGAAAGCGGATAGGTAGCGTGTTCGGTGGCAGCGCTCTGGCGCCCAAACGCAACAGGTAAAGATCCAGAGGCGTGTGGCCCTGAATTGCCGAATGTGGTCGGCCGTTATAATCAGAGATCACAATATCTAGTGCGCTCTCCAACTCATCGAGAGTCAGTAACAACTTTAGCGGTTTTTTTGACTTTGGCGATAAGCGAGTCTTTATCTCATCTTGGGATTCGCTGCCCGTGGTGCCGATTACTCTATGAGAAAAATTTTGTACCAAGTAGAGAAAAAAGCGCTCTACGATGGGACGGTCATTTGGGGTGTGCGGCCTGCCAAATTCCACCACACAACCCAACCTGTCCGTTAAGACCTCAATCACATGCTTCGCCTTATGAGCCCATGCGTTGTCCAGTTTCAATGTGGACCAGGTTTGCCACGCCCCGGCAGTTTCTGAGGGGAAGCCCCCTTCACCGCGATAACGGGTATTGGGTATACATATTTGCGGGCGCGTGTGCGGACTCAGCGCGCGGTAGATTGCCGTAAGCAGATCCACTTGGTCATAGTTGTGCCCTAATGCCAATGAATAGCCCAGCGCACACCGTGAAAACTTCTCAATCAGGCAAACAAGCCAGACCCTGAGAATTTCATATTCCACCGGTTCTCCGTAAGCGTCCGTCTCACGAATAACCAGTCGAATGTCCAGCTTGTGCCCGTCAGCCTCCACCTGTTCTAAAATATCAGAGGGGTCGATATCTCTGGCGTCCTCATTGGCTTCAAACGATGTTAACTCCCGTTCAGCCCGCAACTCCCGATGTTTTTCTTGCAACCATTTTCTGAGGCTACTAATACCTTTGGATTTTTGATTCAGTGGATATTGATCTTCGGGTATTCCACACTCAACGCACTTGCGAACGAACTTTTTGTGAATCGCTATAAAATAGTCTCCGCCCGATTTTCTGGGTTTATAATTACGAGCCTGCGCTCTTAACCAGTCCGCCAGATCTTGGTTTTTTTCAACGAATTGAGTAAAGATCCCGGAATATCCTTGACTAGATGATAAGTCGGGTGGAGCTGTCCGATTATATTTTTTTTCACCACTTCGTTTATAGGGAATTGCGGCTACCCAGCCAGCCGGACTTCCGTTTTTGTCAAGCGTTTCGCATTTCTCTATCGCTCGATAGAGTGTCGAACGGGATATACCGTATTTTTCTTGAATTTCCTCAAGCGAGGCACCCTCCTTTAGGAAGGCCCGGATCGCGTTGATACGATTTTCTGTTGCGCCGCGAATGCTGTCCGGCAAAGTCGTTAAGTCAATCGAACGCCACCGGTCACAATCATGCCCTTCGCGTACGCGCTCTGACCTGGAAAACCGTTGTTCACTCATGCGGGGCGTCTCCATAGCTCAACTGGGAGGCACCACTTAATTTGATCGAACTCAAATTCTTGACGATCAAATATCCCCGTCTGATTAGTTCAAAAACCAGCGCTGCGCCTTTCTCGGAAAACTCCTGCTCAGCCGCCTGCACGGCTGTATTCAGCGATAATTCCTGGCGTGGGATACACTTGATAACGCCCCGTAAATTTCGCTCGGTAAGTGACTCCCTGTGCTTATTAATGTAGGAAAGCATCAGCAGATAGTTTTCGTAACGTGCGTGATTAGATTTCAAAAAATGGAAATCCAAAACTTCGCAGAGGAAGCCGTTGTCATCGGCATACTTTTGAACCTGAGCCGGTGTGCAAGTCCCCAAGTGTAATTTGGAGAATACAATGACTGAAGCGTGCCTATTTTCGAAAGCGAGCGCCACTGGAACCCTTCCTCCGTCGAGTTCGATGAAGCGTTGGTTGACACTCACTTCTTTCACCCAGGGGTCAAACTCTACCTCGGCAAAACGCCACAGCGTAGGACGGCAGAACAAGCTGACTTTTTCGTTTTGCTTATGGCTGAATACGACAAACTCTGGAGCGCCTGCCGGTCTTGAAGGGTGAGAAAGTGGGTCCATGCTCTAGCTCTCAGCTTTTGTATGATAAATCATGCGCTTACAATGTTTCAAAATTATACATGCACTCCGGAGTTTCAATATTGCAGTGGAATTATGGGCGAGAGACCATTCGTCGCTATACCTTTTTGAAATAAAGATATCAAGGTTATTGCGTCGCGAGACACTCGGCACGAAAATAGCCACCAAAGGCGTGGCCTTTATTGTTATTTGCTTTCAAAATCAATATAATTTGAAGTTATCAGGAAGCGAAAAGCCTTGAATAGAAAGTTTCAAATTTTTAAAGTTTCTATTTTACAATGTCGCAAGACTGGGAGCCTTGCATGGGAGATTTTCACCAAGACCCTGAAGGCAACTGGTGGTACCACGTGATCGGAAAAGGCAACAAGCCAGTAGAAATTGCAGTGCGGGACGAGTATGTTGACCGATATCTCAAACGTTACCGCGTTTTTCTCGGTCTGTCCCTCCTGGCGACTGATGACGAGCGAACCCTTCTACTTACGACATTGGATGGCCGAGCGGGCTTGTCCGGACGACAAGTACGTACCCTCCTCCAATCCGTTTTTGACAATGCTCTTGCTAAGATGAAGGGAGAAGAACGCGAGGCGTACGAGATGAACAGCCTCCGGTCGGCCTCAGCTCTCTGGCTCAGACACACGTCGGCAACCTTCGACGCTCCATTTCGCAAGGCTAAAGACCTACGGCTAGATCTTCGTCATAGCAACCTGAGTACAACCCAATTGGAGGATTTCCAGAACGCATTGGAGCAGTTCACTCAGTTGTCGAAGACGAAGCCAGACAACCATCGCGATGAACCCTTAAGGCCTCAATAGCCTAGCTTACGGGGCGTCATTTTTATCGCTATCAGGCCCACTACACGCCTCATGCTAAACAGATGTGACGCTCTACAAGGCCTCAGAGCGCTGCCATCCCACCGTCCACAAAGTAGTTATGCATGGTCAACCAGCGCCCCTGGTCAGAGACGAGAAACGCGATCATGTCCGCCACTTCCTGCGTGGTACCGAGACGACGAAGTGGCACCTGCTCGACCATAGCCTGTACATCCATATCCATCGCATCCAAGATAACCTTACGAAACGCATCGCCGCCCGGTGAAGAGATCGGGCCGGGAGTCACCACATTGACCCGAATTCCGTAGGGTGCAAGTTCATTACCCAAGCCCAAACTGTAGGTATTCAGCGCGGCCTTAGCAGACAAGTAGTGAAGCATGGCGCCGGGTGCCGGCGTGGCACAGCCGGCGGACAGATTAATGATCACACCGAACTCGGAGCGTTTAAGTGTCGACAGTACCGCAGTGGTGAGTCGCACTGCCGCCATGAGGTTGATGTTCAGCGAATCCACCCACTGCCTATCCGTGATTGCTGAAGAGTCCGGAAGTTGCGGCTGACCAGCACCGGCGTTGTTAATCAGAATGTCGAGCCCGCCTAGCTCTCTCACCGCATGTTCAGCGGCAACCGTAACGCCGGATTCGCAGCTCAGGTCGACTTCAATAAATAACGCTTCTGCAGGCGTTTGAGGGTGACGCGAGCGGGCTAGGACTGCGACCTGCGCGCCGCCGTCGATCAAGCGCTGTGCAACAGCGGAGCCGATACCTCGTGAGCCGCCACTGACAATAGCTTTACGGCCCTCGAACAGGGATGCAGGGTGTTTGAGTGATGACATTGGCTGGCTTTCCTATTTGATTATGAATGCTGTGGTGAGCGCGTTCGTGGGTGCCAAGCTCAATCGTGCCGATGCAACTAGTGCCTTGTACGCCATCTGTGTAAATCATGGTGGCGTTATGTTAGTTGCTAAAGCCCGCACGCGGATTGTCACTTCGGTGGCGGCGCCGCTCTGCAGTGCAAAGAACGTGGGATTCGATGACCGGAACTTAGTCAGTCGGATACTCATGTCCGCTTTCAACGTTAGATGTTCCAACGCCGCAGCCCATCCAGTGAGCAGCCTGCCAGTTAGGGTAGAGCTGGAGACAAATGAGAACTGCAGTACTTCGGTTTATCGGGCTCGTTACGAAAAAACGTGCAGCCGCGATCGATTTCGCTTTGAATTATTTCGCAGCTGTTGGCTGCGTTGCACGGTGGGTATGTGGCAGGTGAGACGCTGATGCATCGGTGAACTAGTTCAGCCGCTTGTTTAGCGCCGAGCTGTTCGGAGCAGGACTGTTCGGCTGCACTCGTAGTGGATGCAGCAAACAGCAGATAAGCGAGGACAAGTATCTTTTTCATAGCTAGAGCCTATTGAGATTTATATGGATAGTCTGCGCAAGCCCCAGGGCGACGATTAACATTAACCATTAATAATATACTGCGTAGCTCTTTAGGCGATCGGTATATAGCCTCTATCGTGGACCGGCATAGAAGATCTTTCTGCTGGCAACCAGTACTCAATATTCGATTGCCGCTTGAAGGGCTGGCTTATTTAAATACTGCTCACCGTCCCGCCAAAAGGCTTGTGTGAATTAGAACGCGCATTAACCGTCGTTCGATGGAAGCGCTGGATAATCTGTGTACCCTTTATCTGTGCCTCCTGCGTACAAAGTATCAGGGTCCGCTTCATTGAAAGGCCCTCCCTTGGCAAACCGGGCGGGCAAATCAGGATTAGCCAGAGCAAGGGAACCAAACGCTATGAGATCTGCGCGCCCAGATTGAATCTCTTCCTCGGCCGTTTCCCGGTTGTACCCCCCATTCGCAATGACCGTACCGGAAAAAAACCTGGCGTAGGTGGCCACGGTATCTTTCGGCCAGTCAGGAAACTCATCAAGAGGAAACAGGGGCTGCATCAATTGAAGGTACGCCAAAGGGAGCTTGTTCAGGGCCGTAATAAGATGTTCATAAAGCGCCTCAGGATCACTGTCGGTCATGCCGTTATACGTGTTGGAAGGCGACAGTTTGATACCCACACGCCGATCGCCCCAAACCTCAATCAACGCCTGCAACACCTCCAGCGTAAAGCGCACTCTATTAGCAATGCTGCCACCGTATGAGTCCGTACGCTGGTTAGCACCATCGACTAAAAATTGATTGGGCAAATAGCCGAAGGCCGCATGTAACTCGACACCATCGAAACCCGCCATTCGCGCATTCATAGCGGCATCTCGGTAATCACCTATCACCGCCCGTATCTCCTCAATGGTGAGTGCATGAGGCACCTCGAAATCCATCGGCCCATCACTGGTGAAGGACTTCTGCCCCTCGATCCTGATCGCACTGGGCGCGACACCAGACACACCTGCGCGAGCGCTCGAATGACCAGCTCGACCTGTATGCCAGAGTTGGGCGTAGATAAGACCTCCCTGAGAGTGCACCGCGGAGGTTACCTCGTGCCACCCTTCGATCTGGGCCATTGTGTAAATGCCAGGCGTATTCGGCACACCCACCGCCCCTTCTGAAATGTTGATTGCCTCAGAGACAATCAACCCCATCGATGAGCGTTGGGTGTAATAAAGGGCGGCCAGATCACCAGGAACGCCATCGGCTCGGGCACGACTGCGGGTCATGGGAGCCATAACCACTCGATTACTCAACGCCAGAGCGCCAAGCTGATACGACTCGAGAATTTTCAAGGTGTAGTCCTGTATTTATGGGGATTTGGGTCTGCAAAGAGATACCTGTAACTGACTCTGTCACCTTAACAACAGATACTTGGCATGAAGAGACTCGAAAACGTGGACAAACAGTCCCAAATTTGGAACGCTGGGTTATGTTCGAAATAAATGATCTACGTGCATTTATCCGCATAGCGGATTTAAAAAGTGTGTCGGCCGCCGCTAAATCCCTGGGAGCACCGAAGTCTTCGGTGAGTCGCTCAATGGCGCGCCTTGAAAATATGGCAGGTGCTGCACTTGTCGAGCGTTCGACACGGCATCTTCGGCTGACGGACGCAGGGAATTTGCTTTATCCACAAGCCTTGCAGATTCTTGAAAGCGTTGAGGTCGCGATGAGCACAATGGTTGCCCATGCGGGCGTGCCGAGTGGTGTGCTGCGGATTAATGCACCTAGCTCCTTTAGCCGATGCATTATTGCGCCCATGTTGCCATCTTTCCTGAAGCAATATCCCTCCATTCTGGTAGAGATAGTGGCAACAGATGAACGCATAAATATGCTTTCCGGAGAGTTCGATCTCACCATCCGCATAGGCGCGATGGCCGACTCACTGCTCGTCGCACGTCGTATCCGCTCAACTGAACTTTGGACGTGCGCGAGCGCTAGTTATTTGGCCGAGCGTGGTACGCCTCAAACCCTTGAGGATTTGTCCGATCACGACTTGATTGGTCGTCCTGACAAATTATTATCTTGGCTCTCCGGCGATAGCGCATTCGGCAAGTCAACAACAGACAATCCAGGGCGCGTTCGCACTCCGGGTACCGATATTGTTGAGAAAATTTTAATTCACGGCGGCGGCATTGGGCTGCTCCCTGACTACTTAGCCCTGCCAGCCATTGCGCATGGCGAACTGGTTCGTCTATTTTCTGATCAGCCGCCTCTGAGTGTAGAGGTATATGCAGTCTATGCGGATCACCACAGTCTCTCGACCAAAGTACGGGCTTTCATCGACGCCCTGCTCTGCTCAATTGAATCGCTCGACACCCTGGATGTTGATTCATTGTCTAGGCTCGGAATTTATGACTGAAGAGCTACTGTTGAGTCACCGCCCTCACAGACAATCCTCAAAGATCGCAACCGCCCGAACAAAACCTGCCGAGGCGTGTTTGATTTTATAGGGGAAACACGACACCTCGAAACCATGAGCAGGAAGTAAGTCGAGATTGGCCAGTTTTTCCATCTGCCCGTAGCCAATGTCGCGCCCAGCCTTGTGACCTTCCCAGATAAGAGAACTATCTCCAGTGGCAGCAAAACGCGCACGGGTATAGCTGAACGGTGCGTCCCAACTCCATGCGTCAGTTCCCACTACGCGCACCCCGCGCTCCAGCAGATAGAGCGTAGCCTCGCGGCCGATACCCACGCCGGCATCGAGGTAGCCCGGCTGCCCAAACAACGCGCCGGCACGGGTATTCACCAGCACGATGTCCAGCGGTTGCAGCACATATTCAATGCGCTTGAGCTCAGTTTCGATCT
This sequence comes from Pseudomonas sp. Bout1, assembly GCF_034314165.1. Taxonomy (GTDB): domain Bacteria; phylum Pseudomonadota; class Gammaproteobacteria; order Pseudomonadales; family Pseudomonadaceae; genus Aquipseudomonas. The sequence continues at coordinate 3,486,874 of NZ_JAVIWK010000001.1, read as the reverse complement.
CTGCAGCGGTCACTACATGCCCATCAGGTAAATACCGAAAATCAAGCTTAACTCCGGGTCGCAAACACCAATCCAACGGCAGTTCGTCAATGCCATAGGCCGGCTTGCCACCATCGGTGGTGGAAGCATAGTGCCATGGTGCGTCCATGTGCGTGCCGCTGTGGGTGGTTATGTTCAGGCGTTCGGCCGCCCAGGCTTCCTGGCCAGGCATGTCTTTGATGTTCAACCCGGGGAACATCGCCAACAGCTCATCGATACCGGCCTGGTGGTCCATGTAATCGATCTTCGGCAGCAACGGTGGCGGATCGGTGTAAGGATTGTTTTCGAGGGCGACGGACAGGTCCACCAGGCGACGATTACGTGTGCTCATGACAAGGCCTTCACTACGCGTTGGTCGATCGCACCGAACACCGACTGGCCCTCTGCGTCCAGCGCCTCGATGCGAATCCGGTCGCCAAAATTCATGAACCCCGTCAACGGTTTGCCCTGCTCGATCATCTCGATGGCGCGGCGCTCGCTGATGCACGCCGAGCCCACGGTGCGGTCGACATTGGACACGGTGCCCGACCCGATAATGGTCCCGGCCCGCAGGCGCCGAGTGCGCGCGGCGTGTGCGATCAGGTCGGCAAAGCTGAAGCTCATTTCCGCGCCGCTGGGCGAACCGAACCATGTCTGGTTCCAGCTCACGCTCAATGGCAGGCACACCCGCCCGTCGCGCCAGGCATTGCCGAGCGCATGCGGAGTGACAGCCACCGGCGAAAAACTCGATGAGGGCTTGGCCTGCAAAAAGCCGAAACCGGTGCTTACTTCATGCAGCAGAAACCCGCGCAGGCTCACGTCGTTGACCAGCAGCACAAGCCGTACGTATTGCAGCGCCTGGTCGACGGGGCAGCCCATTGGCACCTCGTCGACGATCACCGCGAATTCGCCCTCAAAATCAATGTTGTGGTTTACGTCCGGCAACCGCACATCGTCGCAAGGCCCGAGGAAGTCATCGCTGGCGCCTTGGTACATCAGCGGGATGCGTTGGTCTTTCATCGGCGCCAGATCGAAGGCTTTTTGCAACAGGTGCGCGTGATTGAGAAATGCCGAACCGTCACACCATTGGTAGGCGCGCGGCAGCGGTGCAGCGGCGAAAGCTGGATCAAAGGCAAACGCCTCGGGCGCGTTGCCCTGATTGAGTGCTTGATACTGCTGTCTCAACACCGGTTCGGCCAGAGCCCAGTTTTCCAGAGCCTGTTGTAAAGTTGCAAAGCGTTGCGCGATCACGGCGTGGCGCAAGTCCCGGGCGACCACTACCAACTGGCCGTCGCGCCGACCGTTTTTTAACGTAGCGAGTTTCATCATAGCCTCCTTCTAATGGGCAAACAGCGGTTGCATCAATGCAGCACCAAGTCATCGGCGACCTGAATCGGGTCTAGTAGGCGCCTCCCTGCAATGGCCGGAGCAATCAGCGACACCAACGCCGCCAGCAACAGCCCCCAGCCCAGCAGCGCTACCGCGCCAACTCGACCATCCGCCGCGCCAGACAGCGCCATCACCAATAACGGGCTGGCAAACTGACCGCCGAAAAAACCCGCGTTGAACAGGCCTGTACCCTTGCCTCGGTGCTCGATGCTCAAGGTCGACAGCGCCCAACTCAGCACCGTAGGTAACGCCAGGCCCCCGCCTAATCCGTTGACCATCACCGCGATGATGGCCGTGCGGTAATCCACCGCATTGGCCAGCATCAGGATGCCAGCGCCGGAGATCAGAAACCCCAGCGCCAGCAGCAAACCCGGCCCGAAGCGACTCAAGCGGCGGAACAGCAGCGCGCCGAGAAACACTGCCGAATGACCCAGGCCGATCGCCATGCCGATGCGTTGCGGCGAGTCGATGCCAATGTGTTCCAACAGGAAACCGGTTTGTACCGGCACGATAAAAAAGCCCAGCGCGACGAGAATCGTCATGCCACAAATCACCGAGAGCGAACGCAGCGGAAACTCACTGGTCTGTTGCGCTTGAACCACCGCACTGGCGCGGCGCAGAGGCTCGCTCAAGGCCAGATGCATCAGCGGCGCAAACACCAGGCCAACGATGTACAGCGCAAACGGCACGCGCCAGCCGTGCTCGCCGATAAGCCCGCCGAGCATGAAAAACGCGGTGGCCGAGAGCGACGTGACGATGGTCTGCCAGGAGAGCAATTGCATGCGCTTGCGGCCCTCGTAGTAGTCACCGATCAGCGCCGTGCAGCAGGTCATGATCGCCGCCTCCGCAAGCCCCAACCCGGCACGGCTGAAGAGGATCACGTTGAGGTCATCCAGCAACAACGGCAGCGGCCCGCAGATGCCATACAACAGCATCGCCAAGACCAAAAGGCGCTTGCGCCCGATGCGGTCGGAGAGCCAGCCGGCGAACGGCGAAAACAGCGCGATCATCAGCGCCGGCAATGTCAGCACGATGGGCACCAGCAGCCCGACATTGGCCGTGCCGGCGAAGTGGTCGGCGATACGTGGCAACACCGGTGCAATCAACACGCCGCCCAGCACCGGCAGGCAACTGCCCAGCAACAACAATGCGCCCGAACCGCGCCGACGCGGCACGGGAGCGGCTTGCGAGAACTGACTCATGAGGCTTTTCCTGTTGTTGTTATCGAGTGTTCAGAAGAGATAACCGCTGCCCGCGCGGGTAGCAGGAAGTGCGCCAGGGCCGGCAGCAGCACCAGCGCGCCCACCATGTTCAGCACAAACATGAACGCCAGCAGAATGCCCATGTCGGCCTGGAACTTGATCGGCGAAAACGCCCAGGTGGCGACGCCGACTGCCAGGGTCACGCCGGTCAGCATCACCACTTTCCCCGTAAACAGCAGCGCCTGGTAATACGCCTGGGACAGGCTGTCCCCGGCCTTGCTTCGCGCCAGCACTATGCTCATTACATACAGCGCGTAATCCACGCCGATGCCTACGCCCAGCGCAATCACCGGCAGGGTCGCGACCTTGACGCCGATGCCCAGCCACACCATCAGCACTTCGCACAAAATAGAGGTGAGCATCAGCGGAAGAATCACGCAGACCACCGCCGCCACCGAACGGAAAGTCAGCAGGCACAGCACGATCACCGCGCCGTACACCCAATAGAGCATGTCGTGGTTGGCCTGCTTGACGACGATGTTGGTCGCGGCCTCGATTCCGGCATTGCCGGCGGCCAGCAAAAACTTCACATCCTGAGTGTCGTTGGCCTGGGCGAACGCTTGCACTTCGTCCACCAGACGCGTGAGCGTCACCGCCTTGTGGTCGCGTAGGTAGGCGTAGAGCGTGAGGGTGTTGCAGCTCTGATTGAACAGCTCGCGCGGCGCCCGCCCGGTGATCGAATTGAGCAGCGCCTGGTTCTGCGTCAGGTCGTACCACTTCGGGTTGCCTTCGCTCATGCCCACCAGCAGGCTGCGGTTGAGGCTGGCCAGCGAGGCAGTGGCCTCCACGCCCGGCAGTTGACGTAGGCGCCACTCCAGCGCATCCACGCGCATCAGGGTGGTGTAGTCGGAGCAGGTGCTCTCGGGCGTACGCACGATCACCGCGAATACATCGCTGCTGGCGCCGTAGTGCGCCACCATAAACCCGTTGTCGCGGTTGTAGCGTGAGTCGGCACGCAGCTCCGGCGCGCCGGCGTCGAGGTCGCCGACTTGCAGTTGCTGGCTGATCCACCAGCCACCACCGCCGAGCAATGCGCTGACGATCAATGTGACCGTCGCCCAACGGCGCTGCGTGAAGCGATCCAGAAACGCCCACAGCGCATGCTTTTGCCCGTGCCGGGCGGCCTCTTCACTGCGCAGGCTGCGGGTTGCAGCGCGGGCGCTGACCCCGCAATAGCTGAGTAGAATCGGCAGCAGGATGAGGTTGGTAAACACCAGTACCGCGACGCCGATGCTGGCGATCAACGCCAGGTCTTGAATGACCTTGATATCGATCAGCATCAACACGCCGAAGCCCACCGCATCGCACAACAACGCGGTGAGGCCGGCGAGGAACAGCCGCCGAAAGGTAAAACGCGCCGCTACCTGGCGGTGCATGCCGCGCCCGATGTCTTGCATGATGCCGTTCATTTTCTGCGCGCCGTGGCTCATACCGATGGCCAACACCAGAAACGGCACCAGCACCGAATACGGGTCAAGCTCAAACCCGAGTAACGCCACCAAGCCCAGTTGCCACACCACGGCAACCAACGAACAGGCCATCACCAGCAAGGTGCTGCGCAGGCATCGGGTGAACACGTAGAGCATGAGAGTGGCGATCACGATCGCTGCGGCAAAAAACAGCAGCACCTGGCGCAAGCCCTCGATCAGGTCGCCCACCACTTTGACGAAACCGGTGATGTGCAGGGTCAGCCCCTGGGCCTGGAACTCGCTGCGCAGTTGTTCCAATTGTTGCGACAAGGCGCTGTAGTCCAGCGGCTTGCTGGTTTGCGTGTCGATGTCCATCAAGGGCACAAAGATCAGGCTGGAGTGGCCGTCGAGCGCGATGGTCTGGCCGATCTCACCCGAGCGCGCGGCGTTCAGGCGTACGGTTTCCAGGCTGTCGGGCGAGCCGTCGTAGTCGTCGGGGATCACCCGACCGCCCTCCACGCCCTCTTCGGTCACGGCCATCCAGCGCATGTTGGGGGTCCACAGCGACTTCATGAAGGGCCGGTCGACACCCGGTAACAGGAACACTTTGTCGTTGAGACGCGCCAGCAACTCCAGGTAGTGCGTGTCGTAGATCGAACCGCCCGGCGCTTCGACGGCGATGCGCACGGCGTTGCCCAGGCCAGTGAGTTCCTGTCGGTTGGCCAGGTAGTTGGCAATGTAGGGGTGCCCGGTGGGGATCATTTTTTCGAAGCTGGCGTTGAGCCCCAGGCGCGTGCTCGCGGCGCCCAGGCCGAGGGTCAGCAGCAGGCACAGCCACAGCACTAGCCCGCGATGGTTGAACAGCGCGCGCTCGACCAGCGAACCGGAACGACGGTCGAATGCCTTGAGATTCTGTAGCGCGGGATTACTCAGATCAGTCATTGCGCTTTCACCTGTTCCACGCGCTGGATGCCCCGAGCGCCTACCGTGATCCATTGGCCGTCTGCCGCCTGGGTAAATGACGCCACGGCGCTCGACTTCCCTTGCTCACGCAACGCAGCGCCCGGCGTGCAGAGCAGCAAATGGCCGCTTTGGTCGGCGAGCAGCACGCCCACGCCGCCCAGCGACCGCGCGGCCATCACACTGCTGTTGAACGGATTGCTCACGGCTTGCCAGTGCTCGCCTTGATCGCTGCTGCGCCAAACGTTGCCCTTCAAGCCGGCAACTAAAACCTCGCCGCCCGGAGCCAGGTCGATGGCAAAAAAACTGCCGTCATAGGGGAGGCTCAAGCGAGTGAAACTTGCGCCGCCGTCCGCCGATGTCCACAGGCTGCCCTGCTCGCCGGCGATGTAGATGCGCGAGCCCCGGGCAGCGATTGCGTACAGGTGATTGCCTGCCGGATTGGGCAGGCGGTCGACCCAGGAGTGCCAGGTGGCACCGCCGTCCGTGGTGTGCAGGATCAGGCCGAAAGCGCCCACCACGGTGCCTTCGAGCTCGTTGCTGAAGTTGACTGCCAGCCAGGGTTTGTCGGCGCCGTCGGCGACGAACCATTGAGCAACTTTGAGCTGCAGCTGATTGCCCGCCGGCACCGCATCAAGCACTTGTTGCGCGGCGAGTTTGCCGTCCAGCTGAAGCGTCCAGTGCTCACCGGCATCGACGGTGTGCAGTACCACGCCCGCATGCCCGGCTGCCCAGCCTTGCAAGGCCGTCGCAAAGCTCACCGACGTGAGGCTCACGCTGGCAGGTACCGAGGCTTGGCGCCAATGTTGGCCGTTGTCGTCCGAGAGCAGAATCAGCCCTCGCTCGCCGACGGCCACCAGGCGGTTGCCGGCGCGGGTGATGTCGATCAGCACCGCTCGTTCCGGCGCGCTGACCTTGAGCGCCGGGCGCAGCAAAACATCGCTGACCGGCGCATCAGCGGCCTGGGTTGCCAGGCTCACACCGAGCATTCCCAGCGCCAGCCAGAACGGATAACCAGGCATCAACGCACACCATCGGCAGCCAGGCCGTCCGGGCTGAAATCACTGTCGGGGAACGGTGCGACGACGTCGTTGTGCACGCGTTTTTCGGTGACCACGTTGTGAGCCATCCACGCACCGGTCTGCAGGTCGTACTGGCCGTACAAACCACGCACCAACCCCGGCAATTGCGGCATCAGGTACGGCAGTTGAAAGTAGGTGCGCCACAGTTGGTGGTTGGCATCCCAGCTGTCGCCGAGTACGGCCATCCAGGTGTCTTCGTCTACGTAGAAGCGGCGCTTGGGCATGCTGTGGCGTTTGCCGGCGACCAGGTTGCCTTCAATCACCCACACGCGATGCAGTTCCCAGCGCATGTGGTCGGGGTTGAGGAAGCGTTCGCCGAGGATCGCGTCGTCTTTGGCCGGTTGCAGGATCTTGTTGCTGTTGTAGGGAATCAGCATTTCCTGCTTGCCGACTATCTTCCAGTCATAGCGGTCGAGCGGGCCGGTGAACACCGAGACCTCGTCGAAGTTGGCCACGCCGGAACTGGTGGGCGTGGGCGTGTCGTAAGACGACACCGGCAGCTTGCGCACACGACGCTGACCGGCCAGGTAGACCCAGGATTGCGGCCCGCCGTTGGCGTAATCCAGCGGTTCACGGCCCAGCAAGGCTTCACCGGCACGTTGCGGCGGGCCGAGGTTGACCAGGCGTGTCATCCAGTACACCCCTTTGTATTCGGGTTTACCGTCCTGGAAGTAATACGGCATCTCGCGCTGCGCCTGTACTGTGGCTGACAGAATGCGCTGGCCGCTGGCGGTGATCACGTACACGTTGTAGTCGTTCCTCCAGGCCACGCCGCGCCAGCTCAGGTGATGGTTCCAGATCACTTCGGCGCCGGTGGTCGGAATCGGGAACGGTATGCCGCCACTGGCGCCTTCCAGCGTGTTGCCCTCATGGGTGAGGTGCGCGGCCGTGGCGTTTTTCAGGGTGTTGTCGTAGACCCATTGCGGCGCGGCGGCGGTGCGCCGGCTCGGGTACACGTCGATGCGGTAGGTCGGGTATTTGGCGAACAACGCTTTTTGCCCGTCGCTGAGTTTGTCGGCGTACTGCGCCACGTTTTGCGGGGTGACCGAGTACAGCGGCTTGTCACTGGCAAAGTAGTCCGGCAGGCGCGGGCCCGGGTTGATGCCAGCCGGAACCTGGGCAAAACCCTTGTCCCATGCGGGAATACTGCCATCGGCGTTACCGGCGCGCTCGGCGCCCAACGGCGTCAGCGTGGACTTGAGTTGCTGGGCCTGGGCATCAGTTGCAGCCCAGCCTGCGGGCGCAACAGCCACCAACAGACCTGCAAGCATCAACGGTTGGAATTTCATGAAACGCACCTCTATTTATTGTTGTTGTGCAGCCACGGTCAAAATGATCGCTGGACGGTGAAGGCGATAAAGTCGCGGTCCTTGAGCGGTTGCCCATAGGTGTTGGCGTTGTGGCTATCGAGGAAGTTGTCGCTGCCGCCGATGTAGTGCGTGTAGTTGAGGCCGGCCTTCCAGGTTTGCAGGTATTCAAGCTGCAGGCCGATGCTCAGATCGCCGCCTTTGTCGCCCACGCCGTTGTTGAATTTGCTGATCACCGACGAGCGCCCTTTCGGGTTGTAGCCCAGCCCCAGCGGCACACTCAGGTCGACGCCGGGGTACACCTGGAAGAAGTTGGGGGTGAAGCTCATGCGCAGTCCCCAGGCATCGCGCTCGCTGTTGGGGTCGAGCGCGGCAGCGTTTTTGGTGATGCTGGTACGCCGGTGCCAGGCCACTTCACCCGCCAGGCTGGCGGAATCCCAAATGCCGTTGCTGTTGAACGAGTAGAGGCTGGAGAGCTGGGCATGCAGCGAGTTGCCCACGGCGTACAAGGCATGGCTGTCGTTGTCTCCCAGGCCCGTCGGGTTAGCCTGGGACACGCTCACCAGCGGCGTATTGCGCCGTACCGAGACTTCACCGGCAACGTTGGCATCGCCCACCGAGGTGCTGAAGCTGGCGCCAAATGCGCGAATCCCTTCGGCGTACACCAATTGGTATTCGCCCAGTTGACCGGTCAACGGGTTGGGGCCGCCCGGATTGGCGCGGGTATAAACCATCGGGTCCTTGGCGTGGTAGCGGATCGCATAGAGGCCAAAATCGGTGTTCCAGTCTTCAGGCGAAAACCGCAGCGACAGACCGTACTGGCCCTTGTCGTCCGCCTTGATGTCCTTGCCGTGGAAGAACGCCAGCGGTTGTTGGTTGGGGCCGATCGGGCCACCCACGATCAAGCGTTCACCGCCCTCGCCCACCACATCCGAGGTGGAAAAATAACTGCCTACCGCGGGGATGCGGTTCTCTTCCCACGCAAACTGGTAGTACGCCGCCACCGAGACGTTCGGCCGCAACTGGACCTGCCCGGAGAATTGATTGACCGGGCGAATCAGTTCCTTGAACGGCGTATTGGGCACCGAGGTGGCCTTGATGATGTCCACCGGGGCCTGCCCACCCGCAATGCCATTGGCCCCGAAAAACAGGCTTTCGCCCCACAACACGGTGTGCCGGCCCAGGCGGAAGCTGGTGGGCAGCTCGCCGACGTTGCCCTTGCCGAAGACAAACGCATCGAGGATCTCGGCATTGCTGCCGTGCAGCTTGCGGGTGTCGTCCGTGAAGTGGTCATAGCGCACTGAGCGCTGATTGGCGGTGGCCGGGGAGTCGTTATCGTTGCCGCCTTCGTACACGCTGTCATACCAACCGGCCGCACTCACGCGGGTGCCGAAGTTGTTATAGCGCGCATCAAATTCAGACAGGATATTCAGCCTGTTGGAGATCAGGCCCTTGTTGAAGTTACGGTCACTGTCGTCCTGGTTGACTGTGCTGACGAGCTTGCTGTCCCGGTCTTTGACACGCCAGGCAGCGTTGTACTTGAGGGTGTTGTCCCACCGCAGGCGCAGGTCGGAGTCACCAGTGTCGATTTCAAAAGCGCCCGCGTGAGGCAGGCAGCCAACTGCGGCCAGCGCAGTAGCCAGGGCCGCCGCTTGGCGGCTACTCATAGGTATCCGTCTCATCTGTACCAACCTCTGACTTGTTATTTTTGTCTTGAAAGGTCTGTTGCGAAGCTGCGCTCCTGCAGGCTCTGGATCAATCATAGGGACGGTCAAACAATCCGAACAATCGATTATCGGGATGCCATCCATCCATAAAAAGTGATACAACGCACCACGCTCACCTAGAGGCAAGACCATGCGTTTTCATCACCTGGATTTAAACTTGCTGGTGGTGCTCGATACGCTGCTTACCGAGCAGAACATCACCCGCGCCGCCGCGCGCCTGAACGTCAGCCAGTCGGCGGCCAGCGGCCTGCTCGGGCGCCTGCGCGATTATTTCGATGATGAGTTGCTGGTGCAGGTGGGGCGCAAGATGTTGCCGACGCCACTCGCCCAAGGCCTGGCCGAGCCGGTGCGGCGGGTGTTGCTGGACATTCAGTCGACCATCGTCAACAAGCCCGAATTCGACCCGCTGACCTGCAAGCGGCACTTCAAGCTGATTGCCACCGACTTTGTGACCACGGTGATTCTCGGCCCGCTGGCGCAGCGCCTGCAGCAACGCGCGCCGTACATCACGCTGGACATCCAACACGCCTCCGATCACTACAACCAGATGCTTACCCAGGGCGAAGTGGACTTTGTGATCATGCCGGACCAGTACTTGTCCGACCTGCATGCCAAGGAGTTGTTATTTGAGGACGACTACCAGTGTGTAGTCTGGGCGCAAAACAGCCAGGTGGGTGAGCACCTGAGCCTGGAAGGGTATTTGAAGCTGGGCCATATCGCGGTCAACTTCGGCAGCGCCCGCGAACCAAGCTTCAGCGAAAAAATCCTGCAGGGCTACGGCCAGGCCCGTCGTGTGGAGCTGACTACCAGCAGCTTCAACACCGTGCCTCACCTGTTGGTGGGCACTCAGCGGGTGGCGGTGATACCCCGCAGCCTGGCGACCCTGTACGGCGACTTTTTGTCATTGCGCGCACTGACGCCGCCGTTTGAACTGCCGCTGCTACGCGAGTTCACCCTGTGGAACAAGGTGCTCGACAGTGACCCGGCCCATCGTTGGATGCGTAATATGCTTCAAGAGTCAGCTACGGAATACACGCTGCGCACGTCTTTACCTTAAATTGAGTTCAATGACGCTGAACGGCCACCACCGGTATTGCCGGGTTTAATGGCTGCAAAGCAGTTGAATCTATGGCTATCGCAAAAACCGTGGCAAAAGCTTTGTGGCGACGGAACGACACAAGCCCCAAAAAACTTCGTTTACCGCCGCCAATCTCAACGCTTGCTATGGCGCCGACAAGTACCGCAAATCCAAAGGTAATAACGTGCTCGGAATGTTCTGATAGCTGACCGGCCGAAGGAATCTGCGGATAGCCATGGTGCCCACTGAAGTGGCGCCAAAGTTGGTCGACGCCGGATACGGCCCGCCATGCACCATCGCCTCGCTCACCTCGACCCCCGTCGGGAAACCATTGGCCAGGATGCGCCCGGCCTTGCGCTCCAGAATCGGCAGCAGGCGCCGGACTTCATCGGTATCGGCCGCATCCATATGGAGGGTGCAGGTCAGTTGCCCCTCAAGCGAACGCGCCACCTGCAATAACTCATCAACATTCGCCACGGTCACAACCAGGCCAAGCGGGCCAAACACTTCGTGCCCGAGTGAGGCATTGGCCAGCCATTCGCGGCCCGTTGTGGCAAACAGATAGGGCGTTGCCTGGCGCAGCTCACAGGTGGTGGTCAGCACCTCGCGCACACCGACCGACTCCGCCAGCCGATCACGCCCGGCCCGATAGGCCGCGGCAATTCCCTCGGTAAGCATGACTTGCGCGCCCACCGGTCCCAGCGCCTGTACTACCGCCCGGATAAACGCAGTGGCCTCCTCGCCCTCGACCAGCACGGCAACCCCCGGGTTGGTGCAGAACTGCCCGGCGCCCTGGGTCAGCGAACCGGCCCAGCCCCTGGCAATCTCCAACCCACGTTCGCGTAAGGCGTGAGGCATCAGAAACATCGGGTTCACCGAGCCCAACTCACCATAAAACGCAATCGGCTCAAAGCGCTTGGCGCACAGGTCGAACAGCGCCCGGCCTGCGGCAAGCGAACCGGTAAAGCCGACCGCCTTGATCAGCGGATGCTGCACCAGGCGCTGCCCCACCGCCCGGGAGCCTCCGTGGACAAGGCTGAACACGCCTGGGTGAACCGCACATTTTTCAATCGCAGCGTGAATCGCTTCGGCCATGATCTCACTCGTCCCCGGGTGCGCCTCGTGCCCCTTGACCACCACCGGGCAACCGGCGGCCAGCGCAGAGGCTACGTCACCTCCCGCAGTGGAGAACGCAAGGGGGAAGTTCGACGCCCCAAACACCGCTACAGGCCCGAGGGGACGCTGCATCAATCGAATGTCCGGACGCGGCAGCGGCTGACGATCCGGCAGTGGCACGTCATGCCGGCGGTCGAGGTAATCGCCCGCCAGAATATGCGCGGCAAACAGCCGAAGTTGCCCTACGGTGCGCCCACGTTCGCCCTGGAGCCGTGCCTCGGGCAAGCCGGTTTCCAGTGAACCGATGGCGGTGATCGTCTCGGCGCGCGCCTCGATTTCATCGGCAATCGTATTCAGAAACGTCGCCCGCGCTTCCCGCGTCGAGTAGCCAAAACTCCAGAAAGCCTCCTCGGCCGCTTCACAGGCCCGGTTCACCAGTTCGACGCTACCGGCCGAAAAGTCACTGACCGGGCCGTGGGTAGGCGCGTTGGAAAAGGTCGTGTCGGTCGCGACCCACTGCCCCGCGATAAGGTGCTTGCCGTGCGCAGTAAAAGACATTGGCGTTTCCTGAAATGGGTTGAGTTAACCGAAATAACGCACGCGAATGGCGTCGATGGCGACCGCGATAAAAATCATCACGCCACCTATCATGCCGACGTAGAACGAAGGTACATTCACAATGGCCAGGCCGACCTGGATGACCGTCAGCAGTAACACACCGCCCAGTACCCCCTTCACGTTGCCGCGCCCGCCAAACACACTGACGCCCCCGATAATCGGCGCCGCAATGGCATAAAGCAGGTAGCTGGAGCCTTGGCTCGACGTAATCGCCATCTGCCAGGAGGCCAGCAGAAAGCCTGCCAGCGCGGCCAAAAAGCCTGAAATGGTGTAAGTGATGATCTTCACCCGGTCCACGCGAATACCGGCGGAGTTCGACGCAATCGGGTTACCGCCCACCGCGTAGATCGAACGGCCCAGCACCGTGCGCCGCAGCACGACGCCCATCACCACCAGCGCCAGCAGAAACACCACCGGCATCAGCGGCCAGCCATCAATCGTCACCTGGCCGATCCAGATATAACCGTCGGCCATGTTGGTCAACGTGGTGCCCTGGGTCAGGGCCAGCAAGGCGCCTTGCAAAATGATCATCATCGCCAGGGTTTCAATCAGCGAGACCATCTTCAGGCGAGTAATGCACAACCCGTTGAAGAACCCGATCAAGGTGCCCACCAGCAGGCCGATGGCCACGGCCAGGTACCACGGCAAACCCCAGCTGGAGTAGGCCAGTGCCCCCACCGCCGAGGAAAATCCGGCATTGGCCGGGATCGACAGGTCGATTTCCGCCACCAGCAGCGGCAACGCTACCGCCAACCCCAGGGTGCCCAGCACCGTGGCCTGCACCATCACGTTCTGCAGGTTGAACAGGGTGAAGAAGAACTCGTTGAAGGCACCGAACAGGGCCACCAGCGCGATCAGCCAAATCCACACCACATTGTGTAAAACCCAGCCCAATACAGCGGGGCCGTTGACTTTGGTCGCGGCAGGCGACACCCGGTTGACAGGCCTGGCGATAGTTTCCATTTCGGCGTCTCCACTCTTATTCTTTTTCAACTGCTGGATCCTTGTACGGATGCGCGAATGCGCTCGACGGTGATGTCCTCTCCCGTCAATGTTTCCTTGATCGTGCCTTGGTCGAAGATGCACACCCGGTCCACCGCGCGTACCAGTTCATCGGTGTCGCTGGAGACGATGATCACCGCTACGCCGGCATCGCTGAGTGCGTCGATGATGCGCAGCACGTCCTGTTTCACCCCCATGTCGATGCCTCGGGTCGGCTCGTCGACCATCAGCAAGCGTGGCCGAGTGGCAAGCACCCGGCCCAGGCAGACCTTCTGCTGGTTGCCGCCGCTGAGGGTGTTGACCGAGTAATCCGGGTTGGGCGACTTGACCCCCATCGCCGTAAAATAGTGATCGATCACCGAGGTTTCAGCCTGGGTGTCGATGAAACCCAGCCGGGTCCGTGCGCCCAGTGAGGACATGGCGATATTGCTGCCGATCGACATCTGCCCTACCGCCCCGTCCTTGCGCCGATCATCGGAGAGGTAGGCGATGCCCGCCGCGAAGGCGTCGCTGGGAGACCTGGGCAACGGCCGCACGGCCTCGCCATTGATCGAAAGCGTGCCCATCGACGGGTGCAGCCCGAAGATCGCACGAGCCATTTCCTTGGCACCCGCGCCCGGGAGGCCGGTGAACCCCACCACTTCGCCGGGGGCAATATCGAGGCGTTCCAACGCCAGGCATTTGCCCCGCACACCGCGCAACGAAACCGCCGGGGCCTTGCCGTCATGGTCACGGCGCTTGCGCTGGAACAACGCCACGCCGTGGCCAATCACCAATTCGGTGAGCTGCTCGGAGGTCAACGCGGTGAGGTCATCGCGCGTGCCGGCCAGGCTGCCGTCACGCAACACGGTGACCGCGTCGCAGATCTCGAGAATTTCGTCGTTGTAGTGGGAAATGAAGATGAAGGTCACGCCTTCGCTTTTGAGGCGCAGCATGAAGTCGAACAGCTGTCGCCGGTCGACCACCGTCAACGACGCCGTTGGTTCGTCGAGAATGATGACCTTGCCCCCGGAAAACATCGCCCGCAGGATGTTCAGCTTGCGCCGCGCCACCGCGTCGAGGCTGCCGGCCAGGGACCGGGGGTCGATGCCCGAACCATCGAGCATCCGGGCCGCATCGGCCCCCAACTGTTTCCAGTCGATCAGCCCGTTACGGGTCGGCCAGATGCCCAGCATCAGGTTTTCTGCCGCCGTCAGGTTGCCGATGATCATCGGCTCCTGGGTCACCAGAAACACCCCGGCCTGCTCCATCGCCTTGACGTCAACCTGTTTGAGCACACGCCCATCCAGCAGGATCTGCCCGGAGGTTGGGATGACCTGGCCCGAGATGATCCCGACCAGCGTGGACTTGCCCGCGCCGTTTTCGCCCAGCAGCCCATGGATCGAGCCGCGACGAATCTGCGTGGACACCCCCGCAAGGCGTGCACCGGGCCATAGCTTTTGGCGACGTTATCGATCGCAAGAATCGTGTCGGCGGGCGTTGGGTGTAAGGTCATTTTATTGTTCTCACCATCACCATGTCGCAGAAACATCGCAGCAGAGGTTCACTCTGCAACGACAGCCCATCACTTGGAGGACACACCCCACACTTTCTCGGCGACGTAGCCCCAGTGGCGTTTGTCGTCGGCGTTTTCCGGGGTGATCAGGAACGCCGGAATAATCAGCGCAGGGCCGGTCTTGCTCTGCACAATTTCACCGGTCTCCCAGAAGTAATCCTTGTTCTGGTAGGTGCCCAGGGGAACGGCCTCGCCCTTGAGCGCGTGCTTGGTGATCATCTCGACGGCAATCTGGCCGTAAGCCACTGGGTCCTGGGACACGCACCCGTCCATGTAGCGGTCCTTGATCCACTCAAGGGCTGCCGGCTCGCCATCGATGTTGATGAAAATGACATGGCCTTTTTCACCGATTTTCTTCCAGCGGTCTTTCTGTTTCAGGGCCGCGACGATACCGCGCGAAGGTGAGTCCGAAGGGGCATGCACCGCGTCCAGGTCGGGGAATTCCGAGAGGGTGGACAGCGTTACCGATTGCATTTTGTCCAACTGGCCTTCGGTCGGCCGGGCCAGGTATTTGATCTCTGGGTACTTGGCAAATACCGAGTCCATACCTTCCTTGCGCAGGCGCCAGGCCACCGACGCCAGGGCGCCGAAACAGTTGAGAACCGTGCCTTTGGGGCTACCGTATTTGTCCACCAGGCGCTTGACGATTTCTTCGGCGGCCATCACGCCACCCTTGAAGTTATCGAAGCTGACGGTGATCGCCACATCGCCGCCGTCGGCCGGGGTATCAATGATGCCCACCGGAATCTTGCGTTGGTTGTAGCGCTTGATCGCCGAAACAATCGCCTGGCTGTCGATGGGGTCACTGATGATCGCCGTCGGCTGGGACAGCATCAGGCTCTGCCACTGCCCCAGCTGGGTGGTGGTGTCGAAGCTGGCGTTGGTCGCCTGGAATTTTCCGGAAAGTGCCTGCACGGCTCGCTTGACTGACTCCTCCTGGATCACGAAGAAGTAGTAGTCCAAACTCTTGTTGGAGTAGGCAATCGACAGTGGCGTCGCTGCAAAGGCGCTGCGCCCAAGCATCGCGCCCAACCCAAGGACTACACCGCCAGCCAGCACGTTACGGCGGCTTACGTTTGATAGATCGACTTTTTTCATGGAAGTATCTCCGACTTATTATTGTAGGTTTAATACTGTCTTTCGCCTTCTTTCACGCAGGTGCAGCCTTGCTCCAGGCAGCGGATACAGTTATCGCATCCGCACGTAGGAAGACCCGTCGAAACATCCCACCACCATGCCCACCGCCTCTCGGGTGAACAGGCCGTTTTCCACTACGCCAGGAATACGGTTGAGTTCGATCTCCAACGGTGCCGGGTCGCTGATGACCGGGCCACAATGGCAATCGAGAATAAAGTTGCCGCTGTCAGTGACCACCGGTTCAGCGTTGCGCAGGCGGCGGATGATGTTGACCTCGGTAATGCCCTGCTCTGCCAATACCCGCTTCACCAGGCGCTCGGTCTGCTTCCAGCCAAACTGCACCACTTCCACCGGCAGCGGGAACTGCCCCAGGCTATCGACGATTTTGGTTTCGTCACACACGCAGATCATGCGTTTGGAGGCGTGGGCAATGATCTTTTCCCATAGCAAGCAAGCACCGCCACCCTTGATCATGTTGAACTGGCGATCAATCTCGTCGGGGCCGTCGACGGTCAGGTCCAGCTCACCGATTTCGTTCGGGTCGGTAATCTCGATGCCCACTTCACGCGCCACGTCGTTGGTGGAGCGGGAGGTGGTGGTGCAGGTCACTTGCAGGCCTTCGGCAACCAGCTTGCCCAGTTCACGAACGAAGAAGTGCGAAGTGGTCCCGGAACCGAGGCCCAGCTTCATGCCGTCGTGCACGAACTCTTCGATCACTCGGCGCGCCGCGACTTTCTTGGCTTCGTTCTGTTGGTTACTCATTTACGCCTCCTACTTGGGCAGTGTTCCCACAGGCTGTGGGTCAAATCTTGTCGGTTCGCCATGAGTCCAAGGCGGTCAGTTGGTCGGGGAACTGACTGCCACTTGCAATCGCAATCGCCGCGACCAGCATGTTGGTCACCAGGTGATGGTTGAGCCGCGACGCCAGGGGCGTCATCAGCTCGGTATGTTCATAGGGCTTTACCGCGATCAGCACGTCGCTGACCTTCGCCAGCGGGCTGTCATCGGCAGCAATCGACACCACTTTCGCCCCGGCCTTGCGTGCCGCGATGGCCACATCGACCATCTGGCGGGTGTGCCCCGACTGGGAAAAAATCAGCGCGACTTCGCCGGCACGTGCGCCTTCGGCATGCATTTCCTGGCGCTTGCCACCCAACAGGGCCTGGCAACGCATGCCCAGGCGCTGAAACTTGTGCTCGGCGTCCAGCGCGTTGACCACGGAAATGCCGGTGGCGTAGATCCCGGTCCAACTGGCGGCCAGCAACAGGCGGGCAGCGTCGGCGACTTTTTCCGGCTGAAGGTCTTCCTCCAGCCGCTGGATCGCGTTCAGCGAATTGCGGCAGGTCTTGCGCACAATGTTTTCGATGCTGTCATCAGGGATGATTTGCTCGTAGGCAAACGGCGCCGACGGCACCAGGCTCTGCACCAAGTGCAGCTTGAATGCCTGGTAACTCTCAAAACCAAAACGTCGGCAGAACCGCATCACGGTCGGGTCGCTGACCGCACAGGTTTCCGAGAGCTTGGCCATGCTCATTTGCAGGACCTTGGCCGGCGAGGTAGAGACAAAGTTCGCCACCCGTCGCTCGGCCCGGTGCATGTCTTTGCTTTCATCAATAATGCGTTGCAGCAAACTGTCGCTCATATCCGCTCCTTGGCGATTTGTGGGCTGCGTTGTAACAGATCAGCCAAACGGTTCAAGCGCTGCTCACGAGAAACTTCCACATTGGGACCACCGCCCCAAGGCACTGCAAAAAACACCACGCCCGCCGCCTGCGCCGTCACCTGGTCCACCCGGGTGTCACCCACATAGGCCCAGGCCTGGTCTACCAGGTTCATGGCCTCGGCCACCGCGAGCAGGTGCCCGGGGTCCGGTTTGCATGCCGGTACCGCGTCGGCGCCCAAGGCCACGTCGAACAACCCGGCCAAGCCCAGCTGCTCCAGCAACTTGCCGGTGACGGCGTGGTTTTTGTTGGTGCAGATCCCCAGGCGTATCCCCGCATCGCGCAGTGCCTGAAGGTCGTCACGCACATGCGGGTAAAACCGCGTACTGCCCGCCGGGTCGTCCATGTAAGCCTGCAAATAGCCGTCAAGCGCGCGCTGCACCTGCTCCTCGTCATAAGCAATGCCGAGGTCTTCGAGGATGTCGACGATCAAGCGCCGAGGCCCGTTGCCGAGAAAACTTTCGACATGCACGGGGTCCAGTTCAGGCCAGTCGTTCAGCGCAAAGCCGACATTCAGGGCTTTGGCGATATCGAATGCGCTGTCGATGAGCGTCCCGTCAAGATCGAAAATGAGCGCGCTATAGACGGACATGAAAAGACTCCTAATCAAAAAGAGGGGCACCGAGCTCGACAAAGGTTTCCCTGAGCGTCGGATAAAGACTGTGATAGATGCGATGCGCCTGAGCGAAGACCTCGGCCGTGGCCGCATCCGGTGCCTGGCGCGTAATCGCCCGGCAGCTTGCCGCCGCGCTGGCCGAATCGGCCCACACACCCACGGCCAGCCCGGCCACCAGCGCGGCACCGAACGCGGCCCCTTCGGCGGCACCCTCGGTGGTCAGTACATCGCAGCCGAAAATATCCGCCTGAAGCTGGCGCCACAGCGGCGAACGCGCGCCGCCGCCGGAGGCTTTGATCACACGGCCGGCAATGCCCAGTGGCTGCATCAGCGCGTGCATGTCGGCG
This sequence comes from Pseudomonas sp. Bout1, assembly GCF_034314165.1. Taxonomy (GTDB): domain Bacteria; phylum Pseudomonadota; class Gammaproteobacteria; order Pseudomonadales; family Pseudomonadaceae; genus Aquipseudomonas. Next base: position 3,468,530 of record NZ_JAVIWK010000001.1, on the reverse strand, counting down.
AGCGCGTGCACGGCTCCCTCCATCACGGCACGCGCCATGTCGCCACGGGTATGACGGCCAGTCAGGCCAACGAAGGCCGCGCGCAGTTCCGGGTCTGGATAGGGGCAGCGTTCACCGTTCAAATAAGGCAGGAACAACAGGCCATGGGCGCCCGGCGCGCTGTCGCCCGCCTCGGCCATGACCTGATCGAACGAAGCACCGGCACAAAAGGTGTCGCGGAACCAGTTCATCGCACCACCGGCATTCAAGGACACGCCCATGCAATGCCACTTGTCCGCCGCGACGTTGCAAAACACCTGCAAGCGACCGTCGGGGTTGTCCTGAGGCGCATCCAGGGCCGCCGCGAGGATCCCGGCGGTGCCGATGGTGGTTTGCAATTCGCCCGGCGCAATCACCCCGGAGCCGATGGTCTGGATCACCGAATCCCCCCCGCCGCCGGCCACCGGCAAGCCTACGGGCAGGCCGAACAACTGCGCGCCTGTCGCACTGATGCGGCCCGAAATCACTTGGGACTCAAACACCGGCGGCAGCAAGACCGGGTCAATCCCCAGCGTCTCGACCAGCCCGGTCGCCCATTGCCGCGAGCGCACATTGAACAGCCCGGTACCCGAGGCATCCGAGACTTCGCTGGCGACCTCGCCGGTCAGGCGCAGGCGCAGGTAATCCTTGGGGTTGAGCACGCAGGTCGTGCGTGCAAACAGTTGCGGCTCGTGGCGTTGCATCCAGAGGATCTTGCCGCCGGTGTAACCCACCAGCATCCGATTATTGGTGGCCGCCAACAAACGCTCGATGCCACCCGCAGTCTCGGTGATCCATTCACATTCGGCGGCGTTGCGCTGATCGTTCCACAGGATTGCCGGGCGCAACACGCGCTGCGACGCATCCAGCGGCACCAGCCCGTGCATTTGCCCGGACAGCCCCACACACAGCAACTCCACTCCGGGCGTCCTGGCCAGCACGCCGGCAATGGCGCGGCGTGCGCCTTCGATCCACAGTTCAGGGTCTTGTTCAGTCCAGCCGGGCCTGGGTTGCGAGAGCGGGTACATCGCCGTGTCGGTAGCAATCACCGCGCCGTGGATGTCGAGCAGCAATGCCTTGCAACCCGAGGTGCCTATATCAATGCCAATGAGTGCCTGCATGGCTCAATTCCCTACGCCATGGTGCAGACGGACATGCTTGAAGTTGAAGTACTCCAGCAACCCTTCGCGACCATGCTCGTAACCCACACCGCTCTGTTTGCGGCCACCGTAGGGCGCATTCATGATCCCGGCGTCGACGTTGTTGATGGCCACGTTGCCGTAGTCCAGCCGGGCTGACAGCGTATGAATCTCGGTCAGGTCGCGGGTATAGGCGTAAGACGCCAGGCCATAGGGGGTGTCGTTGGCCAACTCGATCGCTTCGGCCAGGTCGTCGAACGGTGCAACACCCACCAGCGGGCCGAAGGTTTCTTCGCTCATGACCAGCATTTGATGCGTGCAATCGGCGACGACGGTCGGGCGCATAAAATGCCCCTTCGCATATTCCGCGCCTTCAGGCGCCTTGCCACCGGCGATCAAGCGAGCGCCCTTGGCCAGTGCGTCCGCCAGGTGCGCGCGGGTTTTATTCAGGGGTTCGGCGGAGGCCATCGCGCCGAGGTCCGCGGCTGGATATTCCAAACCGTTGTGCACACTCAGGGCATCGGCGGCGGCGCCCAACTTGCTGAGGAATGCCTGGTAAAGAGAGCGGTGGACATAGATGCGGTTGATGGCGATACAAATCTGCCCGCAGTTACGAAAGCTACGGCGGGCCGCGCCTTTCACGGCGGCGTCGAGGTCGGCGCTGGCCGTCACCACCATCGGGCAATTGCCACCCAACTCCAGCGACAGGCGCTTGACCTGCGGGCAGGTGCGCTGGATATGCAGGCCCACGGCGCTGGAGCCGGTAAAGGCCACTTTGCTGATCTGCGGGTGTTCAACCAAGGCTTGTCCAACGTGTGAGCCCTTGCCGGTCAACACATTGACCACGCCGGCCGGAATCCCGGCTTCCATGCATTTTTGCGCAATCGCCAATGCGGTATAGGGCGTCAATTCGGCGGGTTTGATCACTATCGTGCAACCCGCCGCGAGGCTGGCGCAGAGTTTCCAGCCCACCAGCTCTGCCGGGTAGTTCCACGGCGTAATCGCCGCAACCACACCGATCGGTTCACGCACCACAAGGCTCTGGAAACCTGGTTGGTCATTGGGCACGATCTCGCCGTGTACGCGGGTCGCCTCCTGCGCATAGAAGTGGCAGGCCTCGGCGAGCTTGAGCACTTCGCCCTTGGCCTCGTTCACGGGCTTGCCTTGTTCTGCCGTCATGATCTGCGCCATGTTCAGCGCATCGGCACTGATCAGGTCGCCCAACCGATGCAGGGCACTGGCGCGGGTTTTCGGTAGCTCGCGGGACCAGGCGGTAAAAGCGTGATGGGCGCCAGACACCGCCTCTTCTATTTCCTGCGCGGTGGCGGCTGCGATGTGGCCGAGCACTTCGCCTGTCGCCGGGTTCTCCACCGGCAAGCGGGCGCCAGCGCCTTGGCGCAATTCACCATTGATGAACAAAGCGCCTTGCAGCGCGGCAATCGACTCGGAGAGAGAATTATTGTTATGCATGGGACTGCTCCGTCACCTATCTCTGCGGTTGAACCACTGACTTAATTCAAAAATATAGTATTGCTAGCTTTTTGCAATAGCCCGCCGAAAATTCATTCCTCTCGGCTGCGCACTCAAATGGATCGCTTAAGGCTGAAACACTTAATATTCGTCTTAAATTTCAATATATTAGTGCTTAAAAGCAGGTTTTTACCGAAAAAAAATGATTTCTTTCATGCGAGATGGCTTGACCGTGATTAAAATCAAAACGTAGCATTACTAGATATCAACAATAAGGAAACCTGCTCATGCTGCCCATCTCACTTAAAAACGCCAAACTGGTCGGTCGGGTCTGGCTTCCCGGCAAAGGCCCCTGCGTGGTTATCCTGCGGGAAAACGTGCTGATCGATGTCACCTCGTCAGTGGTCTCGATGGCCGATTTTCTCGACAGTAATCCCGCCGAACGCTACGACACACTTTCCGGCGAACCCGTTGGCGACCTCGCCGACCTGATCCTTGAACCCTCCGAGATGGGCTATCACTCAAACCGCCCATGCCTGCTGGCGCCCTGCGACTTCCAAGCCTTGAAAGCCTGCGGCGTGACCTTTGCCAGAAGTATGGTCGAACGCGTGATCGACGAGCGAACTGCCGGCGACCCGGGCCGCGCCAACGAATTGCGCGCGCTGATCGGCTCGCTGATCGGCGATAGCCTGTCCAATGTTCAGGCCGGCTCGCCAAAGGCCGCCGAAATCAAGGCCGCCTTGATTGCCGAAGGGTTGTGGTCCCAATACCTGGAGGTGGGCATCGGTCCCGACGCCGAGGTGTTCACCAAATCCCAGCCCATGGCGGCAGTGGGTTATGGCGCACAGGTCGGTATCAACCGTATCTCGCAATGGAACAACCCTGAGCCGGAAGTGGTACTGGCGGTGGACAGCCAAGGCAACATCCGCGGCGCCACCCTTGGCAATGACGTGAACCTGCGCGATGTTGAGGGCCGCTCCGCCCTGCTGCTGGGCAAGGCAAAAGACAACAACGCTTCCTGCTCGATAGGCCCGTTTATCCGCCTGTTTGATGAACACTTCACCCTCACCGACATTGAAAACGCGACCTTGACCCTGTCGGTCAGCGGCCTCGACGGTTTTGAGATGTCCGGCGGCTCCGACATGGCCGAGATCAGCCGCAAGCCGGCCAACCTGGTGGCGCAGGCGTGCAACGACTCGCACCAGTATCCCGATGGCTTCATGTTGTTCCTCGGTACGATGTTCGCGCCGACCCAGGACCGCGAGAAAAAAGGTTCCGGCTTCACCCACAAGCCTGGCGACCTGGTGAATATATCCACACCGCTGCTCGGCACCCTGCGCAACACGGTGGTCTATTGCGACGAGGCAGCGCCATGGACCTATGGCACACGCGCCCTGATGCGCAACCTGGCAAAACGGGGGTTGTTATGAGTCAGCCAAACCTGAAATTCGTGGTCACCGACCAGGCCTTCGGCAATACCCGCCATGAACAGGCTGCCGCCGCCGCCGCCGGCGCTGCATTCTTTGAACACCAGTGCCGCACTGAAGATGAAACCCTGGAAGCCGTGCGTGGCGCGCAGGCCGTGTTGAATAATTTTGCGCCGATGACCCACCGCGTAATGGAGGCGATGGCGCCGGGCGCGGTGGTAGTGCGTTACGGCGTCGGGGTGGATAACGTCGACCTGGCCGCCGCCAAGGCCTTGGGCATACGGGTGTGCAATGTGCCGGACTACGGGGTTGAAGAAGTGGCCGACCACGCCGCCGCCATGACCCTGGCACTGGCCCGCAAGCTGGATTATTACGGCGCTGGCATTCAGGGCGGCGAATGGAAAATCGCGCAGATGGTCGACGGCATACGCTCCTTGCGCGACACCACCGTCGGCCTGATCGGCCTGGGCCGTATTGCCCGTGCCTACGCCGCGCGCATGGCGGCATTCGGCTGTACCGTCGTCGGCTATGATCCCTACGTCACCAACCAACAGGCTCGCGCTGCCGGGATTGAACCGATGTCACGCGAAGAGGTGATCAACTGCGCCAACGTGTTATCACTGCACGTGCCACTGACGCCCGAGACGCGCCATGTCATCGACGCTGACGCCATCGCTCGCATGCCCAAGGGCGCTATCCTGATCAACTGCTCACGCGGTGGGCTGATCGATGAAGTGGCGTTGGCTGCCGCGCTGGTCAGCGGGCACCTGACGGGCGCCGGGCTTGATGTGTTTGAACAAGAGCCCCTGCCCGCCACTTCGCCCCTGCGCACAGCGCCGCATGTGCTTATGTCGCCGCATGCGGCCTTCTTCTCGGACGCGTCAGTGGATGCACTGCAACGACTGGCCAGCGAAGAAGCCCTGCGTGGCCTTCGTGGCGAAGCCCTGCGCTGCCCACTGACCTGAGAGACCGACGATGAACTACCGTGAAAAACAATCGTTGAGCGGCAAGCTCGCCCTGGTAACCGGGGCTGGCCAAGGCATTGGGGCGGCCATCGCCGAGGCGTTGGCCGCCACCGGCGCCGAAGTCATCTGCACCGACATTTTGAGTGAGCGCGCCCAGGCTACCGCGCAGGACCTGAACGCCAAAGGCTATAAAGCGCGGGCCGAAGCGCTGGACGTGACTGACAGCGCAGCGATCAACACCCTGGCTGCCTCCCTGCCGGCGCTGGACATATTGGTGTGTAACGCGGGAATCGTTACCAACACCCCCGCTGAAGCAATGACCGATGAGGAATGGGACAAGGTCATTACCGTCAACCTGACGGGCGTATTCCGCACGTGCCGCGGCTTCGGGCGGCGAATGCTGGAGGCCGGGCGCGGCTCAATCATCAATATCGGCTCGATGTCCGGGCTGGTGGTGAACGTACCCCAGCCGCAGTGCCACTACAACGCATCGAAGGCAGGCGTGCATCAGCTGACCAAGTCGTTGGCGGTGGAATGGGCAAAACGCGGCGTTCGGGTCAACGCCGTAGCCCCCACGTATATAGAGACGCCACTGCTGCACGGGCTGGAAAATCAGCCGGGCCTGATTCAGAAGTGGCTGGACATGACGCCCACCGAACGGATGGGGCAGCCCCATGAAGTCGCTTCGCTTGTTCAATTTCTTGCATCGGATGCGTCCAGCCTCCTGACGGGTTCAATCATCACGGCCGATGCTGGCTATACATGCATATGAGGTTATGTTGCAGCGACTCGTTGTCAGGTGGGCCGTCCGGGAGCCGAGGACACAAGCTCTCGTACTGGTACGAGCCGCCTTGCGGGCTGTCCTCGAAAGCCGGTGATCTAGTAGTCAGAGGCAAGCGCAAGGACTTTATAAATCCGGGAAACTACTTGCAGTGTTGCGTCCTCAATCGATCCTTCGTTGCGGCATAAAACCCAATTGTGATCCGCCACTGCTTGCTCGAACGCCTTAGTACACGCGACCTGTTCTTCCAGCTTATGGATCACGGTACTGCTCAGTCCTCGCCGCCGTGCGACTGCCCTCGCCCATGAAGTTTCTGGCGCGGTCACAACCCCCACATGCAGGTCTGGCACTCGCACGTTTCGCTCAATGTTCAACTGTAGAATCTCGGCAAACGGGAGTATCCGGCGAAACGCGGCGTCAGACGGGTACCAGCGATCAATCAACACGATGCTGCCTGCTGGCTGTTCAGGCAGTACGTGTTGGGAGATCCAGGCACGGCTGTCTGCAAGGCGCTCACAAACCTTTAACTCCAAATCGCGGTCAGGGTTCCTGACGAGTCTGTTAACGAGGGCCATGGTTTCAGCCCTGTAGGGATCGCTTTTTTTCTCGCACAGTCGGATCACCTTTTTGTCGTCGGCCCTCAGTACTTTCGTAATGGCTTCCAACAGCGTGGTTTTGCCGGTTCCCTTGGGCCCATCCAGCGAAATAAACAGCTGACGATTCATTGGATCTCCGGCCAGAACGCTTCAGCATTCAGCACATTTAAAATGCTGGAGGCTATCACTATTGCGATTTGTATGTGGCAAGGCGCGCAAACATGGCGCACCTCTGTGTTGTTGCGCCTCACACCGCACTACGTCACGGGCGGTGAGGACTTCGAGCAATTGCAGGAAATAGCTCTAATACTTTCTTAAAAACGCCCCGCCATACTTCGCCACGAAACTCACACTGGTGATACCGCCGCGAGTAGGGAAGGCATCATGAACCATCGGAAAATAAGGTTTTCTGCACTTTTTATTATCACGCTCATGGCGCTGTGTTTTTACCTGGTATTTATTTTCCCGGCCTGCATCGCCTGCAGCAGGCTTGCGCGGCGTTACAGCCGGCGGTTGGCAGACAAACGTTAGCGGCATGTACCGCCTCTACTGCGCTTTATTGGCGAACCGCGGAATGTCCAGTCCCAGGCTTTCACGTAACGTCGTGCCTTCATACGCGGTGCGATACACGCCACGCTCCTGCAACAACGGGATGACGTGCTGGGTGAACCGTTTGAACTGCTCGGGGTGCCCGATGTAGATATTGAACCCATCCACCGCCCGGGCTTGCAGCCAGTCGGCCATCTTGCGCGCGACCGTTTCAGCTGTACCCACGAACGCCCCCGGGCGCAATTGCCGTCCAAACTCTACGGCCTGGCGCAACGTAAACGCCTTCTCTCGCGCCTGGTCGGCAATGCGTTTGGCGGCGGTAAAAAAGCTGCTGCGTGCGGCCTCCAGGCTCTCCTGGGGAAACGGTGCATCAAGCTCGTACTGGCTGAAATCATGCCAGCCGAAGTTGCGACCAAACTCCTTCAGCGCCAATTCAAAACTATGATCGGCGTGATGGTAGTGCTGTTCGATTTCACGGGCATGCTGATCGGTGTCGCCCACATAGATTTCCGCCCCCGGCATTACCAGCAACTGCTCTGGATCACGCCCATGTTTCGCCGCCCTGCCCTTTATGTCCTGGTAGAACGCCTGGCCCTGCTCGATGCTGGCCGCGTGGGTGAAGATGACATCGGCCGTGGCGGCGCCCAGGTCGCGGCCTTGCTCTGAATCACCGGCCTGGAAGATCACCGGCTGGCCTTGGGGTGAGCGCTGGATATTCAGTGGCCCGACCACGCAAAAGTGTTCGCCCTTGTGATTGAGGCTGTGCAGTTTGCTCGGGTCGAGGAACTGGCCCGTGGCACGGTCGCGCACGAAGGCATCTTCCTCGTACGAGTTCCAAAGCCCCTGCACAACCTGCACGTGCTCGGCTGCCCGGCCATAGCGCGTGTCGTAGTCATAATGTTCGTCGCGGCTGTAGTTGCCGGCGGTGCCGGCGTCGCCGCTGGTGACCACGTTCCAGCCCGCGCGGCCTTTGCTGATCAGGTCGAGCGAGGCCAGGCGTCGCGCCACGTTATAGGGCGAGTTGTAAGAGGTGGTCAGCGTGCCGACCAAACCCAGGTGCCGGGTGCTCACGGCCAGTGCCGATAACAGCGTGAGCGGCTCCAGGCGATTGAGGTAGTGGGACGGCGAGCCCGGTGTGATGAACTGGCTGTCGACGATGAACATCAAGTCGAACAGTGCCGCCTCGGCCTGGCGCGCAATGTCGATGTACCAGTCGACGTTGACGCTGGCATCGGCCGGCAATTGAGGGTCGAGCCAAAGATTGTGGCGGCCGGGCCCGCCACAACCCATGGTCAGGGCGCCAAGTTTGAGCTGTCTTTTGGTCATGGCTAACGTATTCCTTGAACTGTTCAGGGCTGGGTTTTGGCGACGGCTGGCTGCAACGACGCCGCGAAGGAGTCGTCGAACAGCGTGGCTGCCGGGTAAGACTTGACCAGGCCCTGGCGTGCGAAAAAGTCCACGGTCGTTTGCGCGTCCACAGGCGACTGTGCCGTCACTGGCTCAACCGTCGTGCGCGCCCGGGCGAACCAGGCGCGGGCGATGTCCGCGTCTGCCCGGGTGCGTTTGGCCCAGGCGTCGGCATAAGCATCCGCGTTGGCCTCGCTTTGGCGAGTCCAGTCACGCGCCTTTTTCAAGCGTTGGAGAAAATCGCTGATTTGCGCACGCTTGGTATCGACGGCTTTGATGCTGGCGGCAATGAAACTCTGGGCCGGGATCAACCCGTCAGCCGTCGCCAGAACGCGTGCACCCTGGCGTTCTTGTTGTGTGACGTAGGGTTCCCAGGTGGCGATGACGTCAACGGAACCACCTTCCAGCGCGTGGGAGGCATCCAGTGCGCTGAGGTAGCGCAGTTCCAGTGAGTCCTTTGGCACACCCGCCTTATCCAGCGCGGTCAGCAGCAATTGCTGGCTCCAGGAGCCTTTCCAGATGGCGGCGCGCTTGCCTTTCAGGTCGGCAAGGGTGTGGATCGACGAATCCTTTTTCACCAGGATGGCCACGCCGTCGAGGTTTTGCTGGCTGATGGCAATCACCTTGATCGGCGCGCCCAGTGCGCCCAGGAACAGAACGGGCGCATCTCCGAGCAAGCCGATGTCCAGGCTGTTGGTGTTGAGCGCTTCGGCGACCGGTGACCCAGCCGTGAATTGCTTCCATTCAAGGGTATAGGGCAGGTCATCGAGCACCCCCGCCGCTTCCATCACGGCCTGGGCGTTGTAGCTTTGGTCTCCGACCACCAGCGTTTGCGCGTTCGCGCCCAGGCACAGCAATGTGGCAGCCAACCCGGCCGCCAGTTTTGTCAGGTAACGCACGTTCGCTCCAGATGCCCTCTCAGGCATTTCAAGTCGATCCGCGCACACGGTCTCGGCAGTATTCGTAGGGGCACCTACGATGAGGCTCTAACGGCCACCTGTAAAATACCCATAACGCATAACCTAATTCAATATTAATGCGAGTGATGCATTTTTAATAAGGATCATCGTGCACTGACATTGCGTACCGCCCTGCACCACCTACACTGATTTGAATTCCGCTGCGCTCGAGCCACTTTTCTGCGGTCTGGCCCGATGAACCTGCATTCGTTGCTCAACAAATAAAGCAGTTAACCAACTGATTAATCAGAGTAAATATGAAAGAGCAGCCTCGGCAGCTTGCATCGGGACCGCAACAGGTGGCGCACATCCGCGCCCTTTTTCAACAACCACACCTTCTGGCCCCATTGAGCCTGCTGTGTATCGCCCTCGCCGGCTGCACCGTCGGGCCTGATTTCGCGCGGCCCGATGTGCCCGCAAACGCCGATTATTCACGTGAAAAGCTAACCGCAACCGCCAAGGCCGACATTGATACCGGCGGTGCGGCGCAGCGGCTGATCGCCGGGATGGATATTCCCGGGCAATGGTGGACGTTGTTCCGCTCGCCGGCGCTGAACGCGCTGGTGGAGGAAGCCTTGCGCGCCAACCCGGATGTCAGCGCCGCCCAAGCCGCATTGCGCCAAGCCAACGAGCAGGTGTATGCCGACCAGGCCTCACTGTTCCCTTCCGTGAGCGGCAATGTGCAGAAGGCCCGCGAGAAAGTCTCGGGCGTCACCTCGGGCATTGAGCAGTCGCCGATTCTCACGGTAAGTTCGGCTTCGCTGAGTGTTTCCTATGCGCCCGACGTATTCGGTGGCACCCGCCGGCAAATCGAATCCACCTCGGCCCAGGCCGAGTACGAACGCTTTCAGTTGGAGGCGACGTACCTCACGTTGACCTCCAATGTAGTGAACACCGCCGTCAGCCTGGCGTCGGTACGTGATCAAGTCGCCGCCACCGAGGAAATCATCCGCATCCAGAGTGGCCAGCTGGATCTGTTGCAGGCCCAGCGCCGGCTGGGCGCCATTGGCGATACCGATGTGCTTACGCAGCAGACCGCACTCGCGCAAACCCGTGCCAGCCTGCCGTCCCTGCAAAAGCAGCTGGCGCAGACCCGCAACCAGTTGATGGCCTACCTCGGGCGGTTTCCCAACCAGGACCGGGACGAGCGCTTTAACCTGGCTTCCCTGCATTTGCCCGAAGAACTGCCCTTAAGCCTGCCTTCGGCGATTGTCGGTCAGCGGCCCGATGTGCGCTCTGCGCAGGCGCAACTGCATCAGGCCAGTGCCGACATCGGGGTGGCCGTCGCCAATCAGTTGCCACAGTTCAGCATCACCGGGTCGGTGGGCTCTACGGTGGCCAGCGGGACCAAGCTGTTTTCGGCGGGCAGCGGCGTGTGGAGCCTGGCCGGGTCGATCACCCAGCCGATCTTTGATGCCGGCGCACTGGAACATCGCAAACGCGCCGCCGTGGCAGCGTATGACGAGTCGGCCGCCCGCTACCGTGGCACGGTGATTGGTGCGTTCCAGGACGTGGCCAACGCGCTGCGGGCACTGGAATCCGACGCCGATGCGCTGAACCAGCAGGTGGTGGCCGAGCGCTCCGCGCAAGCCAACCTCGACCTGGTGCAGGCCCAGTTCAAGCTGGGAGCCGTGGCCTATATCAACCTGCTCACGGCGCAACAAACCTACCAGAACACCGTGCTTGCTCGCGTCAAGGCGCAGGCTTCCCGCTACAGCGATACCACCGCGCTCTTTCAGGCCTTGGGCGGTGGCTGGTGGAACCGCACGGATGTGGATCCGGCCACGAAGGGCCGCCCCGATCGATACGACCTGCCGTCGTGGGAAGAGATCATGCCGGCCAACAAAAAAGCAGCGCCTGCCGATTCGGCACGGTTCGACTGAACTGAACTCTTGAAACAGCGAGAAGCCCCATGGCTGACATGATGACTGCCTCTGCCCTGCCTCCCGAACCCGGCGCGCCGCGCAAGCGTCGCCTGTGGCGGCCGATGATCATCATGATCGTGGTGGTGCTGGTGATTGTGGCGATCATTGCCGGGGTGAAGTACGTGCAGATTTCGGCGCTGATCGCCCAGTCCAAGAAGCCGTTGCCCGCCTCCATAGTCACAGCCATGCAGGTACCATTCAGCGATTGGCAACCGAATGTCACCGCCGTGGGCTCGATGAAGGCCGTCAGAGGGGTGGATGTGACCACTGAAGTGGGCGGCATCGTACGCACCCTCGGCTTTACGCCCGGCCAGGAGGTGGCGGCCCAGGCGCTGCTGGTGCAGTTGAATGCCGACTCGGACATCGCGCAACTGCATTCCCTGGAGGCCACGGCCGACCTGGCGGTGATCGTCCTTAAGCGCGACAAGGCCCAACTGGCCGTCAACGCCATATCCCAGGCCCAAGTCGACACAGACACCGCTGACCTTAAGGCCAAACTCGCCGCCGCCGAACAACAGCGCGCACTGGTGGCGAAAAAAACCATCCGTGCACCGTTTGCCGGGCGCATCGGGATTACCAGCGTCAATCCCGGCCAATACCTCAACCCCGGCGACAAGATCGCCACGCTGCAAACCTTTGACCCGATCTACATCGACTTCACGGTGCCCCAGACCCAACTGGAAGCCATCGCCATCGGCCAAGGGGTTGCCGTCACGGCTGACGGCCTGTCCAAGCAAACGTTCACGGGCAAGATCAGCACCATCGACACTCAGTTCGACTCGACCACGCGCAACGTCACCGTGGAAGCGACCGTCGATAATCCAAAACAAAGCCTGGTGCCCGGGATGTTTGCCCGCGCCGTGGTCACCGCCGGGGTGACGCAGCGCTACCTCACGGTTCCGCAGACATCGGTCACCTACAACCCTTACGGCACCACGGTGTTCATCGCCACGTCGAGCAAGAACGACAAGGGTGAGGAAACACTCACCGCACAGCAGACCTTCATTACCACCGGGCCGACCCGGGGCGACCAGGTCGCGATCCTGTCCGGCGTGAAGGAAGGCGACCTGTTAATCACCAGCGGGCAGATGAAGCTCAAGAACGGCTCGCCGGTTAAAGTCGATAACAGCACGGCCCCGCTGAACGATCCAGCGCCGACTCCTCAAGAACACTAAAGGTGTCCCATGAAGCTTACCGATACCTTTATTCATCGGCCGGTCTGGGCCATCGTGGTCTCGCTGTTCATCCTGATCCTGGGGCTGCGTTCGATCTTCGAATTGCCGGTGAACCAATGGCCGCGCACCGAAAATACCGTGGTCACCATCACCACCGCCTACTACGGCGCGGACGCATCCACCGTGGCCGGTTTTATCACCCAGCCGCTTGAATCGGCCATCGCCCAGGCCCAGGGCATCGACTACCTGTCTTCAACGAGTATTACCGGCGTCTCGACGATCACCGCCACGTTGCGGCTGAACTACGAGGCCAGCAAGGCGCTCACCGAGATCAATACCCAGGTCAACTCGGTCAAGAACCAGCTGCCGGCACAGTCCCAGGAGCCGGTGCTGACGGTGGCGGTCGGGCAGACCACAGACGCGATGTACCTGGGTTTCTACAGCGACACCCTGGCCACCAATAACATCACCGATTACCTGGTGCGAGTAGTCAAGCCCAAGCTGGACTCGATCCAGGGCGTACAGACCGCAGAAATCCTCGGCGGGCGCCAGTTCGCCCTGCGCGCCTGGATGGACCCCAACAAGCTGGCGGCGCACAACGTAACGGCGCAGGACGTCTCCACCGCGCTGGCCAACAACAACTACTTGTCTGCCGTCGGTTCTACCCGCGGGCAAACGGTGACGGTGGACCTCACGGCCGGCACCGACTTGCACACGGTGGATGAATTCAAGCGGCTGGTGGTCAAGCAGAAAGGCGATGCACTGGTGTACCTGGAGGATGTGGCTACCGTCACCCTGGGCGCCGAAAGCTACGACAGCAGCGTGGCGTTCTCCGGCAAACGCTCGGTGTTCATCGGCATCAAGGCAGCGCCGAATGCGAACATCCTGACGGTCGCCGACAGCGTGCGCGAGGCCTTCCCCGAGCTGCAATCCCAACTGCCCGCCGGGGTGCGCGGCGAGATCGTCTACGACTCAACGGCGTTCATCAACACCTCGATCTATGAGGTGGTGAAAACCCTGGTCGAGGCGATGATCATTGTGTCGGTGGTGATTTACCTGTTCCTCGGCTCGTTCCGTGCGGTGATCGTGCCGCTGGTGGCGATCCCGCTGTCGCTGGTCGGGACGTTCTTCATCATGTACCTGCTGGGGTACTCGATTAACCTGCTGACGCTGCTTGCGCTGGTATTGGCCATCGGCCTGGTGGTGGACGACGCAATTATCGTGGTGGAAAACGTCGACCGGCATATCAAGGAGGAAGGCAAAGGCGTGCTGGAGGCCGCGCTGATCGCCGCGCGGGAACTGGGTGGCCCGATCCTCGCGATGACCGTGGTGTTGATTGCCGCGTACGTGCCCATCGGGCTGCGCAGCGGCCTCACCGGTGCATTGTTCAAGGAATTCTGTTTCTCGCTGGCGGGTGCGGTGACCGTCTCTGCGGTGGTGGCATTGACGCTCTCGCCGATGATGACCTCAAGGTTGTTCAAGTCCGGCCAGGAAGAAGGACGCTTCGCGCGCAAGCTCGATCAGTATTTTGACTGGCTGCGGGGCCGTTACCACCGTGTGCTCTCAGGCGGGTTGAACGTGTGGCCGGTGCTGGTCACGTTTGGCTTCGTGCTGTTCCTGTTGGTGGCCGCCAGTGGCCTGACCGCCAAAAGCGAACTGTCGCCCACCGAGGACCAGGGCCTGGTGTTCATGCAGATCAAAGGCCCGCCGACTGCCTCGCCACAGCAGATGGAGCGCATTGCCGACCAGGTTTTCCAGATCGCCAACAAAGAGCCTGAATACGCGCAGATGTTCCAGCTGACCGGGCTGCCTATTCTCAACCAGGGCCTGGGCGGTGTACTGCTCAAAACCTGGGATGACCGCACGCGTTCCCAAGCCCAGGTGATACTGGAACTGCAGCAAAAATGGAACCAGGTACCGGGTGCCACCATCGCGGCTTTCCCGTTGCCGTCGCTGCCGGGCGCCCAAGGTTTGCCGGTGCAGTTTGTAATCACCACCACCGACTCGGTGGAAAACCTCAATGAAGTCGCCCAGGCGGTGGTGGCCGAGGCCCAGAAACAACAGCTGTTTTACTTTTCCGACATGGACCTGAAACTCGACAAGCCGCAAGCCAAGCTGGTGGTGGACCGAGAAAAAATCGCCGCACTGGGTATGACCCAGGCTGACGTGGGCGCGGCACTGTCTGCCGCATTGGGCGGCAACTACGTGAACTACTTCTCCACCGCCGGGCGCTCGTACAAAGTCATTCCCCAGGTACTGCAAGTCGACCGGCTCAACCCCGACCAGATCCTCGATTACTACATTCGCACGCCCGCAGGCGCGATGATCCAGGCGCGTACCGTGGCGCATATCGAGACCTCGACGCAGCCCGAGTCAATCAACCACTTCCAGCAACTCAACTCCGCGACCCTGTCGGGCGTGAGTGGCGTGGCCCAGGGCGAACTGCTGGCGAAACTCAACACGATCCTCACCAACATTGCACCTTCGGGCTACACCTCGGACTTCTCCGGCGAGTCGCGCCAGTTCATGCAGGAATCCGGTGGGTTCTTCGGCTTGCTGATGTTCTCGATCCTGATCGTCTACCTGGCGCTGGCGTTCCAGTTCGAGAGCTTTCGCGACCCGGTGGTGATCCTGTTTTCGGTACCGCCTGCACTGTTTGGCGCACTGGCTTTCATCACCATGGGCTTCGCCTCCATCAACGTGTACACCCAGGTAGGCCTGGTGACGTTGTTGGGGTTGATCACAAAGCACGGGATTCTGATCGTGCAGTTTGCCAACGAGCTGCAGCGCGCGGGCCACAGCAAGCGCGAGGCAATAGAAGAAGCGGCCGGCGTGCGCCTGCGGCCAATTTTGATGACCACGGCCGCAATGGTGCTGGGCGTGGTGCCGCTGGTGTGGGCTTCCGGCGCGGGGGCTGCGGGGCGGCATGACATGGGGCTGGTGATCTTTGCCGGGTTGTCGATCGGCACCGTGCTGACGCTGTTCATGGTGCCGGCGATGTATATGTTTATTGGCTCCACGCACCATCAGGAGGTGGGGCGGCCGGTCCCTGGCCAGAATAATGAAGTATCAGCCCATGGTGGCTAGAGACCGGGAACGTTAGGGTAAGGTCAGAAACAATGCCGACGTCCAGACCCTCGATTGGTCCCGCTGCCGCGCGCAAATAAACAACGGATGCTCGCGACCTGGTTGCAGATTCAACTGCGCCAAGTCGATCCAGCCTTGCAACTCTCGCGGCAGCGGCGCGTCAGTGGTTCGTTCCAGGGACACTTTGAGCTCTGCGCCGGGCAGGTCTTGCACCACCTGTGAGTGGGCCAGCAAGTCCTCGCCGGATAACGCCATCAATACCGACGGCGCATGGACGTAGGGTTGAGGCTCGGACGGATCGCCCACCTTGATGTAATTGTCGATTCGGCTGTTAATCTGCAACGTCGCGCCGGCCAGTTGTGACACGTCGATCTCGATGCTGTCGGTGTCACCGTTGGTGTCGGTGCGAAAGGCCAGGGCCGTTGCATCCTTGCGCCATACGGTTTGCTCCGGATGGTCGAGCCCCAGCGCACGGAAGCCGTTGATTATGGCCCCCGTCACGCGAATCTCGCCGGTCCAGTAGGCACCGCGATAGCGATCCTTGATCCGTGCCCCGCCCAACCGCAGGCGGATGCGTTGGGCAGAAAAGCCCAGCTCCTGGTGCAGGTTGCGCGACCAGATCAGTTTGTCACCGTCAAACAGGTCGACCTGCTCCCAGCCTGCTTCACCCAGCAGCCGATAGTCCAGCGTGGCGTTTGCGTCGGCCGTGAACACCTCGCCCATGAAATGCTGCCCCTGGCGCAGGCTGGCAAATGACCGCTCCCCAGTGGTAGCAAAGGTGCGCCGGGCGCGCAATGCCTTGCCGACGCTGGCGCGATCAAACTGTTCGGCCACAACCCCGGTCAGCCCGCCCCGCGAACCAAACACTGCGGTGGCCGGAACCCCGCCGCCACAGCGGCCCTGGTGTTCATCACTGTTCGCGGCAGCGCCCACCCGGTAACCCCGTTGCAGCGCCTCGGCGTAGACCCAATGGAATTGCCCCCATGCCGAGCCCACTTCAATCAGGCGTTCGAGCTCCGGGTGATGCCAGTCGAGGTTGCAACGGCGACCGCCGACGTGAGGCATCATCAGGTGGCCTTCCGGGTCCTTGGCATAGGCCGCATACAATTCGTCCACCGGCCAGGCTCCCGGCTTAATGGTGCCTGCGGTGAATTCGTTCCATTCGAAGGAACGCACCAGTCGGCCCTGGTTGTCGAACGGGAACTCGGGTTTGCGGTCATGCAGGAACACCACGTTGCGGTCGCCGCCGGCGCAGGAGTTCCCGCACCATTCAGTGCCGGGGTAACACACAAAACGCCCTGGCTCGTTCAGCTCGCGGATCAGATTGACCGCCTGGTCCCAGCGCTGCTCGGTGATGTTGAAGTCATTGGCGGTGTAGCCAAGGATATCGAGCCCGGCCACGTCGCGACCGTAGCTGAGGTTGTACAGCGTGTCGTTGGTGCCCACGGTGTCATCGGAATGCACATGGAGGTCAGCGTACAACGGGCGCAAGGCGTGGCCCGCCGGGTCGACGCTGACAAACGCCTGCGCGCCCCGCACGGCCGGGGCTACCACTTCAGCCGAGAGGCGCCACTCCCCTACTTCGCCCAGTTCAAACCCTTCAAGCCGCGCCGTCGCCCAACCCTCCAGCGCCAACGTGAACGGGTGCCGCTGTGCCTCGCCTTCGGGGGGCAGCAGGGTCAATACGCCCTCAAGTGGCAAGTTGCGGCAGGTGTTGCCCCAGGCATCGTCCACCCGCAACAGCACGTCGAAAGCCTCGCCGGCACTCAGCAGCCGGGGTGCAATCAGCTGCAGGCTGTGTGCCGGCCCGGGTACGATGTTCAGCAACGGGTCGCCCGGCACTTCGGCAAATTTCGAGCTGCCCAGCGGGTCGATGAACAACCGGAAGCGGAAATCTTTCTCGACAAAGCTCTGCACCCGAGTTCCCGCGCCGCCCTGGCGACGGTCGCCCAGGCGAACGGTGATGGTATCGCCCGGGTTCAGGTAGCCGTCGACGATGTCGATGATGATCGCTTTCTGAAACGGCCGTTCGTGGCCTTTCTGGTCAAAGCGTACTTTCAGGTGCTGCACCGTCGCCTGACTCTGGCCGGGCATCAACTCGCCCGCCTGATATT
Organism: Pseudomonas sp. Bout1; assembly: GCF_034314165.1. Lineage (GTDB taxonomy): Bacteria > Pseudomonadota > Gammaproteobacteria > Pseudomonadales > Pseudomonadaceae > Aquipseudomonas. The sequence goes on along the minus strand of NZ_JAVIWK010000001.1, from coordinate 3,450,918 downwards.
CGGCGCTCACATAGTTCGGGCCCGCCGGGTTCGATGTCTGGAACAACGCCCAGTCGGAGTAGAACTTGAACGCCAGCTTCAGCCACGCACCGTCTGCCAGGCCACTGCCACCTACTTCGTAAACCAGCGTTATTTCATCCCATTGGCCGGCGACCAATGTGTCTCGGTCACAGTTGATACTGCCGAGGAATGGCAACCTTTTATTGCGTTCGTACAGGCCTTGCGGGGCGATGTAATGCCCGGCTTCGCGGGGATCAAAAACGTTACTCACATGACACCTCGTGCAGTGGTCCACTGAAGGTTCGATTACACGGCGCGCGGCTCATTGCACGCGCCATTTCTGGTAGTGACGCTCGATGCGCCGGAACACAAAACTTTCCATCAGCCAGGCGATCAGGCCGATCATCACGATGCCCAGCAGCACTTGACTGCTGTTGCCGATCTGCCCGCCGGTGGAGACCATCCAGCCAATGCCCTGGGACGCGCCAATCATTTCTGCAGCGACCAGAGCCCGCCAGCCCTGGCTGAAGCCGATGCGCAATGCGGCGGTCACAAACGGCAGCGATGCCGGCAGGTAGACGTGCGCCAGCAATTGCCAGGTGTTGGCGCCCAAGGTGCGGGCGGCACGCACTTCACCGCCGCGAATGCTCTGCACGCCCTCCTGGATAGTCACGGCCATGGGGAACACCGCCGCGATGAAAATCACCAGCACGATAGACACATACCCCAGGCCGAAAATGATCATGATCAGCGGCGCCCAGGCGATCGGCGCAATGGCCATGAACAGGCTATTGAGCGGCGAGATGAAATCGCGAAAGCGCGAAGACAGCCCACCGGCCGTACCCAGCACGATCGCGATAATCACCGCCGCACAAAAGCCGCCCATTTCCTCAAGCACACTGGCGCGCAGGTGCTGCCACAGCGAACCGTCACTCATCCAGCGCAGGGTTTCGCGCGCCACATCCCACGGTTGGGGCAGGATGTAGGTGGGAAACCGGCTGGCCAGCGCGATCCAGATCAACAGCAGGAACGGGAGCGAAGCCCATCCCCAATTGGGTTTTGGCAAATGCATGGCTGACTCAGCGCGAGGCTTTTTCCAGGTAGGAGGTGTCTACGATCTGTTCAGTCTTGAGCGGCGTGTCGATAAAACCCAGATCGTAGGAGTAGTTCATCAAGCGCTGGATAAACTGGATATCCGTGGGCTGCAGGTCCGCCGACCACCCCAGCCGAGTGCGCGCCTGGGCGACGACGGCCTCTGGCGCGATGGTCTTGGCGTCTGCTCCTTGCACGGGTTCAAGTTTGAATGCCTGGGCGATGATGCGGTTTGACTCGTCCGGGTGCTCATTGAGAAAGGCGATGGCCTTGCGGTGGGCGCGCAGTAACTTGACCACGTCGTCGGGACGTTCCTGCAAGGTTTTGGGCAGTGCGATCACCACGTACCACGGGTAATTGGGCAGCGCCTGGTTCACATCCAGCAGGATGCGGCTGGCGCCTCGCAACAATGACTGGCTGACAAAGGGTTCCCAGGAAAATGCTGCATCGACGATGCCGCGTTCCAGCGCCGCGTTCATGTTGCCTGGTGGCATATCGATGATGTCGAGGTCCTTGTCGGGGTTGAGCCCGGCTTTTTCCTTCAGCACGTAACCGCGCAGCAGCACGTCCATGCCACTGCCCTTCTTCACCCCGGCGAGCTTTTTGCCCTTGAGGGCTTCCAGGCTGGTAATCGGGCTCTTGGCGTCGACAATCACGGCGGCCTGGCCATAGTTGACCTTGGCCAGGATGCGGCTTTGCAGCCCGCGGGAAAACCATTGGTACACCGGCGGTGTGCCCACATAGGCCACGTCCAGTTCACCGGCGGCCAACGCCTGCTGGATCACCGGGCCGTCGCCCAGGGCCTTGAGGTCGACATTCAAGCCTTCCTCACGATAGAACCCCTGTTTGTCGGCAATCAACGCCGGCGCATTGGCCATGGCAAACACGTAACCCACACGCAGCGGCTTCTGTTCTACCGCCAAGGCTGACGTGGTGCCGGCCAATGCGGCAACAGACAATGAAAGGGCAAGCAGTGAACGTTTGATCATGCGGTTAACTCAGGTTGACGGGTGGAGGTTGAAGGCGCAGCCGACACGTCCATGACGTGGGAAATACGCTCCATCAGTTCATTGCGATAGTCGAGAAAGGCCTGCAAACGGCGGGTTTTCAGGTTGGAGCGAGGACGCGGGAGGTCGATCTTGAGTTCGCTGTGGATGCCGCCGGGGGCGATATTGAGCACAATCACTCGGTCAGCCAGGAACACCGCCTCATCGATATCGTGGGTGATGAACAGCACTGTCTGGCCCAACTCGGCCCAGATGCGCAGCGTCTCTTCATTCATGTTGTTGCGGCTGATGGCATCCAGTGCGGCGAAGGGTTCGTCCATCAGCAATACGCTGGGTTCCAATGCCAACGTCCTGGCGAGGGATACGCGCTGCTGCATGCCACCCGACAACTGGTGAGGCAAGCACTGCGCCGACTGCTCAAGGCCCACCAGGCGCAAGTACTGCAACGCCTGCGCACGCTGTTGCGCTTCACTGGTCGTGGCACACATGCGCAGGCCAAAACGCACGTTTTCCAGGGCACTCAACCACGCAAACAGTTGCGCCGACTGGAACACATAGCCCAACTCAGACCGTTCGGGATGCACAGGCGCCTGATTGATGCTGACCTGGCCGCGCTGGGGTTGCTGGAAGCCGGACAGTAAATTCAGGAGTGTGGTCTTGCCGCACCCGGACGGCCCGAGGATCGCGACGAATTCGCCGGGCTTGGCCTTCAGGCTGAAGCCGGAAAACACCCGATGCCCATTGGGGTAGCTGAAGCTGATGTCATCAACCGTCAGCGCATCTGCTTGGGGCTGTACGTTCGCGTTGGTTTTGGGCATGGCAAGTGTCGTCAGGTCGTTTACAATGGATATGCCTGACATAATACGTATTAATACAAGTTGTCCTAATAACCTATTTTTATAACCTTAGAAGTGAAGGCTGCGGCCGCACTACTCCCAGGTCACGGAACTTGCCAGTGTCCACGTCCATTCTTCGCGACAGCACCACCTCACTTTACGAACAGATCGCCTATCGACTGCGGGAAGAAATCCAGCGCGGCGATTTTGAACCCAGCGGCAAACTGCCGTCCGAGGCCGAACTGGGCCAACGGTTTGGCGTGAGCCGCGTCACCGTACGCCTGGCCGTGGGCAAACTCAGCGACGACGGTGTGGTTGAGCGCAAGCAAGGCAAAGGCACGTTTGTGTCCGCCAAACAGGTGCGACACGGCCTTGATGCATTGCGCAGTTTTCATGAAGCGCTGCTGTTGCAAGGGCTCAAGCCGAGCATGCGGGTGATCAGCCACACAGAACAGCCGGTGCCGGAAGCATTGCGCGAGTTGTTCGGGGGTGCCGGGCGTTGCCTGTTGCTGGAACGCCTCCATTTTGTCGATGAAGAGCCGATCGCGCTGGGCCGCAGCCACCTGCCCGCCGAGTTGGCCAGCGTGGTGTGGACCGAGGTGGAGACCCAACCGATCTACTCGGTGTTGGAGACGGTGACCGGCATGCCGGTGAGCCGCGCCGACCTGGCTATCCGCGCCCAGGCAGCCGACAAAAGCCTGGCCGGTGCCCTGAACGTGAAACGCGGTACGGCGTTGCTGGTGATGGAACGCACGTCTTATTTCGCCAACGGCCACTGCTGCGACCGCACCACGTTTTACATCCGCCCGGAGCGCTACGCTTTTGTACTCAGCGGTGTGTTCAAGTCCAGCCCGATTGTTTGAGGCCCGGACTAGATCATCGGCGAGCTGCTGACCACCCGCAATGCCAACCCTTCATACGCATCCAGCGTAATGGTGAAGTCACCCTCCGGGGTCAAATCTCCTTCCACCCGCTCATTGATGATGTCCACCACAGGCCCAGGCGCAATATTGGGCAGGTGCAAGGTTTCCGTGATGGGTGTAGCGCCAAAGTTCAGTGCGGTGATCTGGGTACCTTTGCCCGCCGGCAGTTCGTGGACCATGATCAACAGGCCCGGGTGTTGCACGTCAGGTACCAGGATCTGGCGGCTCGCGGCGATGTCGTAGGCACGGCGCACCGCGAGGATTCTTTGCAGCTGGGAGGCAAACGAATCCGGCTCGTTCAATTGACGGGGCAGGCTGCCATACAGGGTTTTCGGGCGTGGCATCTGGCCGGCGGAGTGCGACGCATCGGGGTTCAGGTCTACCAGGTCGTAGGCACCGCGGTGAATCCAGCGGGTGTCGCCATCGAGCATCAAGTGCGCCACCTGCTCTGCCGGCAATGGCAGCGCACCGACAAGGTCCCAACCGGAGAGCGCAAACACCCCCGGCTGCATCGCGTTGTACATCACCAGCAGCAGGTGAATCTGGCGAATCTGTTGGATGTCTGCCGGGGTAATCGCCTCAAGGTCGCGAATGCCCAGCGCTGCCGTGATGATGCTGACGGTGGTGCACGACACGCCATTGGTCACGAACTTGAGGTTATACGGTGCATGTTCGCCAGCCAGGCGCTCGTACATCTGCTCGCGGATATGCTCGCGCAGGATGCCGCCGGGAAAGGTCTGCCCCTGGTACAGGTAGGTGTCATGGGCGTGCAGCGTCCAGAAGTGCACCAGCTCAAGGGTCAGCTCGTCATGGTTCTGCAAGGCGTGGATCAGCGAACCCGGGTCGATGCCCAGGGTATGCATCTCGCGCAGCATCAGGCGCAGGAATTCAGTGTCGCCAGTCAATAACGCGTGCTGGTACGCCGGCCGGGTGATGAAGTCGTAGGACAGGTCGGCGCCGCCGTGAGACATGGCAGCGATATCGTCCACCGTCAGGTTCAACTCTTGGAAGCTGAAGCCGCCGGCCTTGCGAATCGCACCGCCGAGCAACTGGTTGCCGGTGATCGACAGCGGATGGCTTTCAGACCAGGCGTTACCTTCCAGTTTTCGTTCCACGCCGAGGAAGCCATTGGCGTCCAGGCGCAGGATTTTTGCGCCCATCACGTCGATGGCATGCAACGCGTCGCCAATGATCATCTGCTGCGCGGCGAAGGTGGGGTCCAGCCAGTTCAGCGATGGCTGGCCTTCCTTGAAATAATGCAGGTAGACCCAGCGCCGGGGCTTGCCGTCCACGCCCACCACCACATCGGTGGCGCTCCAGTCGGTCTCCTTGACCCCGGGTTCGAAGAAGATCACCCGTTGCAACTGGCCGACGATGTAGTGCTTGTCTCTGAGCACATCGACCTGCTGCGGGCTGAGGTTCTGCGCGTCTCGGCCCTCACTGATGTCGGGCAGCAGCGGCCAGTCTTCCTCGCGGATCTCCACCATGTGGTAGAGCCCGGGGTAGTCTTCATAGGCCATTTCGGCCAGGCGGAAGTCTGCGCCCTTGCCTGTATGGGACGGGATGACGTCGTCGATGATCACCGCGTTGTGCGCGGCAGCCATGCGTACCAGCGATTGTAGCTGGGCCTCAGTGCCCAGTTGTGGGTCGATGTCGAAGCTGATGCGGTCAAAGTTGCCGTCAATGGTCGGCGTGTGCTCGGTGCCCATGAGGCCGCCCGAGCGTTTCAGTGGGCCGTTGTGAATGCCCTGGATACCGATTTTCGACAGCGCATGCCACAAGGTTTCGTCGCCCAGGGCTTCCAGTACGCTGCCGTTTTCGCGGGTGACGATGGACGCCGGGTACGCCGTAAACCACACAGACGCCAGCGCTGAAGCATCACGGGGCCGGGTATGGGCGTAAGGCTGTTGCCATAACCGGCCCTGCCCCGAGTAGAGTTTGGCGCGCTGTTTGGCGGCCTGCAGCATCGATTGCTCTACCAGCCAGGCCACATGATTGTGCTCAACATCCGTCATACATCGCTCACCTGCGTCATGAAGTAGTCGATTCCGGCAACTGCATTTGAACTTGCATCGCCGCACCGTTGGTTAGTGTATGAGGGCGCGAGCGGCCATTCGTTGCATTGGCCGCCTTTGTCGACGCCGTCGAGGGCAGGTAAGTTTGCAGCCCGGCGTCCTGGATCGGTATCAAGAACGCTTCAGCGAGAAATGGCGATTGCCCAGCAGGATGCTGATACGGCAAGGCACCTTAGTTAAAAGTAGTACTTGGCAACCAATTCGTACTCATCCTGGCCCGTGTAGTTGCCCTGCTTGTTCCTCGCCATGTCGAACTTACGCTCCAGGCCGATGGCCAGGCTGTCATGCAGGGTGATCAGGGCAAAACCGGCCACCGAATAGCCGCTGCGCCCCGAGCTGTTCTTGTCAGAGAACAGGTTTATTCCGCCGTACGCCTTGAAAAAACCCAGTTCGCCCATTTCCGGAAACGAATAGCTGCTGTAGGACTCCAGCGCCTTGGCCTCGCGGTATCCACTGGAAGTTGGGGATGATGCGTTCAGGTTGCGGTACTCGCCATACACCACGGCGTGATACCAGGGTGCATTGGTGTAGGTCACCCCTGACAACCAGCCTTCGACATTCGGGTGCCGGGTGTTGAGCTGGGCCTGTGCGTCCAGTGAGCGTTCGCTCATTTCGGTGTAGCCATAGGCCAGGCGCAATGACCAGTGCTCCGCCGGGCGCCAGACCGTGCCGACCTGGTACAACGCATCGCGGGAGCTGTCGACAAACTTGCCAGCACCCACGCTGCTTGGGTTGACGGAGTTGTGCACCGGCCCGGTGCCCATGCCATACATCACGCCAAATTCGAAATCGTCGCTTCTTACCCGGTAATACAAGGTTTTGTTCGGCCGCGAGAAACCCAGCAACTGGTTGCCGCCGTACCCATTGAACGTGCCCTGGCCTTTGGTGCCATAGCCCAGGTACCAGTCAGTGATCGAGCCAACCATGTCAAAGGTCAGGGATTTTTGCTGCCCGTAACTCAGTTGGCCCCAGCGCGCGTTACGCACAAACACATACTGGAAGCGCTTGGTCTGGGCGGCGCTGCCGTCGTAGTAGAACGGGTCGTAGGCCCACTCCTGGCGCATGCCCACGGCCCACTGTGCGTTGAGCTGATGGGTGTAGATCATGTTGATACGGTGGCCGATGCTGCCGGTGTGGCGGCCCTGGATATAGACCTTGTCGTTGGCCGCGAAAATGCCCTGGGCGTGCAGCTCCAGGCGGTCGTTGTCGGTCTTGATCAGGTCGATGGCCATGGCGGCCTGCACACTGCCCAGCGCCAGAAGGCATGCCAGGATAAAACGATGACGCACGCAAAAGCCTTGTCCCGCAGGACGAATCGAGAAATTCATGGGTAAAAGCTCCCGCTGCGCCACCAGGCAATGGCGCAGACGTTCAAGAGGTAGGTGACGCTAAAGCCTGGATATTTTTATTTTTATGGGGTGTAACGATCAGAACGAGACGGGCTGGCTGACCCTCACGTTGTCTGACGCACTGGCAAGCTTTACGGTGCGCTGGCCTCGCGGCAGTTCCCAGGACTGAGTCTTCACGGCCCAGTACTGGAGCTTGCGCAGCGGCACGATGATCGACACGTCCCGGGTCTCACCGGCCTTGAGGCTGACTCGATCAAAGCCCACCAGTGTCTGCGGCGCGAACTCGGCACCGTCGACCTGCTGTTGGGGCGCACTCAGGTACAACTGCGGCACTTCATCCCCCGCAACGCCACCACTGTTGGTCAGTTTGAAATTGACCTTGAGGTCGCCATTGCCCAGGCGATGGGTTTGCAGCGCGCTGTAGTCAAAGCGGCTATAGGACAGCCCGTAGCCGAATGCAAACAGCGGTGCCTTGTGCTGGGACTCAAACCAGCGGTAGCCGATATTGACGCCTTCGGTGTAGCTGACCACGCCATCGAGTTGCTGGCCACGCTCGGGGAAGCGCGGGTCGGTGGCGGGATAATCCTGCAGGCTGCTGGCCCAGGTAAACGGCAAGCGGCCGGCCGGGTTGCTGTGCCCGGTGAGGATGTTCGCGGTCGCCGGGCCGCCTTCATCGCCGGTCCACCACATCTGCACCAGGCCCTTGACCTTGCCCAACCAAGGCATGGCGACCGGGGTGCTGGTGTTGAGCACCACCACTACATTGGGGTTGATTGCGGCGATCTCTTCGATCAGTTTGTCCTGGTCACCCGGCAAGCCGAACTGCGGGTCGGTGCGCGCCCAGGCAAAAAACACCACCTTTTTTGCGTTGCGCGCGGCGGCCAGTGCCTGGGCCCGGTTGGCTTCGCGCATGGCCGGCGTGACCCACGCCAGGCGTACTTGAACCGGTGCGGCGGAGGTGTCGTTGTAGGTGCTGACTTCGAGCAGATGCTCGCCACGGCTTAACTTGACCATGCGCCGCACGTTGTTGAGGCCATCGGTGGTCGGCATCAAGGCATCCTGCCCCGGGTGCACCACATCACCGTGCAGGGCATTTTTCAACGAACTGCTTTCGCCGATGATTTTCCCGTCGACCTTCAGCACGGCGCCCGCGCCGAGCATGTGCAGGTTGAGGTTGTAGTCGCCTTCCTGGTCAATCGTCAGGTGGGTTTTCCAGCTCGGCAAGGTGTTGGCCGCCACGGCGTTCGCGCCGGTGAATTGCAATTGGCTGTCACGCTTGCCCTGCCCTGCGTCGACTCTGACCCACCCAGGCTTGCCCTCAAACGACACCCGGTCTGCCGGGATAGCAACGCCGGTCATGTCATTGGCTACCGCCACGCTGATCTCGGCGCTGGGTTCAATGGCCTTGAGGGCCTTGGCCGGCCCGACTTGCAGCTCGGGCATGCCGATTGCGTGCTCGGCGGAAACCCCCAGTGCCACCGGCTGCAAGGCGCCCGGGCCGATCATCGCCAGGCTTGTGAGATCGTCCTTCGACAGGGGCAGCACATGGTCCTGGTTCTTCAGCAGTACCGCCGAATGCTCGCTGGTGCGGCGCACGATTTCGGACAACCCGGCGACCATCGGGGTCGACTGCGGCTGGTGGCTGCCCTTGTCCAGCAGGCCAAAACGCTCCATCTGTCCCAGCACCCGCCCGGCGGCCTTGTCGATGTCTTGCTCGCGGACGGTCTTGTCCCGCAGGGCTTCAAACAGGTTGCTCGGCTTCTCGTCGTTGGGGAACTGCCCCAGCAGCACGTTTGGCCGCTGGCCGACCATCCACTCCTCCGGCATTGGCCGGGCGAAGACTTTTTTCATGCTGCCCATGGACGTGTGCAACGCCGGCTGTTGCTGCTCGGTGTTGTCGTAGTAGGAACGCATGATGTCCCAGAACGGGTGCTGTTCATTGATGCGCCCGGGCATCTCCATGTCCATGCCGCGCTTGACGTACTGGGCACTGTGCACGCCGCCCCAGTCAGAGGTGACAAAGCCCTTGAAACCCATCTGTTTGCGCAACAGCTGCTCCAGCAATTGCTCGTTACCGCAGGCAAATTCGCCATTGAGCTTGTTGTAGGAACACATGATCGAGGCCACGCCCGCGTCCACCGCGTCCTGGAACGGCGCCAGGTACACCTCGTGCAGGGCCTGCTCGGGAATGCTCACATCAAAGCCGGTCATGTCATAGCCGACCAGGTGCTTGGCCTGGGCCATCACGCCCTGGCCCTGGATACCCTTGATCACCTCGGCGCCCATGCTGCCGGTCAGCAGCGGGTCCTCGCCGTAGGTGTTCCAGCCGCGCCGGAAGCCCGAGTCGCGGAACATATTGATGAAGGGTTCCAGTGCTACGTCGATGCCCAGGCGCTTGGCCTCCTCGCCGATCACCGTGCCGTTATCAAAGGCGTCCTGTTTGCTGAAGGTGGCGGCCAGGCCCATGGTCGAGGTGGGAATGATCGAGGCCTTGCGGGTCAAAATGCCGGGCGGGCCGTCTGCCATGCGCAGGGCCGGCACGCCGAGGCGCGGTACACCCGGCAGGTAGCCGGCCTGGCCCTGGTTGGTGGCATCGGCTTCGGTCATGCCGCGGATCAGGTTGAACTTGTCGTCCAGGGTCATCTTTTTCAGCAGGGCGTCCACCCGTGCCTGATCGGCTTCAGCACGCACGTTGGCCTCATTGGCCATGCACTGGCCCGCCAGGGTTGAACACAACATTGCCGCTGCCAGCATCGACAGCCGGAAGAACTGAGGGCGAACACGCCCGTACCGCGTAGTTGAGGTAGTCATGATTAGCTCCGTTACTTCTGGGTTAACGTTGAGTGGGTTCTTTGACGAGCATGAGGCCCAGCAGGGAAACCAGCCCGCACACAATCAGGTAAAACGCCGGCGCACTGGGGTTGCCGGTAAGAGAGATCAGCAGCGTGCAGAAGAACTGCGCGAAGCCGCCGAAAACGATGCTGGCCAGGGCATAGGTAACCGAAAGGCCGGTGGCCCGGACCTGAGCGGGAAAAATCTCCGCCAACAACACCAGCGACGGTACGGTATTGCACACCAGCAGCGCGGCCAGGGTGCTCGCCACGAGCACCAGCGTGGGCAATGTGGGCGAGTGCTGCACCAGCTCGAACGCCGGGTAGATCAACAGCAACAACGCCAGCCGCGACCAGAAGATCATCCGCTTGCGCCCCCAGCGATCGCAGGCCCGCCCGGAAGCCACCGCCAGCGCGATTTGCACGGCGCCCGCCGCGCAGCCGGTCCAGATCCCCGCCGACAGCGGCAGATGCAACTGCGCCACGGCAAAGTTGGACAGGTAATGCAGGATTACATACGAGCCCGACGTGCCGCCGATGGCGATCAGGATTCCAGCGGCCAACACACGCTTATGCTCGCTCCAGCGCAAGCGATGGCTGACGCCGCGCTTCACTTGGTCACTTTCCTGCAAGTGGCGGCGCATGTACGAACCCACCGGGATTACCAGCAGCCCGATCACGAACGGCAGGCGCCAGCCCCAGGCCATCACCTGTTCTTCGGTCAGGGCGTAGTTCACGCTCAGGCCCACCACGGCGCCGAGCAACACGCTCAGGCCTTGGCTGAAGAACTGCCAACTGGTGAAATAACCGCGCTCGTGGCTCTCGGCTTTTTCCATCAGGTAGGTCGTTGAAGCGCCGACTTCGCCGCCAATCGCGAAACCTTGCAGCAGCCGGGCGAACACGATCAGCAACGGCGCGGCGATCCCGATTTGCCCATAGGTGGGCGTGAGCACAAAAATCAGCGAACCGATGGCCATCAACCAAAGGGTCAATACCATCGCGGCCTTGCGCCCTACCCGGTCGGCATATTGGCCGAGCAAAATGCTGCCTAGCGGGCGCATGAAAAAACCGATGCCGTAGGTGGCGAACGCCAACAACAGCTGGTTTGAGCCTTCCATGGGGAAAAACTGTTTGCCGATAACCGTGGCAAAAAAGCTGTAGACCGTGAAGTCGTAGAACTCCAGGCCGTTGCCGATAGTGACGGCCGCGATGTTTTTGGTCCTGCTGGGCTGGACCGGCGCCGATGAACGCGCGGGCACGGCAGACGCTTCAGATGAAGTAGTTTCCATGATCGAATCCGAGCCTCAATTAACAGCAGCAGTGTGCTGGAGCATTTTTTCCACCAGTTTCACCCAATAAGACGCCCCGACCAAAAGGCACTGGTCGTTGAAATCGAATTTGGGATGGTGACACATCACGTTCTGCGCACTGTCGCCATTGCCGATAATCAGGTACGACCCCGGGCACTTTGCCAACATAAAGGCGAAGTCTTCGCTGCCAGTGAGCGGGCGCATATTCTCGATCAGACCTTCTTCCCCGCACCATTCCAGGGCTGCGTTGCGGGCCAGTTCGGTTTCCAGCTCGTCATTGACCAGTACCGGGTAACGGCGGTTGTAATGAACGTCTGCGTTGCCGCCGTAACTTTGTGCGATGTGCTGCGCCAGCGTCGTGATGCGGGTTTGCAACAGGTCGCGGGTGTCGGCGCGCAGAGAGCGCACGCTGACCTGCAATTTGGCGGAAGCCGGTATCACGTTCGCAGCGGAACCTGCATGAATGGAGCCAACACTGACGATCGCGGTATCGAGCGGGTCGATATTGCGCGATACCACGCTTTGCAGGCACAGGGTCAAGGTGGCCGCGATGACCACCGGGTCTACGGTCTTGTGGGGCACCGCACCGTGGCCACCGACCCCGTTCAGGGTGATCGTCGCCGTGTCGGATGAGGCCATGAACGGCCCGGCGAGAAAACCCAGTTTGCCCTGCGGGAAGCCCGGCATGTTGTGCATGGCGAAGATCGCATCGCACGGAAACAGCTCAAACAGACCCTGTTCGACCATTTCGCGGGCACCGCCCAGGCCTTCTTCCGCCGGCTGGAAGATCACGTTCAAGGTGCCGCTGAAACGCCGGGTGCTCGCCAATACCTTGGCCGCTGCCAGCAGGGTGGCGGTGTGGCCGTCATGGCCGCAGGCGTGCATCTTGCCCGCCTGGGTGCTGGCATATTCCAGGCCCGTCTCCTCGGTAATCGGCAGCGCGTCCATGTCGGCCCGTAAACCAATGCGCGGGCCATCACCGTTGCACAACTGCCCTACCACGCCGGTGCCAGCCAGGCCGCGATGCACCTCGTAGCCCCACTGCGCAAGTTTTTGCGCCACCAGGTCGCTGGTTGCAAACTCTTCAAAGCCCAATTCCGGATGCGCGTGGATAGCGTGCCTGATCGCTATCATCTCGTCCTGAATCTGCTCGATCTCTGCCAGAATCTTCATTTTTGTTGTCTCCTCAGACTCGATACGGGTTTGATTCTGCCTCGTATTGACACAATGAAAAGACAAGCTTTAGGCTCGGTGACAACATTTCGTTGTCATGAGGGCAGGATGAAAACCAATCAGTTCACCGCGTTGGTGGCAGTCGCCGAAACCGGAAGCATCCGCAGCGCAGCCAAATCCGTCGGCCTGACCCAAGCCGCAATCACCCGCACCCTGCGCGACCTGGAACAGCAACAAGGCGTGGAACTGCTGGAGCGCACCCACACCGGCGTGCGTTTTACCGAGGCGGGTAAAAGCCTGCTGCACCATGCGCGGCTGATCCTCAGCGAGATCGAAAAGGCCAAGGCCGACCTGAACCTGATCCGCAGCGGGCAGGCCGAGCGACTGCGCATCGCCATCGCGCCCTTTGTCAATTTCACCTTTTTGCCTGAGTGCCTGAGCCTCTACCAGCAGCAGTATCCCCATGTATTCCTGGAAGTGTTCGAGGGCTTGCATGGCATTTCTGTGCCACAACTTCGGGATGGCTACCTGGATTTCGCGCTGATTCAGGCCAGTAATTTCATTACCGAAAACGAGTTCTCGATCGAACCGCTGTTTTCCTACCAGGCCCATGTGGTGGGCCGTACAGACCACCCACTGCGCCATTCCAGCTCCATCGATGAACTGAACGCCATGAAGTGGCTGGCCAACTACCCACCGTCGCTGCACAACACGTTTATCAGCGACCTGAACCGCGAGTTTCGTTTGTCTCCACCGCCCAGCCACGTGGTAAGCGTGCACTCGGCGGGGATCCTGTTGCCGGTGCTGTTGCAGACCGACTCACTGACGGTGCTGCCGAACCTGCTGCTCAAGTCCGAATGTTTTGCCGGTGCGGTGGCGCCGTTGAGCGCCTTCAAGGGTTCCAAGTCGAGAATCCTCGGCGTGGTCAGCCGCCGGGGCAACGTGCGCAGCAAGGCCGCGACTGCCTTCATCGCAGTGGTTAAACAGGTGATCAAGCAGCACGCCCGCAAGCCCAGCTCACCGTTCAGCGAGATGCTGTCGCCCAAGGATTTGTTCTTTTGAGGCGCCCCATCGACAGTTATCTTAATCAGCGATTAATCCGTCTAAAAACTTCTTAAATCCTCCTCGACATACTCCGCCTCAGACCCCCATCTGAGAAAACACACATGTCACCCATCGAAACTAAATCGCTGCCTGTGAACCCCTTGGCCGCGCTTGTCGGGACACTGCTCCTGGCCGGCCTGTCCCTGGTGCCCGGCACCACCCAGGCAGCGCCAGAAAACGACAAGGAATTTGGTTGGGGCCTGGGACTTGGGGCCGGCGTGAGCACTTCCCCCTACCGCGGGCACGACAACGACAGCCAATTGTTGCCGGCCGTGGCCTATGAAAATCGCTGGATCAGCGTGATGGGCCCCGGCATTGACTTCAAGATCCCCAGCGACAGCGCGCTGTCATTTCGTTTGCAGGCCCGGTATGGGCTGGGTGAAGGCTACGACGCATCCGACTCCGATGACCTGGACGGCATGCGCGACCGCGACCCGGGCGTCTGGCTGGGAGGCAAGGCGATCTGGCAAAGCCCTGTCGCGCAGTTCTCCGCGCAGTGGGCCGGCGATGCGTCTGGCAACAGTGACGGGCAAATGATCCGGCTGGCCGTAGAGCGACGGTTTACCGCGAACAACTTCGACTTCACCCCGCGCCTTGAGGCAGTGCACCTGAATGAAGACTACGTCGACTACTACTACGGCGTGCGTGCCAGCGAAGCCACTGCGGCGCGGCGCGCCTACACGGGCGATGCCACCGTCAACATCGAGGCAGGGCTGCGCATCGGCTACCAGTTGGAGGCCAATCAGAAGGTCTTCCTGGACCTGAGTGCCACCCGCCTTGGCAGTGAAATCGAAGACAGCCCAATCGTCGACCGGTCCACCATCGGCGCGGCGCGGCTCTGGTACATGTACCGTTTTTGACCACCAATGCCGCCCCACGCCTTGCCTGCGTTCGCTTGCTTGCTCACACGGAGCCCCAATGAAAACACTAGGGACGCTGCTATTGTCCTGCCTGGCCGGTTGCGCCGAACTTTCGACCGGGACTGTCACGACTGCCCCGGCGACGTTTGCCGACTACCGCCAGCAAACCCTCATGCTGCTGCAACGTGACCGACGTTTTCAAAGCGCCGACCATGCCCTGGAGCTGGCATGGAACGCGCCGCGGGAATGGCCGCCCGATCAGCCTAACGGCAAAGGTATCTTGCTGGTGCACGGGCTGGGTGACTCGCCCGGCTCTTTCATCGACATCGCCCCCCTGCTTGCAAGCCAGGGTTACCGGGTACGCACACTGTTGCTGCCCGGGCACGGGACTCAACCTTCCGACATGCTGGACGTCAGCATCAACGACTGGCGGCTCACCGTGGCGCAGCAAGTGGCGTTGCTGCGCCAGGAGGTCGGCCAGGTGTACCTCGGCGGTTTTTCCACCGGCGCCAACCTGGTGCTGGAGTACGCCATGGATGACCAGGCAATCGCCGGGCTGCTGTTGTTTTCCCCGGCGTTCAAGGCCAGCCTGCCCTTCGATTGGTTGTTGCCCTGGGTGTCCTGGGTCAAGCCCTGGTTTCGCCACCCCGACGGCCCTGCGCCGCAGCAATCGCCGCTGCGCTATCAAAATGTGCCGACCCATGGGTTTGCCCAGTTCTACCTGAGCAGTACTGCCGTACGCGCCAAGCTGGCGATGCACACGTTTGACCGGCCTGTGCTGCTGGTCAGCGCCGCACATGATTCGGTGGTGGATGTCGCGTTTGTGCGGGAAACCTTCAGCCAACGCTTCCCGAACCCGGCGTCACGGATGATCTGGTATGGCGAGTTGGCGTCCACGCAGCGCAATGGGCGGATGCTGGTGCGCAGTGACCAGTTGCCTGGCGAACATATCAGCCAGTTTTCGCATATGAGTGTGTTGTTCTCCCCGGAAAACCCCCAATACGGTCGTCGCGGCACGCAACCGATGTGTTCCAACGGGCAAAATGCCGAAGGCTACCGGCACTGCATGGCGGGGGATGCCGTGTGGTATTCAGACTGGGGTTACCGTGAGGTGGGCAAGGTACATGCGCGCCTCACGTATAACCCGTATTTTGAATGGCAGGCCCAGGTTATGACGCAGGTGCTGCAGGCGTCGCAGCCTCTGGAAAGTACACGCTGATGGCGAGCCCCTTGCCCGCCAGGCCGCTGCTGGTGACGAGATTGGCACGGTGCCCTTGAACGATGTTTTTCACCAATGACAGGCCGATCCCACTGCCTTGCCCGCCGCTGCCGGGCACCCGGTAAAAGCGCTCGAAGATCGCGTCTCTCTCAGCCGCCGCCACGCCCGGCCCGTCATCGGCGACTTGCAGGCAGGGCCCTTGCGCCGAGGGGCCGCAGCTTATTCTGACGCGCTGCCCTGGCCCGGTATAACGCAGCGCATTGTCGATCAGGTTGCGCAGCAAAATACCGATTTCATCGATATCACAGTCGATCAAACACGGTTGCACCCGAAGCTGGAGCACCCGTTGCAACTGAGCGGCCTGGACTTCAAACTCATCGGCCACATACCCGACCAGCTCGCACAGGTCGACCTGGGTGCGCTGTGGCCGCTGGACAGAAGCATCCAGGCTTGCCAGGTCCAGCAACTGCTCGGACAAGCGTGTGCTGCGTGCGACCACTGTCATCAGTTTGTGCAGGGTCGCGTCCTTTTCGGCCAGTGTGGTGGCGCGCAGTGCAATTTGCGCATGGGCCTGCAATGCCGAGAGCGGCGTGCGTAACTCGTGGGCCGCATTGGCGATAAAACGCCGTTCGCCTTCCAGTGCCTGGTCGAGTTGCTGCAGCAAGTGGTTGAACCCCTCCACCAACGGTCGCAACTCCCCGGGCAGCGCTACCACGGACAAGGGCGTCAGGTCGAAGCGGCGGCGCCCGCGCAGGGCATGTTCAATTACCAGCACCGGGCGTAACGCGCGCCGCAAAACCTGCCACATCAACAGCCCCACCAGCGCCAACAGTGATGAAGCGATGCACAGGGCCACGAATGCTTTTCGACGCATATCCGCACTGATGACGCTGTGCAAATAGCCTACCTGGACCGTGAGTTGCCGGCGGCTGTCGGAGATGGAATACACCCGCCACTTCCTTGCATCAATCAACGGGCTCGAAAAACCGTCTTCGAAGCTGCCCTGCAATGGGCTTGGCGGTGCCCCGGGCGCGCCGGTCAACAAGCGTTCGTGGCCCGCCCACACCTGGTACGTTAAAAGTCCCGCCTCGGCCAACCCGGTACTGCTCAATCGCAGGCCACCGTCGCCGTTTGGCAGCCGCTGATTATTGTGCGGGATCGCCAGCAACAACTGGGTGGCAATGGTTTGCAGCTTACTGTCCCAGATGCTGCTGGAGCTGACCTGGGTGTAAATCAACAACGCCGCCAGGGCCAGCGCCCAGCAAATACCAATGGTCAACAACAACACGCGCATCATGCGCTGGCGCAGCGATTTCATTTGCGTGCCCCGGCGATCATATAGCCCTGGCCATGCACCGTCGTGATCAGCTCCTCGCCCAGCTTGCGCCGCAGTTGGTGGATATAGACGGCAATCGTATTGCTTTCAATGTTGCTGGCATGCCCATAGACCACCGCCTGCAAATGATCGCGGGCGAGCACGTGGCCAGGGCGTTCCAGCAACGCGAGCAGCGTGCGGTATTCATGCGCGCTCAACGCCACCCGCTGGCCGCCTCGGGTCACCACGTGGCGGCTGCGGTCCAGGACAATATCGCCCAGGGTCAACAACGAAATCACCCGGCCCTCACTGCGCCGGCTCACGGCCCGCAGCCGCGCCCACAGTTCATCGAGTTGGAACGGCTTGACCAGATAATCATCGGCTCCGGCATCCAGGCCGACGATGCGCGCACTCAGTTGCCCGCTGGCTGTGAGGATCACCACGGGAGTGGGGTCGTGTTGTTTGCGCATGGCCTTGAGCACGCTTAAACCGGACTCGCCAGGCAGGCCAAGGTCCAGCAACACCGCGTTATAGGTATGTTCAACCAAGGCCAGGCGCGCCTGGGAAGCGTCCTTGACGTGGTCTATGTTCCAGCTGTTTTGCCGCGCGCCATCGCACATGGCTTCGGCCAGCATGGCATCGTCTTCGACCAACAATAAGTACACAGCAGGCCCTCGTGTGCTGCTTGGGATGGGGCAACACAATCCGCAAATACCGGATGATGAGCAAAGGCCAGGACCATAGACAAATGTTTTTAAGAAAATGTTAAAACGTTGGGATGGCGCGCAGGAGTGACCGAGCCGTGGCCCCTCACGCACAAATACAAAACACCCTGGTGTTTGACCGTTACAGGCAGATCAATGAGTTCCAGAAGTTGCTGGTTAATCGCTGTGTAAATAAATACTAAATAAACCTACATTCAATATTTAAAAAATCCGCCGCAGAAACTGCGGCGGCAAACCAAAGGTTTTGTCGAAGCAGAGCGGCTAAGACAGCATTAACGCTACACCAGCGCGCCGTTAAAAAAAGTGAATATTAATTAATCGAGTTTAACCATCCCTTCACTGGTCCTTTGTTGCGAGCCGGTTAAAAATCGCCCATCGCACAAAAGCCAGAACCACCAGCCTGTCTGGTTCCCGGCAAAAAAACAACACGCGAGCCCGGCGTCATCGCCAGCCTTAACAATCCCTGCCCAACCGTTATATCCGCCATAAAAACAACGGCGTGCACCTGCGCACGTAACGCGTGGCGATTCATCAATTCGGGAAAGTAACAACCATGGTTAAACAGTGGAGCCTATTAGCGCTGGTGGTATCTACCAGCCTGAGCCAAGTGGCGTTGGCAGACTCAGTAACGGATCAGGCAGACGCCAAGGGCTTTATCGACGGCAGCAGTGTAACGGGGTTGTTGCGTAACTTTTACTTGAACCGCAACCGGGAAAACGGCAAGGCTGACAACCGTGACTGGACTCAGGGAGTCATGGCCAATTACGCCTCGGGATTTACCCAGGGCACCCTTGGCTTTGGTGTGGATGCGTACGCCTATGGCGGGCTTAAACTCGATGCCCAAAGCCAATACGCGGGCACCGGCAACCTGCCGACAGATCGCCATGGTGACCCCGAGAACAGCTACGGCTCGGTCGGCGCAGACGTGAAGATCCGGGTCTCCAAGACCGAGCTCAAATACGGCGACATGCAACCCACCGCCCCGGTGTTTGCTACCGGCGGCACCCGCTTGCTGCCACAGACCGCCACCGGTTTTGACCTGACCAGCAGTGAAATCGCCAACCTGGACCTGGAAGCCGGTCACTTCACCAGCACCAACAGCGGCATGACCGCCGACCATGACCACGAAATCTATGCAACGTACGCCAACGTGCCCGCCTCCAGCGCGAGTTTCGTCGGTGGCAAGTACACGTTCACCCCTGGCCTGAGCGCCACGTTGTACGGCGGCGAGTTGGCCGACATCTGGCGCCAGTACTACACCAACCTCAACTACGTGTTGCCGCTGGGCCGCGACCAATCACTGGCCTTTGACGGCAACCTGTACCGCACCCTCGATACCGGCAGCGCCAAGGCCGGTGCGATCAACAACACCACCTACTCGGTCGCGGCGGCGTACTCCTTCCTGGCGGCGCACACGCTGACGCTGTCGTTCCAGAAAGTGCACGGGGACACACCATTCGACTACGTGGGCACCGGCAACAACGGCGCAGGCGAAGGTGGCGACTCGATCTTGCTGGCCAACTCGGTGCAATGGTCTGACTTCAACGGGCCGGGCGAGCAATCGTGGGGGATTCGTTACGACCTGAACATGGCGAACTATGGCATGCCGGGGCTGAGTTTCATGACCCGCTACATCGATGGTTCGGATATCAACGGCACGCACACACCGGCCAACAGCGCGTACCTCGACCATTACGGTGCGGATGGCAAGCACCACGAGACGGACCTGGAGGCCAAGTATGTCGTGCAGGGAGGGCCGGCGAAGAACCTGTCGTTCCGCTTGCGCCAGGCGTTCCACGTGGCCAACGCCGATCAGGGTGAAGGTGACCTGAGTGAGTTGCGCCTGACCGTGGATTATCCGTTTACGTTGCTGTAAAGCTGAAAAGGCCTGGGTTTGCCCCAGGCCTTTTTTTCGGGGACGATAGCAGCCTTCTTTCGTCCTCCTTGCATGAGACTCCCATGGCCAACCACGACCTCGCCTTCACCCCCGACCTCGACCCGGACTCTATCTCCAGCGACGTCATCGGCTTCAACGGCATCCTCGTCTCCACGCAAATCCCTACCCGCGCCGATGGCAGCCTGGAACTGGGCGACATCACGCTGCAAAGCGAGTGCACCCTGCAAGCCCTGAAAGTTGCCCTGGAACGCGCCGGCAGCTCGATTGACCGGGTGATGCACCTGACCATTTACCTGACAGACATGGCCGATCGCGCCGCATTCAACGAAGTCTACAAACGCTATTTCGCCAAGCCCTGGCCAGTACGTGCGGCAGTTGGCGTGGCAGCCCTGGCGGTTGCAGGCATGCGCGTTGAAGTCACCGCGATGGCTGCCAAGGCCTGAGCCGAACGCTCTATATCGGCCCGCGATGATCAAATGTGGAAGCTGTGAAGCCCCGCCGAGGCTGCGATGGGGTCGCTTCGGTTTCACTGATACACCGCGGCGCCTGCATCGCGGGCAAGCCCGGCTCCCACAGGAGAGTGCATTCCAGGGCTGGGGAGATGTCGATAGGACATTTCGCAGCTACAATGCTCGCCTCCGTGACAAGCCTGACTAAAAAAACTATGTCCTTGCCCAAGCATCACCTGGAATTGCTCAGCCCTGCACGCGATGTCGCCATCGCCCGCGAGGCCATCCTGCATGGCGCCGACGCCGTGTACATCGGCGGCCCGAGTTTCGGTGCGCGTCATAACGCCTGCAACGAGGTGAGCGATATCGCGCAGTTGGTGGAGTTCGCCCGGCGCTACCACGCACGGGTCTTCACCACCCTCAACACGATCCTGCACGACAACGAACTGGAGCCGGCGCGCAAGCTGATTCACCAGCTTTACGATGCCGGTGTCGACGCGCTGATCGTCCAGGACTTGGGCGTGATGGAGCTGGATATTCCGCCCATCGAACTGCACGCCAGCACCCAGACCGACATCCGCACCCTGGGCCGGGCCAAGTTCCTCGACCAGGCCGGGTTCTCGCAGTTGGTATTGGCCCGTGAGCTGAACCTGCAAGAGATCCGTGCGATTGCCGACGAGACCGATGCTGCCATCGAGTTTTTCATCCATGGCGCGTTGTGCGTGGCCTTCTCCGGCCAGTGCAATATCTCCCACGCCCAGAATGGCCGCAGCGCCAACCGTGGCGATTGCTCCCAGGCCTGCCGCCTGCCCTACACCTTGAAAGATGACCAGGGCCGTGTGGTTGCCTTTGAAAAGCACCTGTTGTCGATGAAAGACAACAACCAGAGCGCCAACCTGCGCGCGCTGGTGGATGCCGGCGTGCGCTCGTTCAAGATCGAAGGCCGCTACAAGGACATGGGTTATGTGAAAAACATCACGGCCTATTACCGCCAGCGCCTGGACGAGATTCTGGAAGACCGTCCCGACCTGGCCCGCGCGTCCAGCGGCCGCACCGCGCATTTCTTCCTGCCGGACCCGGAAAAGACCTTCCACCGTGGCAGCACCGACTACTTCGTCACCGACCGCAAGGTCGACATCGGCGCCTTCGACACCCCGACCTTTACCGGCCTGCCGGTGGGTGTGGTGGAAAAAGCCGGCAAGCGTGACTTGCAAGTGGTTACCCATGAGCCGCTGTCCAACGGCGACGGCCTCAATGTGCTGATCAAGCGTGAAGTGGTGGGTTTTCGCGCCAACATTGCCGAGCCAAAAGGCGAGTTCGAAGAAGACGGCGAGAAGCGCTACCGCTACCGCGTCGAGCCGAACGAGATGCCGGCCGGCCTGCACCAACTGCGCCCGAACCATCCGTTGAACCGTAACCTGGACCATAACTGGCAGCAGGCGTTGCTCAAAACCTCCGCCGAGCGCCGTATTGGTGTGTCGTGGGTGGCCCGCCTGCAGGAAGATCGCCTGGACCTGACCGTCACCAGCGAGGAAGGCATCAGCGCCAGTGTGGCCCTGCCCGGCCCGTTTGGCGTCGCCAACAAGCCGGAACAGGCGCTGGAAACCCTGCGCGACCTGCTGGGCCAACTGGGCACCACCCAATACCACGCTACGGCGATCGAGCTGGATGCACCGCAGGCGTTGTTCATTCCGAACTCGCAGCTCAAGGCCTTGCGCCGCGAGGTGATCGAGGCACTGACCGAGGCGCGTATCCAGGCTCATCCACGGGGCGGCCGCAAGGCAGAAACCACTCCGGCGCCGGTGTACCCGGAATCACACCTGTCGTTCCTGGCCAACGTCTACAACCAGAAGGCCCGCGACTTCTATCACCGTCACGGCGTGCAACTGATCGACGCGGCGTACGAAGCCCACGAAGAAACTGGCGAAGTGCCGGTGATGATCACCAAGCACTGCCTGCGCTTCTCGTTCAACCTGTGCCCCAAACAGGCCAAGGGTGTGACGGGGGTGAAGACCAAGGTGGCGCCGATGCAGTTGATCCACGGCGATGAAGTACTGACCCTGAAGTTCGACTGCAAGCCGTGTGAGATGCACGTGATCGGCAAGATCAAGGGCCACATCCTCGGCCTGCCGCAACCCGGCAGCGTGGTGGGTTACATCAGCCCGGACGACCTGCTCAAGACCATCCCGCGCGCACCGCACTGATCCCCTCGCGGCTGCGTACCCGCAGGCACCACAGCGGAAACGGCAAGGTCACCAGCAGCAGCAACCACAACAAGGCGTAGACACTGTCTACGCCTTCGTTCTGCAGGTTGACGTACAGCTTGACCGGAATGCCCTGCGGAAAATACGCAAACACCATCACGATCCCGAACTCGCCAATTACCCGTACCCAGACAATCGCCAAGGCGTTGGCCAGGGCCCTGCGGGTGACAGGCAAGGTCACCCGCAAAAAGACCTCGACCGGCGAACAACCCAGTCCTTTGGCGGCTTCTTCCAGGGAACGCGGCACCGCCTCGAACGCCGTGCGTGCACAGAGGATGTAATAGGCCAGGCCACCGTAGAGCTGCGCCAGGATAAACGCCGGCAGGTTGTTGCTCAGGGAAATGCCCAGGCGCCCCAATGCTTCGCCCAAGGTGGCATAGGGGCCATAGGCGGTGACCAGCAAAATGCCCATGGCCAGCGGCGGCGTCAGCAGGGAAACCAGCAATAGCGCCTCGACCCCGCTGCGCAAGGGTGATGCCGTGCGGGCCAGCCACAAGGCCAATGGCGTGCCCAGCAGCACAATCAACAGCGTCGAGACACTGCTCAACCCCAACGACACGCCCACTGCCGACCCGTCACCATAGGCCAGTTGCAACTGCCCCCAAGACGTCGCCCCGGCCAGCGCCACAAACGGAATGATCAGCAGCACCGCCGCCGGCACGCTCATCCACAATGCGGGCGAGCCCTTCAGCACATCAAAGCGCTCCGCCCTTTGGCTGGCCGTAGCCGTTGGCCGCAAACAGCTTCTGGCCTTCAGGCGATTGCAGGTAACTCACGAACGCCTGGGCTTTTTGCGGGTTGGGTGCGTTTTTCAGTACGGCGGCGTAGAACACCAACGGCTGCGGCTTGAGGGTTTGCATCTGGCCGTTCTTGTCCGGCAGTTGCAGGCTGACCGTGTCGTACCAGTCTTTGGTGAAGGCCGGGTTACTCAGGTTGATCTCGTCGGGCAGCGCGATATACGGCAGCTTGGCAGAGATCGTCGCGCTCTCGTAACCGGAAGCCGCGTCTAACTGACCGGCTTGCAGGCGGGTCAACAGGCCGCCTTCGCCAAACACCTGCTGCGGGTTTTGCAGCTCGCCCAGTATCTGCCGGGCCAGGCCCGGTTGCTGGTAATACTTCTCGGCCAGTTGCACTGTAAAAATGATGTTCTGCCCTTGCGGGTCAGTGGCCGCATCGGTGCGGCCAAAGCGCAGGCCCGGGCTTTGCAGCACTTTCCACCAGGCCGGCGAGTTGGCGCTCTTGCTCGCTTGCAGCGCCGGCGCAAACGCGCTCCTGGGGTTATAGGCGATGACCATCCGGGTGCTGGCCACCGGCACCGCCTGCCCGACCAACCCGGCTTTTTGCAGCACTTCGATAGGCCCAGGGGTGATGGAGACGAACACGTCAGCCACCACCTTCTTCGACGCCAGCAACCGCGCCATCCCGTAGGCGCCCTCGCCCTGCCCCTGGTACGTCAGGTGTTCACGTTCGGCGAAGGCCGGGCCCAGGGCCTTGTCCATCACCACGCCCATGGAGCCGGCGTAGGTCACATGAATGGCGCTTTCGGCGTGGGCCGACAGTGCCGTGGACAGCAACAGGCCACTCAGCAGCCAGGTACGGGTTTTCTTTAACATGAGCGGTTCCGCTGTAAAGGTAGATATACAGCGCAAGATAGTAACCAAGGTGCTATCACTGCTTCATGAAACATGCCCGGTCAAGGCCTTCGGGCGCCACCACCAACCCCGCTGCAGCCCCGCCGCCGCGAGCAGAATCGCTGCCACGCCGAGCCATTGCAACCAGCCCAGGCGATGCCCAAAGGCAATCCAGTCCACAAAAATGGCCGCGATGGGGTAGATAAACGACAGCGCCCCGGTGATTGCCGTGGGCAACTTCTGGATCGCCCCATACAGCAACACGTACATCACGCCGGTATGCACCACGCCCAAGGTCAGCAATGGCGCCCACGCGTCCATCGATGCCGACAGGCTCTGCCACTGCATCAACGGCGCGAGCAACAAGGCGCCTGTAGTCACCTGAATCAGCGCCATCAAATGCGGCGGCACTTCCTTCAAGCGCTTGATGATCAGCGCAGCAATCGCATACAGAAAGGCTGCGCCCAGCGCTAAGGCCACGCCCACCAGGTAGTCATCCCCGGTGTTTTGCAGATCACCATGGGCGGTGACAATCGCCAGCATCCCGACAAATGCCACGCTCAACCAGGTGAGCTTTTGCACGGTGATTTTTTCGCCAAGAAACACTGCCGCCAACATCACCAACATAAACGGCTGCACGTTATACACCGCCGTACTGATAGCGATTGAAGCCCTGGAGTAAGACTCAAACAGCAGCAGCCAATTGCCCACAATCGCCACGCCACTGAGCATCGCCAGGCCGAGTTTCGGGTAGTTCAACAGGTCGACATGCAGATAACCCATCAGCCAGCACACCACCAGCAATGTCACCGCGCCGATCACGCAACGCCAGAACACTACCTCGACAACCGGTACGCCAGACACCAGCACAAACCAGCCGATGGTGCCGGATATCAACATGGCCGCGACCATTTCCCAAGACCCGCGACGGATGGATTTGTCCATGATTGAGCTCCTCAAGTGAGGCCCAATTATGGCAACCTGATGCGCAGCGACTCCAGATCATAAACAAGGCGGAACTTGCACTTCGCCTATTCTTATTAGGCGAACCCAGGCAATCACTTCAGGAGCAAGCATGATCGACAGTATTGACCAGCAATTGATCGCGGCGCTGATGGATGACTCCCGTCTTTCGCTCAAGGCCTTGGCGGGCATCGCCGGCCTTTCCTCCCCCAGCGTCAGCGAGCGACTGCGGCGCCTTGAGGAACGTGGCGTGTTGAAAAACTACACGGTAGACATCGACCCCAGGCACTTCGGCTATCTGCTGCAGGCCATCGTGCGTATTCGCCCGTTGCCCGGGAAATTGCAGGAAGTGGAACGGCAGATCCAGGCCATCCCCGAGTTCACCGAATGCGACAAGGTGACCGGCGATGACTGCTTCATCGCGCGCTTGCATGTGCGAACTATGGACCAACTCGACACGCTGCTCGACCGGCTCAACGTGTATGCCGAAACCAATACCGCCATCGTCAAGAAAACCCCGGTAAAACGCCGGTTGCCGCCGCTGGGCGACTCGTGACTTTGAGTCACTGATGCAGTGACGGGATCGCTATTCTGTCCATCTGGCGCGCTGTTTATGCTTGATCCACACATTGGAACCACAGGCGTAAACACCATGTATGTCATTACCGGAATCACAGGCAAAGTTGGCGGCGCCCTGGCGCGGTTTCTGCTCAATGATCGTCAACCCGTGCGCGCGGTGATACGCGATGCCGACAAAGGCGCCGAATGGGCCGCGCTGGGTTGTGAGGTGGTCATCGCCCATATGGACGACGCAGCCGCCCTCACCGAGGCGTTCAAGGGTGCCACTGGCGTGTTCATCCTGCCGCCTTCGGACTTCGACCCGCAGCCAGGCTTCCCCGAAGCGCGCAAGGTGATTACCGCTGTCGCCCAAGCCATCGAAGCCGCAGCGCCGCAGAAAGTGGTGTGCCTTTCGACCATTGGCGCCCAGGCCGAGCAGCTTAACCTGCTGACCCAACGCACCTTGATGGAACAGGCGCTGAACGCGTTGAACGTGCCGGTGACCTTTCTGCGCCCGGGCTGGTTTATGGAGAACGCGGCGTATGACGTGGCCACGGCCCGTGAGCACGGGGTGATCCACAGTTTCCTGCAACCGCTGGATAAAGCCGTGCCGATGATTGCGACCGTCGACGTGGGCCGGCTCGCAGCGCAACTGTTGCAGCAGCACTGGAGTGGGCGCCGGGTGGTTGAGCTGGAGGGCCAGTGGGTCAGCCCTAATGATATTGCCCGCACGCTGACCGAGGTGCTCAACCGTGGTGTGACCGCGCAGGTGGTGCCTCGCGATACTTGGGAGCCGATGTTTCGTGAGCAAGGTGCGCAGAATCCGCTGCCGCGCATGCGCATGGTCGATGGGTTCAACGAAGGCTGGATCTGTTTTGAGTATGCCGAGGTGGTCAAGGGCGAAACTACGTTGCTCAAGGTGCTGCGCGAGTTGGCCACAAAGGCCTGAGTGCAAGGCGTTTGCGGCATGCCGTGCGCCTTGCATATAGCCTGCCTGGGCAGGTTCGATATGTCGCTGGCGATCAGGAGCAGTCGGTGCTTTTAGTTCATGTTTCCTATCCCGGGTTTATGTATTGGGGTTTTGTGGTGAGGGGGTTGTTTGTGCAGCCCAATCGTTCTCCTTTCAAGGTGGGTGGGTGGGCATATCCGTTATTTAGGTAACGGCTTCTTATGGTTCCGCTCTTACAGCGGGTCACTTTTGGCAAACGCCCCAAAAGTAACCAAAAGGTCTTTGCCCCACCACTCGGTGCCTCGCTTAGGCTCGGCATGCCCGCACTCCGGCACGGTTCCGCGGGCCGCCGCGACGGGCCATCCATGGCCCGGCGCGGCTAAATCGGCATCCTTGCCGATTTACCCGCTACACCGTGCCTGCTTGCGGCCATCGTGGTTGACGGGGCCTGCAGATCAAGGTCAACAGCAAGAGCACGGCGGCCTGAAAGCCGACCTGAGTGTTAAAAGCAAAAGCAAAAGCTGTAGGAGCTGGCTTGCCGGCGATGCAGGCGACTCGGTCTTTCAGATACACAGAGGCGATGCCATCGCAGGCAAGCCAGCTCCCACATTTGAACCGGGGGCCGTGTTCGCTGTTGATTTGGCTTTTAACACTCAAGCCGGCCTGTAGGCCGCTGTGTTCTTGATCTGCTTGTGAACTTGATCTTAGGCGCCCCGTCAACCACGCTGGCCGAACGCAGGTATTACGGAGCGGGTAAACCGGCAGGACGCCGGTTTAGCCGCGACGGGCCAGGGACGGGCCGTCGCGGCGGCCCGCGGAGTAATGCCTGCGTTCGGGCACACCGAGCCTAAGCGAGGTGCCGAGTGGTGGGGCAAGAGCCTTTTGGTTACTTTTGGGCTCCTTTCAAAAGTGACCCGCCGTAAGGGCGGAACCCATACCAGCCATCACAAAAAAAACGGATATTCCCACCACCGTTCCTAATCGTGCATAGCCTTGGCAGCCCCCAACAACCCGCGAAATTTTCGATAACGCTCCCGCAAAACCCCAGCCTGTGCACCGTCCGGGGAAAATCGTTGTTTGACCGGCATCCCCGCCTGTATAAGAGCTTCGCCCTGCCCGCTCGCCAATAACCCCAACTTCGCCGCGCCAATGCATGCGCTCAATTCACTGCCATGCAACGTGTAGACCTGCCGCTCAAGAATATTGGCCAATAGCTGCGCCCAATACTCACTCCGCGCCCCGCCACCCACCAACGCGCAAGCACCCACCGTGGCCCCGGCCGACTGCACCGCCTGCAGTGCATCCAACAGCCCGAATCCAACCCCTTCCATCACCGCATAACCGAGCATGGCCGGCGTGCAGTCATGCCCCAGGTTCATGAAACCACCACGCAGCAACGGATCATTGTGAGGTGTGCGCTCACCCGCCAGATACGGTAAAAACAGCGGATTGGACGCCGGTACGCCCTGCCCGATCGGCAACTCGGCCTGCACCTGATCCAGCAACGCTTGCTCATCGGCAGTACCCGTCAGACGGGTCACCCAACGCAAACAACTGGCCCCGGCCAACATGGCGCCCATGGTGTACCAGCGATTGGGCAGTGCATGGCAAAAACTGTGCACGGCACTCGCCGGACTGCCCGCCGCATGGTCGGTAATCGCCACGATGGCCGCACTCGTACCAAGGGTGATAAAGGCGTCACCCGCATTCACCGCTCCAATACCAACCGCTGCCACCGGGTTATCGCCGCCGCCTCCGGCAATCACCAGGCCCTCAGCCAAGCCTAGTCGCGACGCCGCCGCAGCATTCAAACGAGCGCTAGCCGCCCCGCCTTCCACCAGCCTTGGCATCTGCGCCAAGCGCAATCCCGTCGCCCGCAACATCGGCTCAAACCATTCCCGATTGGCCACATCCAGCCACAGTGTTCCGGCACCGTCGGACACGTCACTGACGCGCTCACCACTGAGGCGCAGCCGTAAGTAATCCTTGGGCGACAACACGCAATCTATCGCCTCGAACACCGCGGGCTCGTGTTGCTGCACCCATAGCAGTTTCGGCGCGGTCAGGCCGGCCATCGGCAAACTGCCGGTGACGTCGGCAAACTCGCCGCCCAAGGCTTCGGCCTGGGCCAGGGCGCGCGAGTCATCCCAGAGGATCGCCGGGTACAGCACCCGGTTGTCATCCCCCAACAGCACGGCGCCGTGCATCTGCCCGGACAAACCCATGCAGCTCACCCGGCCATAAGCCTGCGGTTGATCGGCACGTAACTGGTCCAGCGCACGCAGGCACGCCTGCCACCAATCCTCAGGATTCTGCTCCGACCAACCACTGTGCAGGCGCGATATCGTCAGGCGCGCACCAGCATGCGCCAGGACGCTGCCTCGCTCGTCCATCAAGATCGCCTTGAGTTCCGAAGTGCCAAGATCAATGCCAAGGGAAACCGGGTTGTTCATATCAGGGGCAGCCGCATGAATGACGAATCTTCAGGGTGGGCGCGAGCCGCACGCTGTGTTTTTTACGCTTGGGTGACGCCATGCGCTCAAGCAGCAGGTTGACCGCCCGGGCGCCCAGTTCCTGGACCGGTTGCGCGATCAAGGTCAGGCGCGGCACAAAGAAATCCGCCCAGTCAAAATCATCGAAACCCACCAGGGCCATTTGCCCCGGCACTTCGATGCGCGCATCACGCAAGGCATGCATCGCACCAAGGGTCATCAGGTTGTTACCCGCCATGATTGCCGTGGGCGGTGTTGCCAGGGCCAATAACTGCGCCGTCGCCTGGCGGGCAGGCTCGCTGCTGGAGCCACCATTGACCAGCAACTGCGGGTCCAACGGCAACCCAGCCGCCCGCAACGCCGCGTGATAACCGGCGACGCGCTCATCCGTCGTGCCCAGCCCGGCCCGCCCGGAAATAAACCCGATGCGCCGGTGGCCATGCTCGATCAAGTGCGCCACCAACGCCTGGGTGGACAGCGTGTTTTCCACCCCGACCTGATCAAAGCGGTCGCTCATCATCCGGTCCACCAACACCGCCGGCACTTCGTTGGCCTGCAAGTATTCCAGGGCCCGCGAACCGGTAGACGGCGCAAGCAGGATGCCATCCACGCGCCGATGGTGCAGCGCCGTGACCACGCGCAATTCCTGTTCGGGATCGTCATGGGTATCGACAAACAACATCATGTAGCCGTGCTTGGCGCACTCGGTTTCAATCGCGTGCACCGTTTCACTGAAGTAATGGTTGGACAGCGCCGAGATCGCCACGCCGATCGTATTCGTCGTAGAGCGGGCCAGGGAGCGCGCCAGCGTATTGGGGATGTAGCCCAACTGCCGGATCGCGCCCTGCACCGCTTGCACCGTGTCCGGGCTGACCTTGCGGGTGCCGTTCAAGACGTGGGAAACCGTCGACGTCGACACCCCTGCAATTCTTGCCACATCCTCCATGGTCGCCACGGTACTTACTCCTGCGCGCGTTTAATGTTTGCTGGACCAACCGCTGTAGGAACCGACGTTGTCGCGGGTGATCAATTTTGGCGCCAGCAGGGTAACCGCTTCGGCAGGTTGTTTGTCATTGAGAATGTCATTGCCGACGTTGACGGCCGTCTGGGCCATCGCCCATGGGTCCTGGCTGGCGGAGGCCTGGATCAGGGTGTTGGTCTTCAGGGCGTTCTCGATATCCGGCGCGCCGTCCACGGAGGTGATGATGATGTCGCTGCGTTTCAGTTGCTTGGCGGCCAGGTCGCTGCCGATGGCTTGTGGGTCATTAATCGCGAACAGGCCGTCGATTTTCTGGAAGCGCGTCAGGTAGCCCTGCATCACGTTCAAGCCGCCTTCGCGGGAGCCTTTGCCGTCCTGGTCGTCGGACAGCACCTTGATCTCCGGCGCCCCGGCCAGTGCCGCTTTACAGCCTTTGACCCGGTCGGTCACCGCCGTCACTTGCGGGCCATTCTGGATAATCACGTTGCCCTTGCCCGCGAGTTTGTCGACGATGAACTGGCAGGCGAGCTTGCCGGCTTCGACGTTGTCGGTCTGCACCGTGGCATTCACGCCCTTGGCGTCGACGTCCACGGCCACCACCACGATCCCGGCATCCCGGGCTTTCTTGATCGCCGAGGCCATGGCCGATGGGTCGACAGCGTTGAGCAGGATCAGGTCGACCTTGGACGAAATGAAGTTATCGATCTGCGAGAACTGCTTGCTCAAGTCATAATCGGCAGACACCGAGGTGACCTTGACCGCCGGGTTCAGCTCCTTGGCCCGGGCCGTAGCACCGTCGGCCAGGGTCACGAAATACGGGTTGCCCAAGGAGCCCATGCTGATGCCGATGGCTTTCAGTTCACGGGCTTCTACTGCGTGGGACATCAGCACGGCAACGCCCAGGGAGGCGACAACAGGAAAAATGCGTTTGAAGTTCATGATGACTCTCTTGTGATTGTTGTGTGAGTGAAATCAGGTCCGCGCACCGGACTGGCGATAACGATCCAGCGCCACCGCGCCAATGATCACGATGCCTTTGATGATGTATTGCCAGATATCCGACACGCCCAGCAGCACCAGGCCGTTGGTCAATACCGCGATGATCAGCGCACCAATCAGCGTGCCGCCGATGGTGCCGACACCGCCGGTAAAGCTGGTGCCACCGAGAATCACCGCCGCGATCGCATCCAGTTCATAGGATTGCCCCAGTTGTAGGCCGTTCGCGGCGAACAGGCGTGACGCGCTCATCACCGCGCCCAGGCCGGCCAGCGCACCGGACATGGCATAGACGAACAGCAGGACTTTCCACACCTTGATCCCCGACAGCCGCGCCGCTTCCGGGTTGCCGCCGACCGAGTAGATCTGCACCCCCATCACCGTGCGCCGCAGGATGAACCACGACAGCGCGATAACCGCCACGGCGATGATCACCAGCCAGGGCACCCCCAGTACCGAATCGTTGCCGATAAACGCAAATGGCAGGTCCGGGTTGAAGACGGTTTTGTCGTCCGCCAGCAAACGTGCGAGGCCGCGCATGGCGGTCAGTGCACCCAGGGTGACGATAAACGGCGGCAGGCGCATGAAGGCGATCAGCCCGCCATTGACCAGGCCCAGCAACAGGCCGAAGCCGACCCCGGCGGCTATCCCGAACATGCCGAATTGCGGCGACATCGAGGCTTGCAATGCGACCACAGCCGAAGCCGCGAGAATCGCCCCCACCGACAGGTCGATGCCCGCCGTGAGGATCACAAAGGTCATGCCTGCCGCCAGCACCACGTTGACCGACGCCTGCTGGGTGATGATCGACAGGTTCTGCACCGTCATGAAGTTTTCGCTGGCCAGGGCAAACCCTACCAACAGCAGCACCAGCACCGGCAACATGCCCACCGTGCGCATCAGTTCGCGAATACGTTCAGCCTTGCCGATCGTTGCCACAGTCATGGTGTTGCTCCCGCTTGTCGTTGAATTAGCCATGGGCAGCCACCTGCTCGCTGCCGGTGGCGAGGTCGATGATCGCCTCTTGGGAAATATCCAGCCCCGATGCCCCGCCCACTTCAGCCACCAATTGCCCTTCGCGCATGATCAGCACGCGGTCGCAGGTGCCGATGATTTCCGGCAGCTCGCTGGAGATCACCACAATGCCCACGCCGGCTTTGGCCAGTTGGTTGATGATGCGGTAGATCTCGGACTTGGAACCGATGTCGACGCCACGGGTAGGTTCGTCGAGGATCAACACATGCGGCTTGACCTCCAGCAGGCGCGCCAACAGCACCTTCTGCTGATTGCCGCCGGACAACGCGCCGACATTGACCTTGCCCGACGCCACGCGGATCGACAGTGACTTGATCGCATCACGTGAGCGTTGCGCGGCGTGACCACGGTCGAGCACGCCACCGGCATGCGCGTCCGGCACGCAGGCGCAGACGTTGATGTTGTCGGCCACGCTCATGTCGAGAAACAGGCCCTGGGCCTTGCGGTCTTCGGTGAGATAGACCACGCCGGCACGAATCGCATCCGCCGGGTTGCGCAGTTGCGTCACGCGCTTGCCGACCACTTCCAGGCTGCCGGACGTACGTGGGTCGGCGGCAAAGATCAGCCGCGCCAGCTCGGTACGGCCAGCGCCCACCAGCCCGGCAATGCCCAGCACTTCGCCGGCGTGCAGGTCGAAGCTGCAGTTGCGCACGCGCTTGCCGTCGGCCATATCGCGCACACGCATCACCACTTGGCCCGGGTCGTAGGCGGCATGTTCTTTCTTGTAGAAACCCGACAGGTCGCGGCCCACCATCATCTTTACCAGCACTTCGGCCGACAGCACGTGCCGCGCCAGTTCACCGACGTACTCGCCGTCGCGCAGCACCGAGACCCGGTCCGACAACTCGTAGATTTCGGCCATGCGGTGGCTGATGTAGATGATTGCCAGGCCCTGGCTGCGCAGCTGCTTGATCAGCGCAAACAGGCGGTCGGTCTCACGCGATGACAGCGGCGTGGTGGGCTCGTCCATCACCAGGATTTTTGCGTGGGCATGCAAGGCCCGGGCGATTTCCACCAGTTGGCGCTCGGCGATGGACAGGCTGGCGACGCGGGTGGTGGGCGTGAACGCTGCGCCAAGCCGTGCCAGCACCTCGGCCACCCCGGCTTCCATGCCCTTGCGGTCGATGGTCCAGCCGCGGCGCAGTTCACGGCCCAGGTAGATGTTCTCGGCCACCGTGAGGTTCGGGCACAGGCTGAGTTCTTGGTAGATCACAGCAATGCCGAGGGCTTTGGCGGACGCCGGGTTGTAGCTGGCGACGGGCTGGCCATCGATACGGATGGTGCCGCCGTCGTCGGCCTGGTAGGCACCAGAGAGAATCTTCATCAAGGTCGACTTGCCGGCGCCGTTTTCACCCATCAAGGCGTGGATCTCACCGGGGTAGACCTTCAGGCTGACGTTCTTGAGCACCCGCAAACCATTGAAGGTCTTACTGATGCCCTGCATTTCAAGCAAGGGTTCAAGGCTCATGACTGAGCTCCTGGTTTTATTATTTTTGTGTTCCAGCGTTTGCTGATGACAGCCATCGGCAGACCTGATTGCTGCCGACTCTAATCAGATACATTTGTTTACGCAAGCGCTTGCGTTGGCCATTTATCGTCGGATTAAACGTTTCACCTGATGAATAAATGTTCATTTGAATGATTCGGGCCGGTTAATCGCAAACAAAATCGTGCCTTCTTTATCTGAACCTATTCATTTGAGTGTTTTTGGTGCGTGGCAGTGTGTTTTTGGCTGCCATGAGTTCGGTAGGTTGCTGTTTATCTGCTATTGTCCAAAGACCTCATCTCCTCCTCGTCGCCCCTGCGCGATCTTCTGTGAGCATGCTCTGCGGCGCAGCCTTTGGCGGCGTCGGGCCTGAAGTTCACGGAACACCTTCACGATGGATAATTCTTCAGTCGACAACCCTGTCGAGCCGCAATCCCGGGCCGAGAAAATCGTCGAATTCAAACGCCAGAAAACCTTGCTCAAGACCGGCGCCCTGCAGGACGCGATCTTCAACAGTGCCTACTTCTCCAGCATCGCGACTGATGAAAAAGGCGTGATCCAAATCTTCAACGTCGGTGCCGAACGCATGCTCGGGTATGCCGCCGCCGATGTGTTAAACCGCGTCACGCCGGCCGACATTTCCGACCCCGCCGAGCTGATCACCCGCGCCGCCGCCTTGAGCCTGGAGCTGGACACGCCGATTACCCCCGGGTTTGAGGCGCTGGTGTTCAAGGCCTCCCGCGGTATCGAGGACATCTACGAGCTGACCTATATCCGCAAGGACAACAGCCGCCTCTCGGCGATGGTCTCGGTCACCGCGCTGCGCAACCGCAACGACGCGATCATCGGCTACCTGCTGATCGGTACTGACAACACGGCGCGCAAGCAGGAAGAGGCGCAACGCAAAGGCTTTGAGCGCGCCCTGGAAGAAAAGAACCTGGAGCTGGAACACGCCAGCCACATGAAGTCCGAATTTCTCGCCACCATGTCCCATGAACTACGCACACCGTTGAACGCGGTAATCGGTTTTTCCGAGGCGCTCAAGGACGGCCTGGTGGGCGACATGAGCGACATCCAGCGCGAATACATCGGCGACATCTTTACCAGCGGCCAGCACCTGTTGTCGCTGATCAACGACATCCTCGACCTGTCCAAAGTCGAGGCCGGGATGATGGACCTGGAGCTGGAAGCGGTGGAGTTGGCCGGGTTGTTGGCCAACAGTTTGCTGATCGTGCGGGAAAAGGCCGCCCTGCAACGCATCCAGCTGAAGCTCGAAAGCCTGGACGACTTCGGCACGCTGGAACTGGACCTGCGCAAGACCAAGCAAATCATCTACAACCTGCTGGCCAATGCGGTTAAATTCAGCGAGCACGGCGGGTCGGTGACGCTGTCGGTACGCGAGGTCAGTCGCGCACAGGTGGGGCAGATCCCCGGCGACTGGCCCACTCACGGGTTTGTCCTGCAACCCAGCGAGCATCAGCAGTTTTTGGAGTTGAGCGTCAGCGACACCGGCATCGGTATCGCCCGCGATGACATGAGCAAGCTGTTCAAGGCCTTCAGCCAGATCGACAGCAGCCTGGCGCGCAAATTCGAAGGCACCGGCCTGGGCCTGGCGATGGTCAAGCAACTGACCGACTTGCATGGCGGCAGTGTCGCCGTGGCCAGCCGCGAAGGTGCAGGGGCGCGGTTTGTGGTGTGGCTGCCGCTGCATCGCGCAGCAAAAACGGAGGCACCATGGCCGAAATCCTGATCGTGGAAGACAACGAGGCCAATATGCGCCTGGCCCGCCTGCTGTTGGTGAACGCCGGCCACAGCGTGCTGTGGGCCGCCGACGCCGAGACCGGGCTGACCCTGGCCCGGGAAAAACAGCCGGCATTGATCCTGATGGACATCCAGCTACCCGGCATGGACGGCCTGGCGGCCACGTCATTGCTCAAGCAGGACTCTCATACGTCGCACATCCCGGTCATCGCCCTGACGGCCATGGCCATGAAGGAAGACCGTGATAAAACCCTGCGCGCCGGCTGCGATGCCTACATCATCAAGCCGCTGCGCTACAAGGAGCTGTACCAGGTGATCGACACGCTGCTGCAAAAGAACATTACTCCTCCGACTTGAGTCCTCTCCATGGCCAGCCAACCCGCAACGCTGTTGATCGTTGATGATGAAATCCAGGTGCGCAAGCTGCTGGAAACCCTGTTGCGCCACGAGGGCTACCAGACGGTGACCGCCGCCAGTGGCGAAGAAGCCTTGCGGCTGGTGGCGCAACAACCGCCGGACTTGATCCTGCTGGACATCATGATGCCGGGCATGGACGGTTATGAAGTGGCGAACCAGCTCAAGGGCAATACGGCCACGGCCAACATCCCGATCATCATGCTCTCGGCCCTGAGTGAATCCAGTGCGCGGGTCAGCGGCCTGGAGACCGGTGCCGAGGAGTTCATCAGTAAACCGGTGGAACGGGTCGAGTTGTGGTTGCGGGTGCGCAACCTGCTGCGGCTCAAGGCCCACAGCGACCAGCTGAAAAACCACAGCCTGATGCTGGAGCAGCAACTGCAAAACCAGCATCAAGAAAGCTCCCGCCTGAACGTCCATGACCTGGCCCGTCTGGACCTGGAAAAAGCCCTGCGCCTGGCGGTCGAGCGCGAAGAGTTCGTGCTGCATTACCAACCCAAGGTCGAGCTGGCCGGTGGTCAAGTCTGCGCGCTTGAAGCGCTGCTGCGCTGGGACCGGCCGGGCTATGGCGCGGTGTCGCCGGCGGTCTTTATCCCGATCCTGGAAAGCCAGGGCTTGATCGTGACGCTCGGGCGCTGGGTGATCGACCAGGTGTGCCGCCAGATCGCTGCCTGGCAATCCACAGCGGTAGGTGCGGTCGAGGTATCGGTGAACGTGTCGGGGCATCAATTGATCGAGGGCGACTTGATTGCCGACATCGCGGACTCCCTTGCAAGGGCTGGGGTGGAGCCGCATTGGCTGGAGGTTGAATTGACCGAAGGCTCGCTGATGGAGAATACCCAGCACACCATCGCCAGCCTGCAACGCTTGCGGGCGATGGGCGTGAAGATCTCCATCGACGATTTCGGCACCGGCTATTCAAGCCTGGCTTACCTGCGACGGTTCCCGATTGATACGCTGAAAATCGATATCGCGTTTATCCGCGAAGTCACCAGCAACCCGCAGGACGCGGCGATCACCCGTACCATCATCGAACTGGCCCACAGCCTGAAACTGCGGGTAGTGGCCGAAGGCGTGGAAACCCAGGCACAGCTGGAGTTTCTGCGCGAAGCCGGCTGTGATCAAATCCAGGGGTATCTGTTCAGCCGGCCGTTGCCGATGAGGGAACTGGAGCGCCTGTTGCTGGATAAATGCAGCCTGGTCAGGCCGCAGCCCCACTGACCCGGCGTTCAGGCACGCCGGCCTGAAAGCCCACTGTAGGAGCTGGCTTGCCGGCGATGCAGGCAACTCGGTTTTTCAGATACATCGAGGTGAGGCCATCGCCGGCAAGCCAGCTCCTACAGATGTTAGGGCGTACCCCATATCAAAAATCGCGCAAATGCTGGATATGCGTCCCCCCTCTAGGGATCCAACACCCCACCGCTGTAGCTGTCGGATAACCGGGAGCCGGTGAATTTGGCCACCACCGCGCCCTGGGACACCAGCCGTTCTCGATGCCCCGTCACCATGCGCCCGGCTTGCGCTGCATGCAGCATCACCTCGGAATTCGGCTCCCCGGGCCGCCGGATAATCCGCGCAAACCGCTCGCCCTCTTCAACATGCTCACCCAGGCTTTTCTCAAACACCAACACGCCGGCACATGGCGCCAGAATGGTTTCCATGCAACCCATATCCACTACCTGCCCGTGCCAGTCAGCAATCACCGGCGGTTCATCAATCACCCCGCTTGCACAGAGCCAGGCCCAGATTCCATCACCATCCTGCCCGGCCAGGGCATCACTCACATCCGCCTGCCCACGCAGTTCTATGGTCGCCGCCAACCGCGGCTTGCCATGCTCAATGATGGTCTCTTCAAACGACCCATCGCCGCCCTCGTCCCAGACAATCACCACCTCCAGCTGCAACGCCGCCGCCAACACCTGGCCCGCTGGCCAAAAGCTGCGGTGGATATACAGATATGGCAGCGCTTCGTCATCGGTGTGCAGGTCCAGCACCAACTCGGCATCCGCCGCCAGTTGCACCAGGCTTTTTTGCCATTGCGCCAGGTTGCTGGCCGGGCGCTCCATGGCCAATGAATGATCAAACGCGCGGTTGAAGTTCTGCCCGGTGGCCTCGTGAAATCGCCCCAGCAACCGCCCTTGGCGAAACTGGCCAATGCCAAACGGATTGGCCTGAGGCACCACCGTCACGGTGCCCTTGAGCCGCCCCTGGTCCTGGCACGCCTGCAAGCGTGGCAGCAATTGGTGCAACACCAACATCCCGGCGATTTCGTCGGCATGCACGCCGGCCTGCAGGTGCACCCGCGGGCCACTGCCGTTGCCCTCAAAGCGCCAGGCGCCAATGTGCAGGGTGTTCCCGGAATCACCGGGGACTTGCCACGAAAGGTCTGTTGCCATGCCGCTGCCCTCCTCTTGTTGGATCTGTAGGTATATATTGAACACCCGTTCAACCATGTAGGGTGTGCCTGTGGCCGAAGACCGTCGCGACCTGTTGATCGCCGCCACTCTGACCAGCCTCGCCCGGGACGGGCATGCCGGCATTTCCGTGCGGCGCATCGCCGCTGAAGCCGGGGTTTCGGTGGGGTTGCTCAATCACCATTTCGGCAGCATCGATGCACTGATTGCCGAGACCTATCACAAGCTCGCCAGCGAGCTGACCACTGCCCTCTGGCAGGAAGTCGACCAGGCCCAGGGCCCGGCGGCGCGGCTGGATGCATTCCTCGCCGGCTCGTTTTCCTCGCGGGTCATGGACCCAAAATTGCTGGGTGTATGGGTGGTGTTCTGGAGCCTGATCCGCCACTCCCAACACGTGAGTGACTCCCATGAAAAAAGCTACTGCGCCTACCTCGAACTGATCCGCCAACTGCTCGACGACCTGGCCGAGAGCGAAGGCTTTGTGATCCACGACACACGCCTGGCCGCCATCGGCTTATCGGCGATGCTCGACGGACTCTGGCTCGAGTGGTGCCTCAACCCCGGCACGTTCAGCCCCGCCAACGGGCTGCACATCTGCCGCTGCTGGATACAAGGGCTGCGTCACGGAGCATTCGGCGCCGACCACGTCCTGTGACACGTGGTGCCGGGCGCTGAACATGGCCAGGGTGCCGCTGATGGCGATCAGCACCGCGCCGAAGATCAGCGACACATCCATCACCGTGCCCCACACCAGGCTCGACAGCAGGAATGCCCAGATCAACCCGCTGTATTCAAACGGCGCCAACAGCGTGGCCGTGGCCCGGCGAAAACTCGCAAACAGCAGGAACTGGCCAATCCCGCCCACCAGCCCGGCGCCAAGCATGCCCAGCCATGCGGGTGTGGGTGACGGTGTGTGAGTCCAGGGCAGGGTCACGGCCATGCACACCACAAACACCACATTGGTGATCAGCATCTGCTCCAGCACCGAGGTGTTGTCGTCCACCTGGCGCAGCTGGATATAGGTAAATGCCCAGCACAGCGCAGCCGCCAGCGTCAGGCCAATCGGCAGCGGGTCGAGCAGGTTGCCGGGACGACAGGCAATCACCACACCGACAAAACCGATGATCAGCGAAATCCACTGGCCCCGGCTGGCGCGCTCCTTGAGGATCAGCGCTGCGAGTAACGTGACCATGATCGGCGCGGAAAAATACAGGGTGGTCATTTCCGCCAGGGTCAGGTCCTTGGCGGCGGTGTAGTACAGCAGCCAGGCCAGCAGCGAGAGCAGGCCGCGGATGATCAACAGTTTGCGGCTGACCGAGTGCCAGGCACGCTTGAGCAAGCCCAGGCGCCCGGCGATCACGCACGCTGCAACCACCACCAGGCTGCGCCAGAACAGGATGGTGAACACCGAATAGTCGGCCACCAGCCATTTGATCCCGGCGTCCTGCAAGGCCAGGAACGCATAGGCCAGTGAGCACAGGGCAATCCCTTGCAACGAGCGATCGGTTTTCATCCGGCAGACCTGCGCAACGGTGTGCCGCGCCGCTCGGCAATCGCGTACATGGCTTCGATCAAAAAGGTCAGGCACAGGTAAACCCCTGCCACCAACAGCAGCGGCTGGTAGATCTGCAAGGTCTGGGCGCGCACCACGTTGGCGGCACCCAGCAGGTCGACCACCGCGATGGTCGAGGCCAGTGCAGTGGACTTGAGCAGCATCACCGTCTCCCCCGCCAGGGTCGGCAGCAACAGGCGCATGGCGCGTGGCAAGCGTACTCGCAACAGCGCCTGGCGTGGCGTCATACCAAACGCCGAGGCGGCTTCCATTTCACCCTTGGGCACTGCCAGTAACCCGCCGCGAATCACTTCACCGACGTACGCGCCCACCGACAGCACCAGCGCGAACACGATGTACCAGTAACCGTCCCGCAGGAACGGCCACAGGAAACTCCCGCGTATCATCGGGAACTGGGCGAACAGGCTGCCCAGGCCGTAGTAGAAAATGTAGATCTGGATCAGCAACGGAGTGCCCCGCAGCACGCTGGTGTAGGCCAGCGCACAACGGGCCAGCCACTTGCGCCGGGACAACCGCGCCAACGCCACCACCACCGCCAGGGCAAAGCCCAACAGCGCCGAGATCACCAGCAGTGACAGGGTCGTCTGCAAACCCTTGGCGATCAGCCCTGCGTAATAACTTATCCACTCAGGCATGTGCGGCTCACTCGACAACCGGCATCCAGCGACGAATACGTCGCTCCAGGCGCCCGGACAGGTAGTTGGAAGCCAGCGTCACCAGGTAATACAAGGCGGCGGCCGTGAGGTAGAACAACAGGTAATGCCGGGTGGAGCCTGCCGCCTGCTTGGCGGTGTACAGCAGTTCGTTGGTGCCCACCACGCTGATCAACGCGCTGTCCTTGATCAGGTTGATCCACAGGTTGGACATGCCGGCCAGCGCGTACGGCGCCATGATCGGCAGAGTCACGCGGCGGAACAGGCCAAGGCCGCTCAAGCCAAAGGCCCGCGCCGCTTCGATCTGGCCATGGGGAATCGCCAGGATTGCCGCACGAAAAATCTCCGAGGCGTACGCGCCCTGCACCAGCCCCAGTACCAGCACCGCCACCAGCGGGCCGCTGATGTTGAACTGCTCGAACCCCAGCCACAGCATCAGCACGTTAAGGCCCATCGAGCCTGCGTAGTACAGCAGCAAAATCAACAGCAGCTCGGGCACTGCGCGAAACACCGTGGTGTAGCCGCGCATCAGCACAACGATGGGCCGGGGTGCACTGAGCTTGGCGCAGGCCACCACCAGGCCAATCAACAGCCCCACTGCAAACGAGCCGGCAGAGATCTGCAGGGTCATCCATAACCCTTTGAGCAATGCGTTGCCCCAACCTTGTTCGCTGAAGCTGAGTAGATCGAACATCGCTGCTCCCTATTTCGATGACACGCAGTGACCCTGTGGCCAGGGAGCTTACTGTGGCCAGGGAGCTTGCTGTGGCGAGGGAGCTTGCTCCCGCTGGACTGCGCAGCAGGCCCATTTTTTGGGGGCGCTTCGCACCCCAGCGGGAGCAAGCTCCCTCACCACAACAGCGCCCTCGCTAAAGGGTTAGTTTGTGTAGGGGCTGTCGCAGACTTTGCTGACATAGGCCGGGGTATCAGCGCGCTTGCAAGGGCTGACCGACACACCAAACACGCTCTGCGAGAGGTCAGCGTAGTCCTTGCTTACCAGCAACTCGCCGATGGCCTTGTCCAGCCGGGCCTTGAGTTCGGTGTCTTCCTTGCGCAGGCCGGCGCCTACACCGCGGCCAATCACCGGGTCATAAGGCACTTCGGCGATCTCGGCCAGGCCCTGGGCTTCAGGGGTTTTCACCATCATGGCGATGGCGATGCCGTCGGCCATCATCAGGTCGGTGCGCCCGGCGATCAGGTCGGCGTTGGCCGACTCTTGCGTGTCGTAGTACTTAAGGTCCGCAATGTTCTCGTAGTACTTCTTCAGGTAGTTGGCGCTGACCGTGGAGATCTGCACGCCAATGATCTTGCCCTTCAGGCCTGCCGGCGAGACCTCGACGCTGGTGCCCTTGGGCCCGGCGATGCCAAGCAGCGAATCGTAGTAGGCGCGGCTGAAGGCAATTTGTTTTTCACGCTCGTCGGTGACCGACATCGAGGAGAAGATCACGTCGATTTTCTTCGCCAACAGAGACGGAATAATCCCGTCCCACGCCACTTCCTTGATTTGGCACTCAGCCTTCATCAAGCCGCAGAGCTTATGGATCAGGTCCACTTCAAAGCCCGTCCACTCCCCGTTACCGCCCTTCACCGTGAACGGTGGGTAGGGTTCCGCCGCCACCGCGAACACAATGGGTTTTTCCGCCGCGAGCGCCGAACCTGCCGCCAGCATCAACACTGCACTGCTCAACCACTTTGCCAATCGTTTGGATTTCATGATCTTGTTCCGTCTTTTTTTGGAGTTAGCGAGTTTGATGCGCGTTGACGAATTGCCGGCAACGTTCACTGCGTGGGTCGATAAACACTGAGTCCGGCGAGCCGGTTTCCTCGATCAAGCCTTGGTGCAGAAAAGCCACTTTGGATGACACATCCCGGGCGAACGCCATTTCATGGGTCACCAGGATCATGGTGCGGCCTTCTTCGGCCAGCGAGCGAATCACCCGCAGCACTTCGCCCACCAGTTCCGGGTCGAGGGCCGAGGTGGGTTCGTCGAACAGCATGACTTTGGGGCGCATGGCCAGGGCGCGGGCGATGGCCACGCGCTGTTGCTGGCCGCCAGAGAGGAACGCCGGGTATTCGTTGCGCTTGGCGGCCAGGCCAACCCGGTCGAGCAAGGCTTCGGCGCGTTCGATGGCTTCGGCCCGGCTTTCGCGCAGCACCTGGATCGGCGCTTCGATGAGGTTCTCCAGCACAGTACGATGGGGCCAGAGGTTGAAGTTCTGGAACACCATGCCCAGGGTCGAGCGAATCCGCACCAGTTGTTTGGCGTCGGCCACCAGCGGTGCGCCGGGGCGGCCGTAGTTGAGCTTGATGCTTTCGCCGTCGACGTGAATGCTGCCCTGGTCCGGCACTTCGAGCATGTTGATGCAACGCAGCAAAGTGCTTTTGCCCGAGCCGCTGGCGCCGATCAGCGAGATCACTTCGCCTTCGCGGGCGGTCAGCGAGATGCCCTTCAGCACTTCGATATTGCCGAAGCGTTTATGCAGGTCGAGCACCTCGATCATTTTCTTCGCCGCTACCGGCAACACGCTGATGGTTTTCGCCGCAGGCTCTATTCGTGGCTCACGGGCGAGCTTGGCGACGAAGCGGCTGATACGCTCGCAGGCCTCGGCCAGCCGCGCTTCGCCCAGGGTGAACGACAGCCGTACAAAGCCTTGGGCCGGTTCACCGAAGGCGGCCGCATCCAGCACGGAAACCCCCGCCTCGCGGAACAAGCGCCAGGCAAAGTCCAGGGAACCGAGGCCG
This sequence comes from Pseudomonas sp. Bout1, assembly GCF_034314165.1. Lineage (GTDB taxonomy): Bacteria > Pseudomonadota > Gammaproteobacteria > Pseudomonadales > Pseudomonadaceae > Aquipseudomonas. The sequence continues at coordinate 3,407,843 of NZ_JAVIWK010000001.1, read as the reverse complement.
GTGTCCCGCACGTCCACCAGCACAAACATGCCTGCTTGCGGGGGTTGTACGTGGATGCCCGGGCAACCGCTCAGGCCGGCTACCACCAGGTCACGGCGACGACGGTAGGTTTCACGCATCCCGTGAGTGACTTCATCGTGGGCCAATACTGCGGCGGTCGCGGCTTGCATCACAAAGCCCGGCAAGCCGTAGAGCATGCTCAACACCAGGGTTTCGGCGTGGGCCACCATGCTCGGTTCGGCGATGATCCAGCCGATACGCCAGCCGGTCATGGCGTGGGATTTGGACAGGCTGCCAATCACAATGCAGCGTTCGGCCATGCCCGGTAGGGCAGCCAGGCTGTGGTACTCACCGTCGAACACCAGGCTTTCGTAGACTTCGTCCACCACCACCCACAATTCATGTTCGATCGCCAGGTCGGCAATTGCTTGCAGCTCCCGGGGGTTGAGCACCACGCCGGTGGGGTTGTTGGGGTTGGAGAAGAAAATCGCCCGGGTGCGTGGCGTGATAGCGGCGGCCAGTAGCGCCGGGTCAAGGCGAAAACCCGCGTCGGCGGAACACGGCACGCGCACCAGCGTCGCGCCGCTGGCCTTGAGTGTGGCTTCGTAAGTGACGTACATCGGGTCGAGCACAATCACCTCATCACCGGCCTGCAACAGGCACAGCGAGGTGACGAACAAGGCGTTTTGCGCACCGGCCACGGTGATAACGTTTTCAGCATTCAGGGGCCGCGCCAGGGACTTGCTGTAACGCGCGGCGATCGCATCGCGCAGCGCCGGGCGGCCGGGGATTTCGGTGTAGTGGGTGTCGCCCTGGCGCAAGGCCTCTACGGCAGCGTCGGTGATGAAAGAAGGCGTGGCGAAATCCGGGTCGCCCACGCTCAGGATAATGATGTCTTCGCCTTTGCTGCTGGCCTGGAACGCGGCGTGGTGGATGTCCCAGGCGGCTACGCCCTGCCCTGCAATTCGCTCAACAAAGGGTGAAAACCGCATGCCAGTGCCTCTCGTTCAATCAGAAAAAGCGCAAGCCCGCTTGTTGCCAAGCGGGGGGTTGCAGCCAACATAATTGAAACTGAACACTCGTTCAACGGCAAATTCAGCGGATGTCGTTAACAGCTAAAACAGGTCGTTGTGGTGGTTTGCCCATCAGGTCGCACTGATGGTCTTGCAGCTCTTCGGCAGACGCCAGGTTCCACTCCTTGAGCGTCAACCGAGTGGTCAGCAATACGAAGTTGCCGTTCGCACCCGGTGCCAGCAGCAAGCTATAGCTGGCCATGGTGTCGCCCTGGGCTTGCACGTACTCGTTCAAGATGGCCAGCGGGTCACGCAGGTCGAAATCGGCAGCCGACAACGTGCGGGCGCTGTAGGTATGCCCCAGCAGCTTTACCGGCAGGGTTTGCCATTGCTCATTGAGGGTTGCGGCGCGTTGGTTGAGGGTGTTGAAAACATCAGGGCGCAGGCAGGCGATGTGGATGTGCAGTTGGTTTTGCGAGCGGCCAAACCGGGAGTTGATCGCCAGTGACACAAAGCGGTCGGCAATCGGAGCCGGCAGGCCGGTTGACAACACGTCATGGTGTTTCCAGGCCTGGGCAAAGTAATGCGGCAGCAAGTCCCGGGTCAGCGCGATGTCTTCGATGCCGCTGACTTTATCGGTAGGGATCAGCAAGTCCTGATAGGGGCCGTTAAGGTCCTTGAGCAACGCAAAGCCCTTGTTCGGGTCCACCTGCAGGCATGGGCTGGGGTTTTGATGCAGACGCTGGTCAGGCACACATTGGCGGCTGACGATCTGCCACAGCGCATCGGGGTTGCCCCGCCATTTCCAGGCGCCCGCCAACGCCGCCACACACAGCAAACCACCGACAATCGTAAATACGGTACCGCGCTTCATGCCAAAAACCTCAACGCCAAAGGAATGTCTTTTGTTGTTTTGCAACTGCAAGACATCCCTGTCGCAAAGGTTAACGTTTGGCAGGGGCCATAAATTCCGGCCCTACCGGGTCTTTTATCGTGCTGGCCAGAATACGGTCGATATGTTGCAGGTCATCGGCGGTGAGTTGCCAGCCGAATGCGTCCTCGATGCCTTTGAGTTGCTCCGGGCGTCGGGCGCCCCACAGCGCAATTGTCGGGCCCTGGTCCAGCACCCAGCGCAACGCCAGGGCCAATACTGACTTGCCGTGGCACTCACGGGCGTACACGGCCAGCGCCGCCACTGCCGCCAGGTATTGCTCAAAGCGTGGCGCCTTGAATTTAGGGTCGAGCTTGCGTACGTCGTCGCCGTTGAACCGTGTGCCAGCGTGCATGCTGCCGGTCAACAGGCCTCGGCACAGCGAGCCGTAGGCCAACACCACCAGGGAGTTTTGCTTGGCGTACGGCAGGATATCGCTGTCGATCGCCCGCTCGAACAGGTTGTAGGGCGGCTGCACGGTGTCCAGGTGGGTGTACTGACGGAAGTCATCCATTTGCGCGGGCGAATAATTGCTCACGCCCACGGCGAGGACCTTGCCTTCACGGCGCAGTTTTTCCAACTCGCCGGCGGTTTCCTCCTGGGCCACCAACGGGTCGGGCCAGTGAATCTGATAGAGGTCGATGTAATCGGTTTCGAGGCGCACCAGCGAGTCTTCGATTTCCTTGCGGATACGCTGGGCGGTAGCGTTGCGCCGCGTGGTGCCGTCGTCCCACTGCAAGCCGGCCTTGGTCGCGATCACCGCCGTATGGCGCACCCCGCGCAGCGCTCGGCCGATCAACTCCTCGGACAAACCCAGGCCATAGACCGGCGCGCTGTCGATCAGGTTGATGCCGCTGGCCAGTGCATGACGGATCGTCTTGATCGACACCTCGTTATCAGCACCGCCCCACATTGAACCGCCCATGGACCAGGTACCCAGGGCAATGCGCGAGACGGGCTTGTCGATCCCCGGGATCTTGATGGTTTCGATACTCATTAAAAAGCCTCCACCAGAAACATTCAGTAAAAAAACGATTACTCTAGATCATCCGAGGTTGAATCGGGCTCAACGCCGCGTGAAACCCCAACCCTTGAAAGGTGCTTGATATGGCTGCGTTCAACCGCTCCGAGTTGGCCGACCTGAATGTATTCATGGCAATCATCCGTCGCCGCAGTTTCCGGCATGCCGCTAATGAACTGGGCGTGACCACCTCGGCCCTGAGCCACACGATGCGCAATCTGGAAACCCGCCTGGGGGTCAAGCTGCTCTACCGTACCAGCCGTGCCGTGGAGCCTACCGATGCCGGCGTGGTACTGGCAGAAAAGCTCACGGCCGGCTTTGCGATGATCCAGGACGGCCTCGACACCCTCGAACTGTACCGCGAGGCGCCGATTGGCCGGCTGCGCCTGAATGTACCCCGGGATGCCGCCGTATTGCTGATCTCCCCGGTGCTGGGCGAGTTCACCCGCACCTACCCGCAACTGCGCCTGGACGTGATGATCGAAGACCGCATGCTCGACATCGTCGCCGAAGGCTACGACGCGGGTATCCGCTATGGCGCCACGGTGCCTCAGGACATGGTGGCCGTGCCGCTGACCGGCGAGCTGCGCTGGATCATGGTCGCCTCCCCGGCCTACCTCGCGGCAGCCGGAACACCAGCCGTGCCCAAGGACTTGCTCGGCCATTCCTGCGTACGCATGTACCTGGGCGACAAGACCACCTACAAGTGGGAACTGGGCAATGGTGCCCGCCAACAGCGCCTCGATGTGCCCGGCCACTTCAGCGCGGCCGACACCCAGACGATCGTCGACGCGGCGCTGCAAGGCGTGGGCATCGCCTATTGCCTTGAGAACCGCGTGCTGTCGGAGCTGGCAGACGGTCGCCTGGTGGAGGTGCTGCCTGACTGGGCCAGCATTGGCGCGCCATTGTGCATGTACTACCCCAGCCGTCGGCAATCACAGCCAGGGTTGCGGCAGTTGATTGAGATGATCCGTTCAAAGGTCGTTGCTTCACCCTGGAGCGTGGGTGAGGTAAAACGCGGTATCAATTGAAGGGTTGCTGGATGGAGTGCTTACGGCGGTAACGGGAACGAAGGGGTATGCCCAGTCGAGCGAAATGTTCCCTGGGGTATTCGTTAAATTACCGGAGAACCCCCATGGCCATCACTTCAACCCTCCCCGCAGCGCCCTTCATACCGTTGAATGTACCTGCCGAGCCCAGCCGGTTGCGTCGCCCGCGGGGCCTCGCACTGGGCGGTGTCCCGGTAGAACCGCGCAGGTTTGCAACCGCCAACCCGCGTGCCGACGGCGACAGTGAGCTGGCCGGACAGGTGGGCAAGGCGTTGCTTCAGGTACGTGGCGAATATGCCTATGACGACGCGATCATGATCGAGCACATTCCGCCGAACTCGACGTTCGGGCAGTGGTGGTCGCAACTGGGGCGCGCCATGGAGTCCCCGCAAGTACGATGGTCAAAGCCACCGGAACCATAGATCAATCTGCCGGGGCATTGGTGCACAACCTCGATAACCAGGGTTTGCAGAGTTGGCTCGACACGGGATACGACTTCGCTTTCACCCCCAACAGCACCCTCAACGCCAACATAAAACGCCTTGCGGCCTGATAGACCGTGCATTGCCCGGGCACGCATGCGCGTTTTTTGAACCTCTGTGTCCCGGCAAACCTCCAACGTTCACACAGACCAGGCCCGGGACTAATCAATGACGTTCATTCTATGGATGGCCGTACTGGGCGCGGTGCTGCTCACCCTCGCCCTCACCTCCTCCTACCTGCGCTGGATGCCGGTCACCACGTCGGCCGTTTGCCTGCTGCTGGGTATCGGCATTGGCCCGTTGGGCATGGACCTGCTGCACCTGGACATCAAGGGTTCAGCCCGCTGGATGGAACACCTGACGGAAGTCGCGGTGCTGTTTTCGCTGTTTGTCAGTGGGTTGAAGCTGCGCCTGCCACTCAAGCATCGCACCTGGCGCATCGCGTTTGGCATGGCGGGCCCGGTGATGCTGCTGACGATCGTGGGCACCTGCGCAGTGCTGCATTGGGTGTTCGACCTGTCGTGGGGCGTTTCGCTGTTGGTGGGGGCGATTCTTGCACCCACCGACCCGGTGCTGGCGGGTTTGGTACAGGTCAACAATGCGCAAGACTATGATCGGTTGCGCTTCGGCTTGTCCGGCGAGGCGGGTTTAAACGACGGTACGGCGTTCCCGTTCGTGATCTTCGCGTTGATCTTCATGCAGCACGGCGGTTTCGACGGTGACTGGCTGGGCGGCTGGGTCCTGAAAAACCTGCTGTGGGCGGTCCCGGTCGGGCTGTTGACGGGGTACTGGATGGGCCGGGGTATCGGCCGCGTCACCCTCAAGATGCGTATCACCAATGCTGACAGCACCCTCTCACCCAATGATTACCTGACCCTGGCCTTGATCGCCTTGGCCTATGTAGTGGCCGAAGCCATTGGCGGTTATGGCTTCCTGTCGGTATTTGCCGCCGGCCTAGGGCTGCGCCAGGCAGAGTTCAAATCTACCGGCAACTCCAAAACCCCCGCCGAGCATTTGGCCCAGCCGGTAGTCGGCCATATGGAAGTAGAGCCGGCAAAGGCGCTGCATGGCAATGTGGGGCAGTTGCAAGACACGCAGATCGCCGCCGGGGTGATGATGGGCGACATGCTCGCCTTCGGCGGCCTGGTGGAGCGCTCGATGGAGGTATTTTTGGTCACCCTGTTGGGCGTGGTGCTGGTCAGCCACTGGGACTGGCGGGCGCTGGCGGTAGGCGCATTGCTGTTCTGCGTGATTCGCCCATTAAGCGTGCTGTCCATGCCCTGGGGCACGCTGCTGGATCGCAATCAACGCGGGCTGATGGGGTGGTTCGGGATTCGCGGGATCGGCAGCATCTACTACCTGTTCTATGCCATCAACCATGGGTTGGTGGGCACCAGCAGCGTGGTGGCGGTGAACCTCACGCTGTCGGTGATTGCCCTGAGCATCGTCGTTCATGGCCTCAGTACCCAACCGATGCTGGCGTGGTATGAACGGCGTGCCCAGGCACAACAATGACGCTTATTCCTGGTTCTCGGTGTTGCCGACGTCAGCGGCATCATCCAGGTCGTTAAGCGGCACTTCGGCATCATCCATCAAGGAGCCCGGGTCTTCGTTGCCCGGGTCATTGAGTTCATCGTCTACTTCTATGTCAACTGACATGACCGTCTCCTCTAACCGCCTTGGGTATCGATATCGGCATCGGTTTCAGGCTTGGGCTCGCGCTCGGGCTTGAAGTCTGGACTGTAGTCGTTTTCGCTGGCTTTTGGGTCGGCGGCAGGTTTGGGATCCTTGGGTGCCGCAGCACCTGTGCCCGGTGCCGGTTCGCCGCGGTCAATGGCGGGGTCGTTACGGTTGCTGGTTTGCGGGTCGTTGTCTGTGCTCATGGCTCACCTCTGTTGGAAAAACGCAGACTGCGTAAAGAGTAAGGTCGTGTGCGGGTCGGTGAAGTTCCAATTGCTTATGAGCCAGGATTGTCCACCTGGATATAAAACGCGTAGGCACCCAGCAGCACCCAGAACACCATGAACAACCAGGGCGCGCGCATCGAGAACAACAAGGATTTGCGATAACCCTTGTGGGACGACTCCGTTTCGCTGAACAGCGGCGATTCGTCGTAGGCCATGCCCATCACCGGTTCACTGCGCAGCAGTTCGCTTTGCTTGTAGTGCCAGTGATCGATGATTTCGTAGGCCGCCCGAATGCCCGGCCAGGCATTCAGGGAACTGAGGATGCCAAGCATCGCCAGGAATACCGGCACCACCAGGGTGAACAGCTTGCCCCACTCAGGGTTGAGGTTGCCCATGCCGGAAACGAAGGCAATCACCAGGAACGACTGCGCCGTAAGGTAGGCGTCGGTGCGGTTCGCCAGGATGCTGGTTTCGTATTGGATCTCGCGCCGGTAGAAGTCGAGCCGGTCCTTGGGGGAGCCGAAAATCTTCGCGGAGTGCTCGCTGTGGTCAGTCAGGCTCGATTCCGGGGTGTCGGGTGAGATGATTCTGGGCACGTCCGTGCTCCGTGCTGGCATATGAAGCTCTTTAGAAGAACTGGCCTGATGCAAAGTTCAAGTAATCAGCGCACCGTTTTGGAGCGGCCGGTTCTATATATGGCGAGGCCGCTTGCCCCCGCCGGACCGGGCTGGCGCTGCACACGTGGCGCTCTTATTCTTTTTTGGGGCCGCTGCGCAGCCCGGCGGGAGCAAGCTCCCTCGCCACAAGGTGTGGTGGCACAGGCATTGCTTTAATCCTTCAATCACCCACCTGCCCCGCCTGAATACAGGAGCAATCGTTACCTCCCGACCCAGAGCCCAGCCCAAAAGAAAGTAAGGACCAGACCCGCTGGCACCATCAGCCACGGGCCCATAAAAAAATGCGTTTTATAAAGCGGCAGTGCCCCCCAAAGCATATTCCCGGGCACTGACAAGGTATTGGAATGGCTCGATCTTTCTTTGATGAAATGAATGACGCACAAGGCGTTTGTCGTGCGCACTATCAGGAATTCTCCCGCTGGCTGGCCAATACGCCGCCAGAGCTGCTGGCCCAGCGCCGACGTGAAGCCGACCTGCTGTTTCACCGCGCCGGGATCACCTTCACCCTGTATGGCGACGAGCAAGACACCGAGCGCCTGATCCCCTTCGACATCATCCCCCGCAGCATCCCCGCCAGTGAATGGAGCATCATCGAGCGCGGCTGTATCCAGCGGGTGAATGCACTGAACATGTTCCTCGCCGACATCTACCACGACCAGCGCATCATCAAGGCCGGGATCATTCCTGCCGAGCAGGTGCTGGGCAACGAGGGTTACCAGAAGGCGATGGTCGGCCTGGACCTGCACCGCGATATCTACTCGCACATCTCCGGGGTCGACCTGGTACGCGATGGCGACGGCACCTACTACGTGCTCGAAGACAACCTGCGCACCCCCAGCGGCGTGAGCTACATGCTCGAAGACCGCAAGATGATGATGCGCCTGTTCCCGGAGGTGTTTGCCAAGCAGCGCATTGCCCCGGTGGACCACTACCCCAACCTGCTGCTCAAGACCCTCAAAAGCTCCAGCCGCCTGGACAACCCCAACGTGGTGGTGCTGACGCCTGGGCGCTTTAACAGCGCATTCTTCGAACACGCGTTCCTGGCCCGGGAAATGGGCGTGGAACTGGTGGAAGGTGCCGACCTGTTCGTGCACGACCTCAAGGTGTTCATGCGTACCACCGATGGCCCTAAAGCCGTCGATGTGATCTACCGTCGCATCGACGATGCATTCCTCGACCCGCAGGCCTTCAATCCCGACTCGATGCTCGGCGTACCCGGCCTGGTCGCGGCCTACTGCGCGGGCAATGTGGTGCTGGCAAATGCCATCGGCACCGGCGTGGCGGATGACAAATCCATCTACCCGTACGTGCCGGAGATGATCCGTTTCTACCTGGACGAAGAGCCGGTCCTGCAAAACGTGCCGACCTTCCAGTGCCGCAAACCCGACGAGCTGTCCCACGTACTCGCCCATCTCCCAGAGCTGGTGGTGAAGGAAACCCAGGGCTCCGGCGGCTACGGCATGCTGGTGGGTCCGGCTTCCAGCGCTGCCGAGATCGAGGATTTCCGCCAGCGCATCAAGGCCCGGCCCCACGCCTACATCGCCCAACCAACCTTGAGCCTGTCCACCTGCCCGACCTTTGTCGAAAATGGCATTGCGCCGCGGCATATCGACCTGCGGCCCTTCGTGCTCTCGGGCAACGAAACCCGCCTGGTGCCCGGTGGCTTGACCCGTGTGGCACTGCGTGAAGGTTCATTGATCGTCAACTCGTCGCAAGGCGGCGGAACCAAGGACACCTGGGTGGTGGAGGGCTGAGTATGCTGAGTAGAACCGCCGCAGATTTGTATTGGATGTCGCGTTACCTGGAGCGTGCCGAGAACCTGGCGCGCATGCTGGAAGTCAGTTATTCGCTGTCGTTGATGCCCCAGGCCGGGCGCAGTGACGGGCTGGACGAGCTGGCCATGTCGTTGCTCTGCAGCGGTACCCTGGAAAGTTACCTCGAGCGCCATAAGCAGTTGGACGCCGAGCGCATGTTGCACTTCTTCGCCCTCGATGAGGAAAACCCGGCGAGCATCTATAACTGTTTGCGGGCTGCTCGCGGGAATGCCCACGCGGTACGCGGGCGGATCACCGCCGACATGTGGGAGAACCTCAACGCCACCTGGCTGGAGATGCGCAGCATTGCGGCCGGTGGGTTGGCGCGCCATGGCATCAGCCACTTTTGTGACTGGGTAAAGCAGCGTTCGCACCTGTTTCGCGGGGCCACGTCCGGGACGATCATGCGTAATGACGCGTATCGGTTTATTCGGTTGGGCACGTTTGTCGAACGGGCGGATAACACGTTGCGCCTGCTGGATGCGCGGTATGAGATGTTTGGCGAGGAGTCCGAAGAGGTCAGCGACTTGTCGGCACGCGGGTATTACCAGTGGAGTGCGCTGCTGCGGGCGTTGTCGTCGTTTGAGGCGTATACCGAGCTGTATCCGAATGCGTTGAATGCGCGGTCTGTGTCAGAGCTGTTGCTGTTGCGCAGTGACGTGCCCCGCTCGCTGCATGCATGCATTGAGGAGTTGAGCCATATTTTGGCGGACTTGCCCGGGAGTTATGGGCGTACGGCGCAGCGTTTGGCGGCGGAGTTTGAGGCGCGGCTGCGGTATACCGGGATTGATGAGATTCTGGAGGATGGGCTGCATAGCCGGTTGACGGAGTTTATCGATACCGTGCGGCAGTTGGCGCGGGCGATTCATAGCTCGTACCTGGAGGTGGTCTGAACACCGCTGCAAACCCATGTGGGAGCTGGCTTGCCTGCTCCCACCTTTGAAGTGTGCAGGGGTTGGGTTATTGGTTTTTCACCAATACGGGCTCGACGCGGTATTGGTCGGGAAACAGTTTTTTCAGCTGTGCCACCTTGGGCAGGTCGTTGATCACGATGTAGGGGTACGAGGGGTTTTCGGTCAGGAAGTCCTGGTGGTAGGACTCTGCCGGGTAGAACGCTTTGCCCGTTTCGATTTTGGTCACGATCGGTTTGTCGAAGGCTTTGGCGCCGTCGAGTTGGTCGATGTAGGCCTGGGCGACTTTTTGCTGGTCGGCGTTCTGGGCAAAGATCGTCGAGCGATACTGGGTGCCACTGTCCGGGCCCTGGCGGTTGAGTTCCGTGGGGTTGTGGGCCACCGAAAAGTAGATCTGCAGCAGCTTGCCGTAGCTGACCTTGCTCGGGTCGTAGGTCACGGAGACGGACTCGGCGTGGCCGGTATCACCGCCGCTGACGCTTTCGTATTGGGCGGTGCTGGCCGCGCCGCCGTCATAGCCAGAGACGGCGTTTTTCACCCCTTGCACGTGCTGGAACACACCCTGCACACCCCAGAAGCAACCGCCGGCGAACACGGCGGTTTGCTGGGTGCTACCGTTTGCCGGCAGGTCCATGGCCGGTGGCGCAATGGCCACGGCGTCGTCGGACGGGCCGAAGGAGAAGGCCGAGCTGTGGCCGACGAAGGCAGCGAACGCCAGGGCCGGTAAGTACTTAAGCAGTTTCATCTCATTCACTCCGAAACATCAGAATAAACACGGTCAATTGTGGGAGCTGGCTTGTCGGGTCGCCGCATCGCTGCGATGGCGGTGGTGAATTCAACATCGCCATCGCAGGCAAGCCAGCTCCCACATTGATCGGGTTAACCATTCAAAATTTCGCTATGGGTTAGCCGAAGGTGAAGGCGTAGGCCGCCACTTGTGGGTCCAGAAACTCGATGGTGAAGGTCCGATCCTTGACCGCGCCAGGCTGGCGCACCAGTTGGTACAAGCGTTGTTCGGTCACCGTACCGCTGCCATCCGGGGCGACGTCGGTGCCGTGGGAATCCCCGGGCGCCTGGCCGTCGACGCTGACTTTGAAGCGCACCGGCTTGCCGTCGGCGCCAGGGCCCAGCACCAGGTGCAGGTCACGGGCGTGGAAGCGGTAGACGATTTTGCCGTTGGCCGCCGCAAGGGTGGCTTGCTGGCCGCCGACGTTCCATTGGCCTTCGAGGGTCCAGTTGTTCAGCGCGAGATTGCCGGCCGCCGGGTAGTTGGCGACCTTGTCGGTGGCCAACGTGCCGATGGAGACGAAGTTCTCGGCGCGCTGGAAGCCCAGGTAGGTTTCCGGCGACTGCACTTCGTTCATGTCCGGTGCAACCTGGATACCCTTGGCATCGGCTTCGATCAAACCGCCTGCGACTTTGGTGGCGCCCGCCTCACGCAGCAGTTGCTGGATAACCCGCTCAGACTCGGCGTAATCACCCTCGCCAAAGTGGTGGTAGCGAATCTGGCCCTTGGCATCGGCAAAGTAATGCGCCGGCCAGTACTGGTTGTTGAAGGCACGCCAGATCTTGTAGTCGTTGTCGATGGCCACCGGGTAGGTGATGCCCAGGTCCTTCATGGCCTTGGTGACGTTGTTCACGTCGCGCTCAAAGGCGAATTCCGGGGCGTGCACGCCAATCACTACCAGGCCCTGGTCGCGGTACTTCTCGGCCCAGGCCTTGACGTACGGCAAGGTGCGCAGGCAGTTGATGCAGGAGTAGGTCCAGAAATCCACCAGCACCACCTTGCCTTTCAAGGCCTCGGCGGTCAGCGGTTCAGA